>VGXE01000029.1 GCA_016873455.1 Nitrospira sp. | reverse complement strand
CGCGGAAGGTTGCCAGGTCCTGCGCCAGGCTCTGGAGCAGCAGCGCCAGCACGACCACGTCATCGAGTATGCCAATCCCGGGAATGAAGTCCGGCACCAGATCCACCGGACTCAGGAGATAGAGCAGGGCCGCAGCCACTGACGCGAGTGTGCGGACGGAAAGACCTGGATAGCTGCCCTTCTTCCAGGCTCTGAGCAGGCGAACCAATGAAGGAAGATCCGCCCACAGACGGCCGAGCATGCGGAGCATCTCAAAGAACCTCGTGGATATCGTCATGGCTCCCTCCAGAGTGGCGGACTGGTTGGCTTCCCCTTACGAACACACGTCAGGCACGACGCCGGTCAGCCTACCAAAGCCGGGGCCGTTTGAGAAGCCCTGGGAGACCTATCCCCGTGGCATTTCCCTTCGAGCTCGCTTACCATGCCTCCATGTTGCCGCCTGAACGTACGGTACGTCAACGCATGATCGACCTATTGGCGAGTACTCGGCTTTCATCCCATCAGCTCGCACAGATGCTCGGCATTCCAGAGCGTCAGGTCGAAGAACATTTACCTCATATTGTGAAAACCGTGGCGCGCGACCGGTCACGGCGATTCGTGCTGGACCCTTCCGCCTGTTCCGACTGCGGGTTCCTGTTTCGCGACCGGGCGAAATTGACCAGGCCCAGCCGCTGTCCCACATGCCGCAGTGAAGCGATCACGGCGCCACGCTACGGCATCGACTCGGTCACGAGATGACTTGGCCCATCTGGACAGCCGTACCTCAAGCGGGTAGGATACCGCCCGAAAGGAGCGGCCTATGGTCATAATATCGGTACGATCGATGGTGTGCGTGCTCGGACTGTTGTTGCTGTTGGGCTGTTCGGACAAAGCCCATGAGCTGTTCGAAACCGCCGCTTTTGAAGAAAACCAAGGAAACATTCCCCACGCCAAAGAGCTCTATGAAGAAATTGTTCGTTCCTATCCGTCCAGCAAAGAAGCTGAACTCGCGCGAGCCCACTTGGCAGACCTGAAATAGCCGATCTACACCTTCCGGGGGAACCAGGGAAAGAACGCGTTGGTTGTCCGCTGATACTCCCGGTATTCCTCGCCTCGGGTTCGCAACGCCTGTGCCTCGGTCCTCGGAATCCCCGTCAGTTTGAGCAGCATCCATCCCATGCCGATCGGCCCAATCCACGTGAACGGCCAGTCGGGCGCCCCCATGGTCATGACGACATACGAACACCAATGCAGCCATTCGAAGAAGTAATTCGGATGGCGTGAATAGCGCCACAGCCCTTCCCGGCATACACGACCCTCATTTCGAGGATCCGCCCGGAAGTGGGCCAGCTGCCGATCGGCCTTCGCTTCGCCGGAGATGGCGACACTCCAGATCACGATTCCGATCAGTTCGACCAACGAGGACGGAGGCCGTGGATTCCAGAGTACCGCCAAAAATGGCAGGGAAAATACGGCGACGGCCACGGCTTGCAGTTGAAAGTAGACGAACATCTTGACCGGCTCCGACTCGCCCCATTCTTCCCGCAGCCGGCGATAGCGGCCGTCTTCCTGCTTGCCCACGACGCGGTTGAACAGAATGTACAGCCCCAGCCGACCCGCATAGAGCCCCACCAACATCGCCGTGAGGAGCACTCGCTCGATCCCGACGTCAGCCAGAGTGGTGTACCACAGCACGGAGACCATGAGCCCCATACACCAGCCGACATCGCCGATCGCGGCATTTCTCGTGTTTCGTTGTACTGCCCACAAAACCCCCATCACCACCGCCATCACAAGATAGGCGGTCAGGATCAAGGGTAACGGATCTGATGCCATCATGCCGCTTTGGGGATCCATCGTGCCTCCGCTTTACCCGACTGTATGGTTCACGAGATTAGGTTTCATACTCCCAGAGATCGACGCCCTGGCGTTCCCGGCCGGTCAGCCAGCTTCGAAAGCCTGGGATGGGAAACGATAAGAGCCGCTGGATCTTTTCGCAGTTCAAGGAAAGGTCTGCGGGACGCGGGGCGCCCCGGTGATCCTGTGAAGAACCTTCGACTAACCACCCGTTCAGCTCCGGATACCAGGGCAACAAAGACTTCCCGATTTCCCAGCGCGAGAGCCGTTCGCTTCCACCCAAATGATAGAGCCCCGGACACTCGCGTTGCACAAGTTCCCACAGGACCCGGGCAATCACCCCTGCCGGAAGCGGACAGCGGAATTCGTCCGCATAGAGCGTCACATTCTTCCCAGCCTTGGCCGTTCGGCACATGTCTTCTACAAAACTTCGGTCCCCATGCTCTGACGTGCCCGCAGTCAGCACGATCCGAATGACGGTGTGACGCGGATTTTGCAGCACAGCCTGCTCAGCTTCAGCCTTGGTCTTGCCATACACGTTGATCGGCGCCGGGCGATCCTCCTCCTGATACCATCCTCGTCGGCCGTCGAAGATTTCGCCGCTGGACAGGAAGATAAAGGGAATATCGGCGCAGAGTCGAGCTAGATGAGCCGTCGCGTCCACATTGATGCGACGGGCCAGCTGGGGATCTCGCTCACAATCTTTCGTCCGGCTCAAGGCCGCACAATGGATGACGGCGCTGGGTTGAAGACGCTGCAAGACATGTTCTGCGGCAACATGGTCCGTCATATCGAAATCCGCGCGAGTAAGTGCCTGTACCTCCCATTGCGGCGCCCATCGAGCAGCCGTCTTCACGACATACTGCCCGATTAATCCCGCGGCTCCGGTGACGAGAACACGCGGCTTCATGAGATGTCCATGGCCATGCCGTGCTGATGGGAAACGCCCATCGTACTCACCTTCCCTCGATGCCGGCTCCCGCCGCTGCCCAGTATTCATGCGCGGGCAGCGAGCGGCACACGATGAATTGGGAGATGATTCTACGACGTTAGGCTGATGGTTGGAAGATGTCAGACCCGAGAAAGGTAGGTACCAACGATGAGTTACGCTGCCCGCGATGCTGTCTCCGAAGGGACAGTGTCCTGCGACAGCCAACGATTGAGGGTGTCAGCCAGAGACTTGCTCGCGACGGGTTTACTGAGGTAGTCGTCCATCCCGGCCTCCAGACACCGTTGACGGTCCTCCTGCATCGCGTTGGCGGTCATCGCGACGATCGGGAGGTGGCCAACTCCGCGTTCGCGCGCCCTGATCGCCTTTGCCGCTTCAAACCCGTCCATCTCAGGCATTTGGCAATCCATGAACACCAAGTCGTACGGAATCCGCCCGCTCGCCTCGACCGCCTCCCGCCCGTTCCCGACCACGTCCACCCGATACCCAAGCTTCTCAATCATCTTGACCGCCACCTTTTGATTGACCGGGTTGTCTTCCGCCACAAGAATGCGCCCTCGGGATCGCGCCTGCACTTCCGACAAACTATGCCGAGTGATCAAGGGTGCCGTCGGCTGAGTGCCAGTGGCGGCGGCACTAGAGGAATTGGTCAGGACAAGACTGAGACACTCGTGGAGCTGCGATTGGCGAATCGGTTTTGTCAGGTAGGCTGCAAATCCGGCATCCTGGGCGGCCTTGGCGTCTCCTCGCCGACCCCATGACGTCTGTAGAATCAGGCGCGTCGAACTGATCCGCGGCTCGGCTTTGATTCTCCGGGCCACATCCAGCACATCCATACCCGATAACTGCATATCCATGATCACCAGATCGACGTGCGCACCCTGCTCAGCCGCGACACACAAGCGATCCAGAGCCTGATCACCATTTTCTACACCCTCACAGAGAATCCCGACCTCACGTAATTGGTGCTCAAGCATTTTCCGAGTCGTAGTGTGGGTGTCGACGATCAGAACTCGGCGACCCTTGAGGGCGGCCTGCGGCTGAACCGCAGCCTGGCTCCCCTCAGGCTGGAGGCCGAACTTGGCCGTAAACCAAAAGGTGCTGCCTTGACCGGCGACGCTGTTCACCCCGATCTGTCCGCCCATCATTTCCACCAGCTGTTTGCAGATGGCGAGCCCAAGCCCGGTACCGCCAAACTTTCTGGTCGTAGACCCATCGGCTTGGGTAAACGGTTGAAACAATTTCGCCCGCTGCGGCGGCGTGAGCCCAATCCCGGTGTCGGTCACTTCAAATCGCAGCGTCCAGGAGGACGCGGGAGATACAAGGTGAGGCGCGGTGTCGGCCTCGGCGCTGATCATCACCACGACCTCGCCATGCTCGGTAAACTTGATCGCGTTGCCGACTAGATTCGTCAGGATCTGGCGAAGGCGGCCGGGATCGCCGCGGAGTGCCGTAGGAACACCCGCCTGCACCAGGTAGGCAAGTTCAAGACCTTTCGAATAGGCGCGCTCGCCGATGAGGCTGATGGCATCCTCGACCGTCGTCCGCAGGTCAAAATCGAGGCCCTCCAGTTCCAGTTTGCCTGCTTCCACTTTGGAAAAGTCGAGAATGTCGTTGATGATATCCAGCAGATGTTCGCCCGACCGGCGGACCGTTTCCGCGAATTCACGCTGTTCGCTGGTGAGCGGTGTGTCGAGCAACAGTCCGGTCATCCCAATCACGCCGTTCATCGGGGTCCGAATCTCATGGCTCATGGTGGCCAGAAACTCGGCCTTCATTTTAGCGGCGTCGAGGGCCTTATCCCGGGCCTCCGCCAATTCCAGATTCTTTTTTTCAAGATCGTGGGCGGCTTGAGCCAGCGCGATATCCGACAGCTTGCGATCTGTGACGTCGGTCATGGTCCCCATCATGCGAACCGGGCGACCATCCTCATCCCACTGGACCAATTTCCCTCGCATCGCAAACCACTTCCATTCTCCGGTTCGGTGACGAACGCGATGCTCGACCATATAGCCGGACGTTCTTCCTTCCAAGTGATCGTTGAGCGCCTGGTCGACCCACGGGAGGTCTTCCGCATGAACACGGCTTTTCCATTCGTCGATGTTGTTCAAGGCACTCCCTTGGTCTTCAAGGCCCAACAGACGAATCCAGCTGGGGCTGTAATAGGCTTGCTGCGTCAAGAGGTTCCAGTCCCACAAGCCGTCCGTTGCGACGTCAAGGGCGCACTGGAGGCGCTCCTGGCTTGCCCTGAGCGCCTCTTCGGCCTGCTTGCTACTGGTGATGTCCATGACGGTCCCAATCGTACGAGTCGGGACTCGGGCCGAACCGCCATCGGTGAAGCACGTACGGGAATGCAGGATCAGATGTCGAGTCGCTCCATCAGACCTGACTATTTGGTGCTCGAGGTGCAATTCCCCGTCCCCGGTTGGGACGTGGGCCTGTTGTATCGCAGACTGGACTCTCTCGCGATCCACCTCGGGAATCAGGCTGAGATACCGTGGTAAAGAGCCTGACTCATTGGGGCCCACGCCATAAATGTCTCGGAGAGTCTCCGACCAATAGAGCGTGCCCTCCTGATGGTCATGCTCAAAGATACCGACCCGTGCGGCTGTGACGGCCAGATCCAGCCGCTCCGCACTAGCCTTGACGACCCCTTCTGCCAGTTTTTGTTGCGTGATATCTGTGGCGAACTTGATAACCTTCCACGGTTTCCCATTCATATCGAGGATCGGGTTGTAGGACGATTCAATCCAGACAATTTTCCCACTCTTGCCGATGCGCTGATAGGTGCCCACGTCAAACTCGCCTCGATTGAGTTTGGCCCAGAACACCTGGTAGTCCACGCTTGCCACATAGGCTGGGTCACAGAACATCCGGTGATGCCGTCCTTGAATCTCGGACAGGGTATAGCCCATGCTGCGGAGAAAGTTCTCATTAGCCGTCAGGATGGTGCCGTCGAGTGCAAATTCGACCACGCCTTTTACTTTGTCGATCGCTGTCGTCACGCCACGAATTGTCGCTTCCGCCTGTTTGCGCGCGCAGAACTGGCTGAGTTGATCGGCCATGGCTTGGAAGGTGATCAGGAGCGTGGCATCTGCCGGGATGACCTCATGATGAAAGAATTCCAACACGGCATGGATGCGGCCATCCAATTTGACAGGAAACGCGACAGCCGCGTGAAAACCCGCTTGTTTGGCCAGTGCAGCCCGCGGGAAATTCTGGTCTCGGGTCACGTCTGCAATCCACTCTGGACTCGCACTTTCCCAGACTCGCCCTGGGAGTCCGACGCCCATCGAAAACGTCATCTCGCGGCTGACGGTCCCGTAATAATCCGACGCTGCAGTGGGTGTGACCCACGTCGAATGGCATCGGAGCCTCTGGGCCGACTCATCAACCACCCACAGCAGTGCTTCTGACCACCCTAAGGCCTCACAGGCCGGTTGAAGCACCGCGGCCATCGCATCATCCAGCCCGGACGCGCTGGCCATCACATTGGCCACCTCATGCTGGAGGGCAAGGCGTTGTTCGAGTTGTTTGCGCTCGGTAATGTCCGTGTAGACGCCGACAACACGGAGTGGTGAGCCGTCGGACGACCGTGACAGGACCTTTCCTTGATCGAGTACCCATTTATACGATCCGTCTTTGCACCGCATCCGGTGTTCATTGGCACAGATCGAGAGCTCACCCTGCACGTGTCGCTGAAAATCGTCCATGAACTGCGCCCGATCGTCCGGATGGACGGGCAGGATCCATTCGTCGGGGCTGCCGCTGACTTCCTCGAGGGCATAACCGAATAGATCCGTCCATCCGTTGGAGAAACGTACCTTGTTTGTAGTGGCATTCCATTCCCACACACCGATGCCGCAGCCTTCGAACACTAACGCCCAATGTTCGTCGCTCAGACGTAGTGTAGACAGGGCATCATCGGATCGCTGATCGGTCATGCGAATTCCCTTCTCATAGGCTAAGACCCCGTCAGTCTGTACAAATTCAAAGATGTACGGATAGCGTCAGGGCGGGCTCGACATAGCTCTCCCTGTCAATTCGTATCGGTTGATGAATCAGGAACCTTGAGAAAAACGGGACGGATGGCCCCCGCAATTACTAAGGGCGTTCGGCCCTAGCAGGCTTCAAGAGGCCCTATGGGAACGTAGCAGTCAAAAGATGCGAGAGAAGGAAGACTCCGGTCGCGTAACCCCTTAATTTCGCGTGAGCTTCCGGTACCGAATGCGGTGCGGTTGATCGGCTTCTTTGCCGAGCCGCTTCTTCCGGTCTGCCTCATACTCGCTGTAGTTCCCTTCGAACCACACGACCTTGCTGTCGCCTTCAAAAGCCAAGATGTGCGTGGCGATCCGGTCAAGGAACCAACGGTCGTGGCTGCTGATCACCGCGCAACCGGCAAAACTCTCCAACCCTTCTTCCAGGGCACGGAGCGTATTCACATCCAAATCGTTCGTCGGCTCGTCCAGAATGATGAGGTTAGCGCCTTCTTTCAACATACGGGCCAGATGGACGCGATTGCGTTCGCCGCCCGACAGATCCTTCACTTTCTTCTGTTGATCCGTCCCGGCGAAGTTGAACCGCGCGCAGTAGCCGCGGGCATTCACCTCGGCCTTGCCGAGCTTGATCGTTTCCTGGCCGTCGGAAATGATTTCGTACACGGTCTTGTTGCCATCCAAGCTGCGATCTTGATCGACGTAGCCGAGCTTCACCGTCTCGCCGATCTTGATCGACCCGGCATCCGGCTTGTCCTTGCCGATGATCATCCTAAACATGGTCGTCTTCCCGGCCCCGTTCGGCCCGATCACGCCGACGATCCCGCCTTTCGGCAGACTGAAATTCACCTGTTCGTAGAGCAGCTTGTCGCCGAATCCCTTGCTGATCCCTTTGGCTTCGACCACCACGTCCCCCAGCCGAGGCCCGGGCGGAATGTAGATTTCCAGATCCTCCGCCACCGATTCCTGCCGCTGGTTGACCAGTTCCTCATACCGGTTCAAGCGCGCCTTCCCCTTGGATTGGCGGGCCTTCGGCGACATGCGAATCCACTCCAACTCGTGTTCGAGGGTCTTTTTCCGTTTCGACTCCGCCTTCTCTTCCTTCTCCAGTCGATCCTTCTTCTGCTCCAACCAGGACGAATAATTGCCTTGAAACGGAATCCCGTGACCGCGATCCAATTCCAGAATCCAGCCGGCCACATTGTCGAGGAAATAGCGGTCGTGGGTCACGGCGATGACCGTGCCCTTATATTGCTGGAGATGCTGTTCCAGCCATTGGACGGACTCGGCGTCGAGATGGTTTGTCGGCTCGTCGAGCAAGAGAATATCCGGTTCCTGAATCATGAGACGGCAGAGCGCGACACGCCGTTTCTCGCCGCCGGACAGACTCCCAACCTTCTGATCGGCCGGCGGGCAGCGCAAGGCATCCATGGCAATGTCGAGCTCGTTTTCCAGTTCCCAGCCGTTTGCCGCCTCGATCTTCTCTTGCAGTTGCGCCTGCTTGTCCAACAACTTTTCCATCGTGTCGGGATCGGCTTCGCCGATCTTGTTGCTCACGTCTTCATATTCCTTCAGCAGCGCCACCAGCTCCTTCTTGCCCTCCTCCACGACTTCCTTGACCGTCTTATTGGGATCGAGCTGCGGCTCCTGTTCGAGTAGACCGACGCTGTATCCTTTGGATCTCGTAATCTCACCCGTGTAATTGGGATCAACGCCCGCGATGATCTTGAGCAGCGAACTTTTCCCGGACCCGTTCAGACCCAGCACGCCGATTTTCGCGCCGTAGTAGAAGCCGAGATAGATCTCGCGCAGGACCTGCTTTTTCGGCGGATAGACCTTGCCGACATTGACCAATGAAAAAATGACTTGCTTGTCGTTCGTGGCCATGAGCGCTCTTTTCCTCCCTGATTCTTGCGGTTCCTGCGGTGAAGTCAGGCACCATAGCAGACAATCCTTTTCGATCACAACCGAGTCACACGCGATTCCGAGCACGACTACCCCGTCTTTTCTGACACGAAACGGCTGTGCGATTGTGTTCCGGAGAGAAGGCCAGCCAGAATGATACTGGACGTTCCGCGTGCTCGGTAACACAAGTCCGCTCCGGCCTCCCTATGCCCATGGGCTGAATCGGTTGGTACCTATATGCCCAATTCTTCCGACAGCCGCACTTCCGATTCGTCGAGAATCTCTTCCAGACAAGTAAAGCAGGGGAAAGGGAACCGATCGACGGGAATCGCACAGACCTCACCAACCGGCGACTCTTCCAACGCCGGGCCACCGCATTCTTTGTGAATGACAACAAGCATCAGATCTCCCTCATCACCAATCGTCGAAACAACTCCAGGTGCTCCGGGCTGCTGAGCCGGTGATCGCCTTGAATCAGCCGCAGGTCGAGTGGAAATGTTGGAACGCGGCGGCACAATTCGTCGGCGAATTGTTGGCTGCCTTCCGGTGCAATGACGGTATCGTGCACCCCATGCAGAATCGTCGTCTTCACATGGCGAACGACATCGAACGTTCTGGCCCAATACCGTTCACTCTCTTCCACCCACTTCCAGGACAAGGGCCAATCCCTGTGCAGCGGATCGTCATCCCACGGCATCCATCCGGCGGTATGCCAGTGATGCAACCGGTCCTTGGAGATGATCTTCGCCCGCGTACCCATCATGTTGAACGCCGGAGCGATCAGGATGAGTTCCTCCACCATTGGAGACTCCTGCGCGACCAACCAGGCGATCCAGCTGCCGAGCGAATTGCCGACAATCGTGACAGGTGGTCCAGACTTGATGGAGTCGAGCACCGTCTGTGCATCGGCGATCCAATCGGACAGCGTGTAGTCCGTAAACTGGCCTTCGGAATCACCGAATCCGCGCACATCGTAACAACAAAATCCCCACCCCTTTTCCTGACACCACTGCGCCAGAGCCTTGCTCTTGTTGCCCCAGCGTTTGGAGAGAAACCCGGTGATGAAGAAAATCTGGCGGCCTTGGCCCACGGCGTGATCGCCCCGAATATGCTTGCCATCCGGGCCGGCGAGAAAAAACGGTTGATGCGCACTCATGATTTCGTCAGCACCTTTGTAAGAAACACACCGAGTCGCCTCAGAACCAGTTCAGGGATTTCGTGCCCGCCTCTGAAACTATGCCATTCAACGGCCAAGCCGGCTTGTGCCAGCAGATCACGCAATCGTTCGGCGCCGATGTGAGCCAGGATCTCGTCATCTGCACCATGGCTCTGAAAGACCGGCAGGCCCTTGCGTTGAGGCATGAGTGGGCTCCAGACCGGTTGCGCCAGGAGATTTCCGGACAGTTGGACGAGCCCGGTAAACGGCGCCGTACCGTGCAACACCGCGTCACAGGTGAGCATCGCCCCTTGCGAGAACCCACCGATCACCGTGTGCGTGAAATCGACCGGCAGAGATCGAGGCAGTTCGTCGAGGAACCGCGCTAGACGCTCTCGCGCGAGAGCCAGGCCGTTCGGCACCTCCATCGACATGTCGCGCACACGACCGGCCTCGCGATCCGCCTGGATCCGCGCGAAGTCGATGATCCACCAAGCCCGCGCATCGCCGAAGCCCAGGCTGAGCGGCAGAGGCCCTTCCGGGAACAGCCAGCGCGTGCCCGCCGGAACATCGATCATCTCCGCGAGCGGAACTAAATCATCCCCCGGCGCGCCGAACCCATGCAATAGAATTACCAACGGGCCGGTCCCGCCTCCTCGCCCGTCGGTGCCGCCGGCAAGCCGGACCTTCAACCCGCCTAGAGTCGTCTGCTGCACGGTTGTTCCGCCACCAGTGTAGACCCTCCACCGGCACGAGCACGCTGAGCGCGTCCTCCGCCTAAACGAGTCGCCACTGTACAATAGATGGTGCGGAGAGTGAAGCGATGGTGATGCTCGGGTGAACACCGAGATGGGAGCGTGCGTAGGTGTTGGCGGGGGACCGCTCTACGAACCCACCGAGACAGTGAGTCGAGCGATCCCCCTGAGGGAGGCTGCTCATGGAGAGAGCATAGACGATGCCAGGCCGGAAGGATCTTTAGGACGAGCAACTGACTGCTAAGTGCTTGCCCCAATTGGGAGGCGGAGCCGCATAGGCCTCCATGCCTGGCTGGTCGCTGTAGGGATGTTGCAACAGAGTGTACATCCGCTCGATCTCTGAGAAGTCCTTGTGTTGGGCTTTTTCGATCGCCACCTGCGCGAGATAATTGCGAAGCACATACTTGGGATTGACCCGGTCCATCCGCGCCTGCCGTTCCCCGTCGCGGCTCTGCTCGCTCCGCAGCCGATCGCGATATCGCGCCGCCCATTCGTCGAACCGGTCGCGGTTGAGAAAGAGCTCGCGCAGTTTCTCGTTCGTCGCACCCTCGGCCGACGAGAAGGCGCTCAACTCCCGGAACACCCTCGTGTAATCCGCGTGACTCTCCTGGAGCAGACCCAGAAAGTCTTGAATCAGGGAGTCGTCTTCCGTGCGCCCCTCTCGTAATCCCAACTTCGCCCGCATATGAGTGAGATACGTCTGCTCATAGAAAGGTTGATAGGTCTCAAGCACGGCCTTTAAGGCCTCTTTCTCCACCAACGGCAACAGGGCCTGCGCCAGACAGCTGAGATTCCACAATCCGATGTACGGCTGCTGATTATACGCATAGCGGCCGTTGTGATCGGAGTGATTGCAGATGAACCCGGCGTCGTAGTCGTCCATAAACCCATACGGCCCGTAGTCCAGGGTGAGACCCAGAACCGACATGTTGTCGGTATTCATCACCCCATGAGACCACCCAACCGCTTGCCACTGCGCAATCAGGGTGGCGGTCCGCTCGACGACTTCGGTAAAGAAGCGGGCATACTTGGTTGGCACAGCCGTGAGATGCGGATAGTGCTGGGCGATCACATAGTCGGCAAGGACTCGCAGGTGTTCATGCTGTTTGCGGTAGTAGAAGATCTCGAACGTGCCGAACCGCACGTGGGATGGCGCCATGCGGACCAGTGTCGCGCCGGTCTCAACCTGTTCCCGATAGACCTTGTGGTCGCTTCCCACGATACAGAGCGCCTGCGTCGTCGGGATGCCGAGACCTGTCATGGCCGCGCAACAGAGATATTCGCGGATCGTCGAGCGCAAGACCGCGCGCCCGTCGCCATCGCGCGAAAATGGCGTGAGCCCGCCGCCTTTGAGATGCAAATCCCACCGCTCGCCCCGCTCGTTTGTTGCTTCCCCAAGGAGAATTGCGCGGCCGTCGCCCAGTTGCGGGACATAGACGCCGAACTGATGGCCGGAATAGAGCATCGCGAGCGGCTCCATGCCCGGCACGAGCAGGCTCCCGCCGAAGACCTGAGCAAAGTCCGGACGGGCCGCTTCTTCAGGATCGAGGCTGATCAGCGCCGCGGCTTCAGGATTCGCATGAACGAGGTAGGGGGACGCCTGAAACGGCGTCGGGTTGAGCTTGGCGTAGAAGGCCTCGGGCAGTCGGGCGTACGTGTTGTCGAACGTGAGTGCTTCCAACGTGCGCAGAGTCATGGCTCTATGTACCATGGTGTTCTTGATGTTTGCTATCTGCCACCTGACGGTTGATCCTGACCAGATTGCTCACTCAAGGATCCAACTCCCATGTGAATACGGCGCAACGGACGGCCGCATCCCTGTTTGACCTTGCTCCACTCATCGCTGCATGAATTTGTCATACAGGAGGTGGCCATGAAGCGCTCGCGCGTGCCAATCACCGTCTCACTGCCGTCTACTCTCGCCGAGAATTTTGAAAGGCTGGCCAAGGCAGAGGCGAAGAACAAGAGCCAGCTCTTCAGGGAAATGCTGACCGTCTATGAGCGGCAGCGGCGAGAAGAGCAGTTCCACGAATTACAGCGATACGGCGTGAAGAAAGCCAGAAAGAAAGGCGTGTTGACTGAAGCCGATGTCGAGAAGCTGGTCTTCCAGGGCCACTGATCGTGCGTGTCGTCTTTGCCACCAACATCTTCATCTCTGCCTTCGCCATCCCCGGTGGCAACGCCGAAGAGGCGTATCTCAACGCGATCCAGTGCAAGGTCGAGCTGTTCAATCATCCCGTTGGCGGACTTTGTTACCAAGCTCTCAGAATAACGCGGTGACGCCCCGCGTTTCTCTTGCAGAACTCCCTGTTCGCAACAAGACCTCAGATTCCTTCCATGTCATCAGGACGGGAAATCGTTGCACCGACCGCCAACCGTAGAATGCATCAATGCAAGACGCGACCCCATATTCACCGTAGTCCCTCATACAGGCTGTGCGCTCTGCGCGAACGATTGACATCTGCATACTTCGTGCATACGATACAGGCATATCAACGACAGGATTGTCTATGCGCACCACACTGGACCTTAACGAGAAGCTTATGCGGGAACTCATGGATGTGACCGCCGCGAAAACGAAAACCGAGGCGATTCATCAGGCTGCAGCCGAATTGATCCGGAGAAAAAAGTTGGATCAACTCAAATCGTTGAGCGGCACGATTCATCTTGACCTCGACTGGAAGAACTTGGAGCAAGCTGAGATCCGCCATCAAGCTGTGTTGAAACGCCGCCGCCATGGTCATCGCTGACACGTCAGTTTGGATCCCCTTCTTTAACCGACCAGATTCCCCCGAAAAGATCTCCCTCGACATGCTTATTGACACAGACGAGGTTGCGTTGGTCGGCGTCGTGCTGGCTGAATTGCTTCAGGGTTGCCGGACTCCGTCCGAACGAACCGCACTCTCCGAGTCCCTTTTAGCTTTACGCTACTTTGAAGTGACTCAGATCACATGGCTCCGAACAGGTGATCTTTCGGCACAGTTGCTCCGCAAGGGAGTCACGTTGCCTCTTTCGGATCTGCTCATCGCCGCCTTGGCAATTGAGCGCGATTGCCGCGTTTACAGCCTGGATGCTCATTTCAAGAAGATTCCAGGCCTACGGTTATACATGCCAGTACCGATCTGACGATCTTCCCGCCATTGAATCATGCTAAGCGTTGGGCTACAGACCTCCGTCTACGCCGCCGCATCCGGGTGAGTTTATCCGTGATGAGATCCTGAATGAATTGGGCTTGAGCATCACCCAGGCAGCGGACGTGCTTGACGTCCGCCGGGCCACCCTCTCGGATGTGTTGCACGGCCGTGCGGCACTATCACCCGAGATGGCCTTCCGCATTGAAAAGGCGTTTCAGGTGGACATGGAAACGCTCTTGCGGATGCAGGCGTGGCACGATACGAAAGACATGCGCCGCCGGTCCAAAGAAATCCGTGTCAGGCGGTACGATTCGCGCCGCGCGAATCAGCACGCCGGCCGTTAACGCGGTGACGCCCCGCGTTTCTCTTGCAGAACTCCCTGTGAGCAACAAGACCTCAGATTCCTTCCATATCATCAGGACGGGAAATCGGTGCACCGACCGCCAACCGTAGAATGCATCAATGCAAGACGCGACCCCATGCTCCGAGAGTTTCTCAGTCCTGTACGTTAGCTTCCAGCAGCCACTTGCTGCTAAACTACAACCGTTATGGCATTTTCAGTGTACGTAGAAACGTCCGTGATTAGCTACTACGCGGCCAGACCGAGCCGGGATATTGTGACGGCGGCTCGGCAAGCGATCACTCAGGAATGGTGGAATGAGGCGAGACAGTACTATGAGATTTACATATCCGTCCTGGTAGCGGAGGAAGCCAACGCGGGTGATGCCGTCGCAGCGCAAAAACGGTCGGACGCTCTTTCTGGGCTACCGCTTCTGGAGATGAACGATGCCGCTGAGTCGCTGGCCAGGCAGTTGATCGATGGGGGACTGATTCCCAAAACCAGCGCTGAAGATGCGTTGCATATCGCGTTAGCGACCGTCCACGGGATGGATTTTCTGTTGACCTGGAATTTCCGCCACATCAACAACGCGGAGGCGAAAGCGCGGATTGGAGCTGCCATTGAGGCGTTCGGCTATGAGTGTCCCATCATCTGCTCGCCGGAAGAATTAGGAGGTATCGAGTCATGACACCCGACCCCATTGTGGACGAAGTGCGTAAGACACGGGAAGCGCATGCGGCACAATTTAAGTATGACCTCTTGGCGATCTGCCGTGACCTAAGAAAGAAGGAAAAGGAATCCGGTCATCCGGTTGTGTCTCGACAACCACGACTGCGGCTCAAACCCACCGGAAGCTGACTCGGCGCTGGAAAGTGGCGCCACACAGAGCGCAGCACCGCTCAGCGAATACGTTCGGCAGTCAGGCGTCTCCAGGACCATCGTCGTTCAACCGCCAGCCGTCACCATACTCGTCGTCCTCTCAGCATAGTATCCGACCCCTACTGTTTCCCTTGGGATCCCATGGTGACACAGCCGACAACATCGCGTCGAGCAAACCTTTATCCACACCGTCCTTCAGACATTGCCAACCGTAGAATGCATCAATGCAAGACGCGACCCCCTCATAGGCGGAAACGCTCTTGCGGATGCAGGCGTGGCACGATACGAAACACATGCGCCGCCGGTCCAAAGAAATCCGTGTCAGGCGGTACGATTCGCGCCGCGCGAATCAGCATGCCGGCCGTTAACGCGGTGACGCCCCGCGTTTCTCTTGCAGAACTCCCTGTTAGCAACAAGACCTCAGATTCCTTCCATGTCATCAGGACGGGAAATCGTGGCACCGACCGCCAATCGTACGATGCATCAATGCAAGACGCGACCCCCTCATAGGCTCCTGTTTTCTCCTTTCGACTTTATTAACTCGCCAGCTTAAACTCGATCGTATCGTACTCAACCACAGGCCGGCGGACCTTCCGGCCCGAAACGACCTCCTCCTTGATCTTTACCGCGCCCATCTCTTCGAAGAACAGAATGATCTTGTTCAAGTTCGAGACGTCGATCCCAGCCCGCTTGGCGAGCTCATACAGAGAGCGCGGCTTGTAGGTTAGGATGCTCGACAGGACAGGCAGGTTCTCGACAAACCGATTGAAGTCCTTCCGGTTATCGAAAGAGATTTCCGAGATCGGCGCAAGCGCGCCGACCCGTGCCTTCTTGAGGGCGCGCTTGAAGTCGTCGAGAGCCTCGCCGGGAGCTTTGATGCTGATGATCAACTGCTTCATATCGTGACTCGCATGTGTTCAAGAACCAACCGCTTGAAATCATCGATCAACTTGTCATCGTTCACGTACACATAGGGCAGTTGCCGATCGTCCACATGGACGTGATGCCCCTTGGGATGGTGATTATCCAGCAGAACACGCCGGCCGGTCTTCAGGTCGAGGCATACCAGACCATACTTGATTCCGTCCGGATACCGGGCAGAGCGCCCCACCTCGTAAATCGTCATTTCCATGAGATAGCGATCCTGAAACCTTGTCTTTTGGTGGTAGAGTAACGTGGCCTTCATATTGGTGTCAATGCACCACTATCTAAGACCATGCCTGACAGGAAGGGCAACCACGAACCTCCCGATGCAAATGCCGGTCACGTTTCCAGACAGCGACATGGGCATCTCCGTCGCGATGGCATGCGGTACCCTTGGACAGCCTCATCCTGGAGGCTCACCCTCGTCACGTGATGGATTGCGCGCGGGAACTCAATACGCAACTCCGCCGGCGTCAAGACGCCTTTCAGCCGGACGACCACGAGATCGCGGGCGACCAGCGCTCGTACTTCATCCGGGCCACGGCCCATGAATTCTTGCTCAAACTTAATGATCGCATTGCGTATTGAGTTTTCCATGGCTTGCTTCTGGCATCACCACCTTGTATCCAGGCTCATCATGACTCTATGTTTTATTCTCCTATCAGTTCGAGAGCTTCGGTAAGGACCTGCTCAGACAGATACATACCGGAGCAACGACACATTGAGAACCCAGACGTCACTCACCGGCACGCTCGATTTCTTTGACTAATTCCTGCAGCGTCACCTGAGAGGCCGGCACGCGCCGCCGAAACAGTTCGTCGAGGAATTCGGTGCGGCTCAATCCAGCGATTTCCGCCGCCTTCTCTTGGGAAATCTGTTGCTGCGCATACCATTGGATGGCTGCCGCGATGCGCATCTCTTTCGCGAACTCCTGAGGGGAGCGACGTAAGGCCGAGAACGCACTCTCCGGTAGTTCGATTGTCAATGTTGCCATGATGACCTCCCATGAATAGCCCGCATTATTCATGACAGTTCGTCGCGAAATCGCCAAGCCGCGTCGTGAGACCGGCGCGCGGAGCCCGGAGGACCCGAGGCGTACTCGTGCAGTACGTCGAGGGTCTGAGGGGCGAGCCCGCTGGCTTGGCCGCGCGAAGTGCGCGGCCAGCTTGTCGGAACAGCGGATCGGCGATTGTAGCAGAAGTGTTCATGAATCATGCGTGATTAGGACTTCTGTCAACGGGCGACACGAAGCCCTGTCGCAAAGAGATGGGCCGTGGCTTTTTCAGGGGTGATTATATGATCGCATGCGGTGGCGAACAAGTGCCGCCTTAGGACTTTCGTCTCAATCCCGGGCCACGCGCTGAGTCTTTCGGCTCCCGCAGAGTGGAAGTGAAGATTCGGCATGACACCGCCGCATCCGGGTGAGTTTATCCGTGATGAGATCCTGAATGAATTGGGCTTGAGCATCACCCAGGCAGCGGACGTGCTTGACGTGCGCCGGGCCACCCTCTCGGATGTGTTGCACGGCCGTGCGGCACTATCACCCGAGATGGCCTTCCGCATTGAAAAGGCGTTTCAGGTGGACATGGAAACGCTCTTGCGGATGCAGGCGTGGCACGATACGAAAGACATGCGCCGCCGGTCCAAAGAAATCCGTGTCAGGCGGTACGATTCGCGCCGCGCGAATCAGCACGCAGGCCGTTAACGCGGTGACGCCCCGCGTTTCTCTTGCAGAACCCCCTGTTAGCAACAAGACCTCAGATTCCTTCCATGTCATCAGGACGGGAAATCGTTGCACCGACCGCCAACCGTAGAATACATGAATGCAAGACCTGACCCCATATTACACGCGCAAGAGGAAATGTAACAGCAATAACAGCTTGCTAGCTATCTGGATCGCCAATATGGGATCGAGCTTCTTCGGCGGGATGACCAATCTGGACGGATTGGCGAAGAGCACCACGAATCGGTTAGCCGGCGCCTACACCAAATTTTCCGTCCTCATCATCGGCTGTGTGGTGACCTTCTTTACGTTCAATACCCATGCACTGGAATATCTCCCAAAGTTTGCCTTGGCCGTGATCATGATTTTCACGGGCTGGAAGATGATCGAGGGGCTCGTGCATGTGACCCATCATGGTCCCTATGCCATGATCCTCGCCATTTTATGCGGGGTGCTGGTCTTTATGGTGGGGATTTTCGAAGGATTGCTGATTGCGATGGCCGTGCACGGGATCGTCCACTATATGGTGTATGCCAACCTCGACAAAATGCCCGGGAGGGAGATCGTCAAACGGTACATCGATGACCTGAAAAAAAATGGCGGCGATGTCAGTTAGTGCCATGGCTTACATGGGGCACGTGGTTGAGCGAGTGCGCATTGGGAGGCGATTGTGCGCAGCCTTCACTGGCGCATGACATACACAAAAGGCGTAGTGGAATGTTCAAAAAGATTCTAGCGGCGATCGACGGCAGTTCCACTTCCATGAAGACATTGATGGAGGCGAAGCGCATGGCCGTTTCTCATCATGCGACACTACGCATCGTTTATGCCGCTTCCGATTCAGAAGATGTCGATCAGGAGGCTGGCCTCGAACTGTTGGCACAGGCCCAAGCCGCTGTCGGTGAGGGAGTCGGCGTGGAAACTCGTGTCGTGCATGCCGACGCCATGTATGGCCTGAATGGGATCACAGAAGCCATTGCTCGTGCTGCGAATGAATGGGGTGCTGATCTTGTGGTGGTGGGAACCTCCAACCGCCGAGGGCTGGAACGATTGGTGATCGGGTCGGTCGCTGAACAGTTGATCGCCAAGGTTGGGGCATCGGTTCTCTTGGTTCGTCCGGTCAGACGGCCAGTCGTCCTGGCGCATTCAAGTCCGCGCGTCTGAACCTCTCCCCTGGGATATCGATCCCGTCGATATGGCCGTGGACAACTGCTCCATGCAACGTCATAGAGCTTGTCCATTCCTAGAACTATCCCTATTCTGTCAACCAGTTAGCAATTGCAGATCTTCTTCAGACCCGTACCTCCAGCTCGACCGCTAGGCTGAGCCATCGGGAAATTCTCCATATTTCTGCATGAAGCCAAAAAAGACGGTTGAATTTGCCCCTACCCCTTTGGTACGAATCACATCCAGGATTAGAGTTTTATAAGGTCTGGTGCTCTCGTGATGCAGCAAACCTCCTCTCACCTTATTAGGTAGGGTACCGCCATGGATCAAATTCAAACGGCTCCAGCGTCATCAGGTCCCATTCCCGTCGGAAACATCGAGGGAATGAAGCAGCATCTGCGCTTCGACCTTCTGTCGGGCTTCTTGGTGTTTTTGATTGCGCTGCCGCTGTGCCTGGGGATCTCACTGGCGTGCGGCTATCCCGCCATTGCCGGAATTTTTACGGCGATCATCGGCGGGATCGTCGGCGCGACGATGAGCAACTCGGAGCTCACCATCAAAGGCCCGGCGGCCGGGCTGATCGTGATCGCAATCGGATGCGTCACCGAGTTCGGGTTTACGGGGGGAACGAACCCGGATGCGGACTATCAAGCCTATCGATTGGCGTTAGGCGTCGGAGTGGCGGCAGGTATCGTGCAAATCCTGTTCGGGGTGTTGCGGGCCGGCATCCTGGCTGAGCTTGTGCCGACCTCGGTCATTCACGGCATGCTCGCCGCGATCGGGATCATCATCATCGCCAAGCAGTTTCCGATTATGATGGGTCTCAGCGCCAAAGGTGAGCCGTTGGAGCTGCTCATGGAAATCCCGACATTTATCGCCGAGTTGAACCCTGAAATCGCGTTCATCGGGGTCTTGAGTCTCGCTGTGCTCGCGGCCTACCCTTTTATCAAGCTCAAAGCGCTCAAGGCGATTCCTGCTCCTCTTATTGTGCTCATGATCGCCATCCCGTTGGAATTCTATTTCGATTTTGACCACCCGCACGCGTATACATTTAATCACCATGAATATCAGGTCGGCCCAAACTATCTCGTCAACGTGCCGCTGAGCATGATCAGCGCCATGGCCTTCCCGGATTTTTCCGGCGTGTTCACGGGAATCGGCATCAAATATGTGATTTTATTCGCCCTCATCGGCAGCTTGGAATGTCTCTTGAGCGCTAAGGCGGTTGAGACGTTTGACCCCTGGAAACGCAAGGCTAATTTGGATCGGGATCTCACGGCTGTCGGCATCGGCAATACGGCAGCCGCCTGCATCGGCGGCTTACCGATGATCTCGGAGATTGTGCGCAGCAAAGCCAACGTCGATAACGGTGCCCGGACCCGCTTTGCCAACTTGTATCACGGGATGTTTCTCCTGCTCTTTGTGGCCCTTCTCCCCGGACTGCTCAACGAAATCCCGCTTGCGGCGCTGGCCGCGATGTTGGTCTTTACGGGCTTTCGCCTGGCGGCGCCCGCGGAATTCATGCATGTGTACCATGTCGGGAAGGAGCAACTCCTGATATTTCTCTCGACCGTCGTGGGAGTCCTCGCGATTGATCTATTAGTAGGGATCGCCATTGGCATCCTGGTGAATATCCTCGTGCACCTCGTCAACGGAGCGACACTCGCGTCATTGTTCCGATTACATCACGAAGAGGAGCCTGCACAAGAGGGAACGATGCGTCTCTCGGTCAAACATGCCGCGATCTTCCCCACATGGCTGACCCTGCGCAAAAAGCTTCATGAGCACTTTGAAAAGCACCCCAATGTGGATCTCGATCTGTCCCAGACTCACCTCGTCGATCATACGGTGATGTCGCGGCTTCAGGAAATGCAAACGGATTTGGCGGCGAAGAACCAGACGTTAACGATCTCCGGCCTTGAGGATCATCAACCCCTCTCACACCACAAGGCCGCAGCGAGAAAAAGGAAACGGGTGAGATCCGGCCCGCCTAATGGGTCCAACGTCCCTCAGTGATGAGCTTCTCGGTGAATCGGTTCTTCAAAGCCAACCGGCCTTGTTGAGCGCATTGTTGACGGCGATTCGTGACTCCGCCGCATCTCCACACGTGGCGCACTGGAGAGCCTCGCGCACACCTGCGCAAACTGCCACATCTATGGTAGCATCCCACAGTTGAGCTCATCCCTGTGATATAGCCATGTTCAGTCCCTCTCCAAAAACCACCCTCTTCCCGAGAATCCCCTATCGGCTCATCGCGCCCGTCCTTTTGATTCTGGCTCTGGTCGTCTCCGTTATTCTCCTCTTTAGTCTGGAACGAGAAAAACTTCTGCTGCAGGATTTTGTTGAGGGCAAGCGGATTCCCATGGAGCTATTTCCCGATCTTTGGCAGCATCAGAGCGACTTGATCATCATGACCATTCTGGTGTTCCTGGTGAGTGCGATCGGCATCGCGTCAGTCATCACCTTTCTCCACTATGACAGTACTCGTCGCACGCTTGAGGAGGTCAAGGGGTTAGCGCGCAACATCTTAAAGAGCATCCCGACCGGCGTGTTGACGCTTAACCGAGCCGGAGTGATTACGGCGGTCAATCCCATGGCGGAAGCGGTGTTGAAACGTTCCGGAGAAGAACTGCTGGCCCATTCGTATGAATCGATCTTTTCGGAGGGAGATACGATTCGGGGAACGCTCGACAAGGCCCTGCACTCACACGAGTACTTGAGTCAGAAGGATGTGCCCTATAGACCTCACGACGGAATACTTCACACCATCCGCATTGGTACCGCCGAATTGACCGAAGACGACGGACAATCAGCAGGCGTCATCTTGCAAGCTCAGGACGTCACGGCCTGGTTGGATCTCGAACGGCGCGTGCTCGTGTCGGAAAAACTGGCCGCGATCCATACTCTGGCCGCCGGTGTTGCGCATGAACTACGGAATCCACTGAGCGCGATGGATTTGAACCTGCACCTCCTCGATGACGCATTGAAGGAGCAGGGCGGCCTGTCACGAGAAGCGACGCACTATCTTCACGTCGTGAATACCGAATGCCGACGCCTTTCCTCGGTCTTAGACAATTTTATGAAGTTTGCCAAGCTCACGGTCATGGGTATCCATGAAGTGGACGTGGGGAAGGTCATCGCGCACATCGTGGCGCTGATGCAATTCGATGCGCGTGCACGGAAGATCCAGCTGGAGAATCGGGGTGGCGGTGGATTACCACCTACATTTGGAGATGAGACACAAATCAGCCAGGCCTTGATGAATATCGTGGTGAACGCCTTCCAAGCCATGCCGAACGGTGGTCGGTGTTCTATCATCGCGAGAGTACGGACGCATACCGATGTGTCCTGGGTAGAGGTCGCGGTGTCGGACACCGGTGTTGGAATCAAGAAGGATGACCTCTCGCATCTATTTGAGCCGTTCCACAGCACGAAAGTCGGTGGAACAGGACTCGGCCTTGCCATTGCGTATCGAATTATGCAGGACCACGGCGGCACCATTCACGTTGCAAGCATACCCGGGTCAGGAACCACTGTGGTCATGCAATTCCCCGTGAAGCCACATCCCGACTCCTGCATTGGAAAATGGTCATGACGAACGCCGCCCAGATCCTCATTGTTGACGATGAGGTGAATATTCGCAACGCGATCGTGACTCTCCTTGGGAAAAGGGGCTATCGGGCCCGAGGCGTGGCCACGGCGGAAGAGGCGTTGGCGCTGCTTGAAACGACCGACATGGATTTGGTGATTACGGACCTGCGCATGCCGGGAATCGGCGGCATGGAATTTTTACGCAGGCTTCAGACAACTCGCCCGGGTACGGAAGTGGTGGTCATGACCGCCTACAGCTCCATCGAAACCGCCGTGGAAGCCATGCGCTTCGGAGCCTATGATTATCTCGCAAAGCCCATTGATCGTGATCGGTTCCCCATCGTGGTGGAGAAAGCGCTTGAACGGCACTTTCTTGCCGTCGAAAACCAGCGCCTCCGTGAACAACTCGAAACGAAAACCCGGTTCGATCACTTGCTCGGCGAAAGCGAGGCCATGCAACGAGTCTACGGCTTGGTCGAGATGGTGGCATCCAGCGATGTGACGGTGCTGCTCACCGGAGAAAGTGGAACCGGCAAGGAGCTTGTCGCCCGAGCCATCCATCACAAAAGCCCCAGAGCAGACGGCCCTTTCATTACCGTGAACTGCGGGGCCTTACCGGAGAGCCTGTTTGAAAGTGAGTTGTTCGGCTATGAGAAAGGCGCCTTTACCGGTGCGCTGGCCACGAAGGCCGGCCGATTCGAACTGGCGCACGGCGGAACACTGTTGTTGGACGAACTCGGCGAACTGTCGTTAAAGTCTCAAGTCGACTTTCTCCGGGTGTTGGAGACCAAAGAATTTTGTCGCCTGGGCGGAACGAAGGTCGTGACCACGAATGCTCGCATCATTGCCGCCACCAACCGCAACTTGGCGGAGGCCGTCAAGCAAGGCGACTTTCGCGAGGATCTCTTCTATCGGCTGAATGTCGTCCCGATCAATCTCCCGCCGCTGCGGGACCGCGGAGACGACATCCCCCTTCTGATTGAGACGTTTCTGCCGGACTTTTGCGCGCAGCACAAACGACCTCTGAAGGAGGTCTCGAAAGAAGCGATGCGGCTCTTGCGGCTGTATGCCTGGCCGGGAAATATTCGGCAACTCCGCAACCTCCTCGAACGGCTGGTGGTGACCGTACGCGAGGAGATGATCCAACCTCAACATTTGCCGGAGGAAATTCAAGCTAGCAAGGAAGATAGGCGGACCATGATCGTCACACTCGGAAGCCCATTGGAAGGCATTGAAGAAGAAGTGATCCGACGGACGCTGATCGAGATCACCAACCACCGCGAGAAGGCCGCCAAGCTGCTCGGGATCAGCCTGCGTTCCCTTCAGTACAAGATCAAACAATACGGAATCCGGGAGTAACGATCACCATCGCTGCCCCCTGCGCCGACACACGCCTTCTCTCACCGATTCAATCTGCACTTCTTGCATGTCCGTTATTTGGCAGAAAGGCGAAGTAACTCGTTGATCTCACTCATAACATAAGGTTCTACCCCCTAATCAATTCGTGATAGCGCTATGCATATTTTGCAGTTACTGAGCCAACTCGTCTTTACTTTGGACTGAGGCTTCGCCACAACTTCGTGATTCCCATTGTAAACATTCAAAAAAACCGATTGTTTGTTGAGTAACTTCTTGCGGCATCCAGCATGCAAGCTGTTTGTCTGATACAGGTCATCGGGAATAGATAGTGTTGAAGTCCGGCTCCACGAGAGTGATGGCTTCTCTGCCATTGGTCTGGAGATCCGGTATGGCTTGTGGATCGATACGGATGATGCGAGAAAGCAAGGAATTCCTCTTGGATCAGCCTCAGAGAGACAAGCAGTCGGTACAGAGCGGGAATTACACGAGACTGTTGGTGGTACTCGCATACCTGACGGCTATTGGGCTCGCTCTCTTCATCGGCACGATCAAAAAAGGAAACGACGTTGACCTCCTCGTCATATTCCTGATGGTCGTGGCCGCGCTGCCGTTGCTTCGCAATGGGAACGCGCTGAACCGAACAGCGCAGACCACGTACCGGCCTCGGCGGTTGAGAGCAGTAGGTCCATGGAGGCTAAGGAATCACAGCACAAGAAAGCAGTTAAGGCAGCTGATCGTACCATGGAACAAAAGGCTCAGCGGATGGTGGAATCAGGTCCAAAATTGATGGGATGCCCGGCTCGACACAAACATGTGTGTCCCCTGTACTTTTCGAAAATGATGTCATACTGGTTGCATAATAGGACGGGGCGATTCTGCCTATATGCTATCTTTGTTCAATGGGGATCGAAAATTGCTTGTATGCCTGTAGTGCCAGCCGTTGGAACTCGCTTGTGCGGTAGAACGCTACTGCATGAACGAAGTGTGTGCGCGGGGCAACTCCTGCATCAAACGCGTTGATATTAAACGGGTACTGACTGACGACCGAAGGGAAATTTGATCATGATATTGCTCCTGCTCTTGTTTGCGCTCGTTGCCATTCCTGCTATCAGCCGCGCAGAAGTGCCACAACATACCGAGGTCTGTGTGGCGGCTACGGAGGAGGAGATCGCCGCCCTGTTCGACCGCTGGAACGAATCGCTCAAGACGGGGGACCCGCACAAGGTGGTGGCCAATTACGCGCCGAAATCCGTGTTACTTGCCACAGTGTCGAGCAAGCCTCGGTTTACCGTCGATGAAAAAGCAGATTACTTTCACCACTTCCTTGAGAATCAGCCGGAAGGGCGCATTGATTCTCGGACCATCGAACTCGATTGCAATCTGGCGATCGACGAAGGCCTTTATTCCTTCACCTTCAAGAAGACCGGGGCGACCGTCAAAGCCCGCTACTCCTTCACGTATAAGTGGGACGGAATCCGCTGGTTAATCACGAGCCACCACTCATCCAAAATTCCGACTGAAGAAGCCCCCCTTGAAGAACCTATTCACGCCGTGGCGCGCCATTCGGAAATGTGTGTGGCAGCCACTGAAAAAGAGATCCAGAACTTACTGGAACGGTGGAGAGAATCTATTCAGAGTGGTAATCCTCACCGGGTCATCGCTCATTATGGGGCGAGATCCGTTTTGCTCCCTCTCTCCTCGACGAAACCCCGTTTGACGCTCGACGAGAAAGAAGACTACTTTCGCCAGTTTCTCAAGAACAAACCGCTGATACACCTCAAATCCCACACGATCGAACTCGATTGTAACACGGCAATCAATGAAGGCTTATATACCCTCACCTTTCAAAAAACAGGCAACATTGTGAATGCCCGATACAGCATCGTGTTCAAGTGGGATGGCATGCAGTGGTTGATCACGAGTGACCACTCCTCTGTCTACCCCAATTAGCAAGAGCCTATGATGACCTAGCATGCCTCCAGTCAGCCTAATCTAGAGATGACTCGTACGGGTCACTCCATTTTCCTGCTCGTTGACCGTCTTTTCGGCATGAGTGGTATTCTGTCCTCTCACCACTTGTATTAGATCGCCCTAAGACTATTCGTAAATCCGCGCGTTATCAATACGTTATTGATCGCGTGGACTCCTAATTAGGTCCCTTGACATTACGTTGCAGGTTAGTAGATAAACCTGTCACGGTTTATAGTGCCATAGTCGGACTTAAAGGATGATTGGATCAACTATGGGCCTATGTACATTTAGGCCATACGCCCTATGTTAGATCACTCCGAAGCGCCAGATTCTTCTCCCTCTGAAACCGAGGCTGACAAAGCGAGACGGAGTCTCCGTTCAAAGGTGGCGTATGCTGCAGAACTCGTCCATGAGCAGGGGCCGATCAGCACTTTTATCCATACCAACCCCTTACACCATCTTGAGCATCTGACATTCGATGATGCAGTGGCTGCCGCTGAACAACTACTTGGAGGGCGTGGATACCTGCCCAACGAAGA
>VGXE01000028.1 GCA_016873455.1 Nitrospira sp. | reverse complement strand
AAGCCCGAGCAGATCTCTTTGACTACATCGAACGCTGGCATAACCCGCGCCAGCGTCGGAGACTGGCGGTTCAGCAAGAGGGGGAGAAGCTCTTAACTCAGGTGTCCGTGGAAATGGGGTAGAACCCGTAGAACCCTCTGGGTAGATTTATTGACAAGATCAAGCTCCGCAATGCCGGACAAATTCAGGACTACAACTACATGACGGTCGGGTTTGATAAATACCTCGCCGATTTTCTTGGCATCGATGCCAGAGCGTTTGAACAAGCCGTGCTCGCCGGCGGGACGGACGAACAGTTGCTCGCTTGGGTGATGGCAAACAGTAAACCGCATTCGCACGGAGAGATCGTCCAGTTCTCGGAGGGCCTTTTGGCGTCCGCTCCGAAAGACGATGCCACACGCGCACGATTTCAGGGTCGGCTGGATGAGATTGCCAAGAAGCGCGGCGTGCCGATTTCTTCTCTTCCCTCGGTATCCACATGGGCCGATGTGATCGAACTCGACGAAGGGCGGTTGTAGGAACAGGAACATGTGCAGGGAAGGGTGGTTGACGCCTACCGTATTTCTGTCACGGCGGTACCTCGTGGGGGTAAGAGGGTCGAAGAGCCGTGCGCTGCACACAGCCAAGCTTGCCGGTCATGATGCCGCGTGGGGGCTGCTCGGTTTTTCCGAGCAGAGTCCCGATCGTATCAGACTGCGCGGATCACGCGGCGTGTAGGAGCTCTGTCTCCCGGCCGATAGGGTAGGAGGCAGGTTTGCGTGCGGTCTCACGTCTAGCCGGGTAGCTGGCGCCTATGGACCTGAGGCGAGGTTCTTGTACGGTCTCAGGAGAACGTGGCTCAAGGGCTCTTGAGAACCCAGTCCCTACCACATGACCGAAAAACCATAGGCCGAAGAGAAATACCATAGCTCCGAGTAAGAGGGCTTCCATAGGTGCTCCTTGGGAAATCCTGAATCGTGTCGCCGCTCGTGTTTCAGCAAGAGAAATGCCAGGGGGGCATGCCATCGGCTTCATTACGAAGGTGCGAGAGAGAGGAGGAATCAGCAGTAACGTGTCTCAACGGCCATCGAAAAGAATGCCGTAGGCACGCCCGTGTGATGAAAGTTGGGCGTGGATCCATGCAGTGTGCGGACGCTCCCAATTTTGGTGTCATCTTCGACAAACTTGTTCGTCTGGCAGGTTGGGGGTTCTGACTTTCCGCCCGGATAGTCGAACCTGCTTCACTGGAAGCGCGTCCTTCTGTGGGTGAACTGACAAGGGAGAAACTCTCGGTGCGCCAGGCATTGAACCTGGCGCACAATCGGGTCGTGCGCTCTCAATGTGAGCAGGGCGGCACGAGAATCTATCGGGGGATAGAGGCGGACCTCCAGCCTGATCAGGCTGAGGCGGTCACACGCGTCGCGCTTCCGCCCAATGCCGGGTCGTGCGGGTCGGATAGAGTATTTCGACCTTGCTTGGCCGAGAATTCTCTCTGGTTTCCGTGGGACCATCCTCAAGCGCTCTGAGGAACCAGTCGGATACCGTGCGGCTCACAAACACGGCAAAACCTGTCAAAATCGCAAATCCCAATATGATGTCCATGATGCCTCCTTTGGAACACTCTGAGTCCTAATGACCGATTTGAGAAGTCTGTATGCAATCGAGGTGCCACTAAGGCACGGTAAATGGTTTGTGCCGGACCGCTCATGACGAATCGTGAGGCCAGATCTCACATGTGCTTGAAGAATGGGGCGAAGGGGGGATGTCCGGCTCCGCTTCTGCTGAGGACAACTTCAAGTCAAAGGCCCGTCAATTGCGTAGGGGCGTGTAGCGCCAGTCCTACATTTTTTCTCCCGTATTGATCAAACTTGCGCGCCCCAGCCTGCAAACACAAGCCTAGAAGGCCCTGGCAGCCTATACTGGGTTGGCAGGGCAAGCTCGTTTCATATGAGTCAAGCGGAAGGGCATGTACATGCGGCCGGGGTGGCCGCGGTCAGGTGCCTATTTCTGCTAGTGCTGGCGAGGCTGGTAATGACTGTCTATGCCGGATATCTCTGGAGATGGGGAGCATCGATGTGAACAGAGGCAGAATTCTTCGCGCTTACACAGCCGGCAGGGTCAGCAGTTTCTTCATCTCACAGTGGGCCATGACGACGTCAGGAGCCCGTTGCAGCGCCTCGTAATAGCTTCGCTCGAAGCCGTCTCCCAGTTCAGAGGGGCGAATTAACGCCCGGACTTCAGTCAGAAGGATGGCGACGTCCTCGGTTGTCAATTCTTCCTCTTCCTCCAACACCTCGTCGATCCGGACCACCATGTTTGATAATGGATGAAGCCAGGTAAACCACGGATCGTTCATGACCAGTTGCAGTAACTGTCCGGTCGAATCGACACGCCCGTAGATCCGCTCAAAGGTCACCTGCTCGGTGACGATCAACGCTTTGTGCAGGCCCAAGAGTCCCTGCCGCACCTCGGTCAGCATCCGACGGAGGGGGTTGGTTTCCAGGATCCGTGCCTGTTTTGACGAGGTCGCCATGCTGTAATTCTAGCAGGTCATTGGAAAACTGCAGGAGCCTATGGCAGGTACGTGCCTGTCCTCCATGATGTCCTATCGGATACTTCAGGCCGAGGCTGTAATCACATATACGGTTATAGGAGGCAGGAATACGACAAACAGGCTGCTGATACGAGGGCCACGGATGTGTGCCGGTGCGCGTGGCGCGCTTAGAAATCTAATCGCGTGCCGAAAAACGAGAAGAGTTCTCCTGTCAGTCGGCCTTTGTGGTCCGGATCGGTGGGGTGTTTGCGCCGGAGGTAGTCGTTCAGGATGCGGCCCTCGGCTGATTTGTGGAGATGTGGATGGCTGAGATTCATGCGGTATCGTTGGACGGCAGCGGCCACGCGGCTGATGAACGTCACGGTGCCATCGGGGTCAATTCGTTCGACGATGCCGACATGTGTGAGGGGGTCGTTCAACTTGCCGTCTCCGTTAAAGTCCCAGGTGTTGTCGAAAAACACCAGATCTCCGGGATGGGGGATAGGGCTTTGATGGAGCCTGCCGTTCTCTCGCACGTGGGCATGGATCAGGCGCACCCCGTTCGTGTCAGGGTCCTCGGAGTTGCCGTCGTACAAGTCGATGCCGTGTTTCAAGAAGATGGCGCGGGTCACGCCGGCACAGTCATACGTGATGTTCCGTCCTTCGCTCGTGATCGTCCGCGCGCCTACAAGCTTGGCCGCTGTATGCACGATGGCCATTCGATTTGGTCCGGGAAGCGCGGCTTGGCAACAGGTGCGTCTTGTCTGAATCGACGGATTGGGGCGTGTGACCGATATCGATGGTTCAGCTGGTTCTATCAGGGCCGATGGGGAGCGAGTGGGGACCGGGGATGTGGTGCAACCCACGAGCGTCGTGATGGCAACGGCTGTCATCACGAATACGAAACGCAGGGAGGTGACTGTATCGTGATGAAGAGTGCTGCTGGAAGGCTTCATAGATGAGAGATGCTAACACGAGCGGTGAGGGAACCCAAGAAAAGGGAGTTTTGCGGCAGAGGAAGGTAAGCGTGAGCCGCCCCGCTATGTCTTGCCTGGTGCGTCGAGCGCTTTGCCGATTTCACCGATCAAGCGGCGTTCGATCTCGGCGGTTTCCTCAGGACTCACGCTGAGGATACGTCCGCCTTGCGCGACCTTCTCGAATTCCGCCTTCACGCCGAGTTTCGTGACATTGGCCGGTAAGGCCTGTAGCGAAATGAGGTACTGGTTTCGAAAGCCGGCGACTTCCAATGACGCGGGAGTGGAAATCTTGCGCTCCGTGATGTAGACGGCTTTCTGCTCCGTTTTGATGCCAACCTTGAGCTGGTACCCGTTGCGTGAGAGGGCTTCTTCCACCACCTTGGCCACAGTGCCGAGCGGGTGAGGCAGGGTATCGAACTGCGCGCCTTTGTCATCGATCTTCACGTGCTGGGCTGCTTGTGCCGCTGCGGTCCGTTGAATCTCGGCGTTCATCCGTTTGGTCTGTGCCAACTGATCATCCAGTAGCTCGGACAGTCGCGTGGCTGACGCCTTGGCAGACTCGGTCGCCTGTTTGGCGTCGCGGAGTTCTTGATTGAGCAGGTCGATCTGCTGCTGCATGACCTTGTTGCCATCTTGCAGCGAGGTCAACAACGACTCCTGTCGCGACACCTGCTTTTTCAGTGCCTCGTTCTCGGCTTTTAACGGCGATTCGTCAGGCGCGCAACCGGAGACAGCTAGGAAAAACAGAAGGAGACCGATCGTCTTCGATCGTCCAGTCATGGGGATGGTGTTGTCCTGCATAAGGATGGGTCTCCAAAAATGAAGGTCCGATTATCCATGCTTCATCGTCTCTTGTCCATGTCGCCTTGGGGTTTGACCGAATCGAACGCCTGCCGGTATGCTGCCGGAATGACGAAACGGGCAATGGTACTGGTTGCGGCGTGGCTGGTCTGTGTCGCCCCGGATAGTGCGTTGGCTGGGGAGCGAGAGACGGTGGTCGGCATTCCTGCCGAAGACTATGGGCTGTATGACCAGGTTGTCGAACAGAAATTTCTCACCTCGCAGACGAAATTGGTCGTGCTCGAACGGGCTACTGTCACTCGAATATTTCCGGATCAAACGGAACCGATGACGGAGGCATTGTTCCACGAGCGGGACTATTTCATGGGCCAGCTGCCGACGGATCTCATCCGGGATTTTGTCGGTGCCAATCGCACAGCCTCTCGGCTCGACGCACGGTTTCAGTTCGGCGTTCGGTACCGATTCATGTCGGCTGGTTCGATCGAAGAGCCGGAGGTGGCTTCAGCGCTACCCGTGCAAGCGTCTCCGGTGTTGGATCGCCTCGCTTTTTCGCGGGTGGGCCGTTCGTTGCGCAACGACCAGGTCTTACTCTATGTGGAGAATCTTCGTCCGGACGGCACCGGGGCGGGGTTTTTGGTCTGGTTTCATCGACGAGACCGCAGCTGGATATTGGCCGATACCGAAGTGATCTGGACTCTGGGCGAGCGGCAAGAGAACGCCGAAGACTCATAGCTTGCGCCATCGATCTGCGCCCCTGTAGCATGTCGGAACAATGGCTGCCCTGATACGAAAGACCTTCTCGGTCCCTCCCCTCGGATGCAACTGCTCGATTATCGGCGATCCGGTGACGAAACGGGCGATCGTGATTGATCCGGGCGGGGCTCATGAGCGCATTCTCCATGAGGTGCAGCAGTTGGGGCTCACCGTCAGCCACATCTTGCACACCCACGCCCACTTTGATCACTTTCTTGCCTCCGGCGCGATGAAGCAGGCCACGGGCGCCGTGCTCTGCCTGCACCAAGAGGATCTCGATTTGTGGAAGAACCTCGATGTGCAGTGCCGGATGTTCGGCGTGCCGTCAGGATCCGTCCCGATGCCGGACCATTGGCTTAGGGACGAAGAGATGCTCCGGTTGGGCGACAGTGCTGTGATCGCCCTGCATACCCCAGGTCATACGCCGGGGTCGATGAGTTTTCATGTGCCAGGCGACAAGCTGGTCTTAGCGGGGGACACGCTGTTCCGTGGCAGCATCGGACGCACCGACTTGTGGGGCGGCGATTTCGATGCGATCGAACAGTCGATCAGAGAGCGGCTCTATACTCTCGACGACATGACGGTCGTGGTGACCGGCCATGGGCCGGAAACTGCAATCGGGTGGGAGAAGGAAAGAAACCAATTCATCCGTGTCGCATAGATGAGGCCGGATGGGCCGGTGCTTCAAGGCTGCTCTTTGGCCATACGCTCTTTCAGCCGTTCGAGCCGTTTCTCGGTGGAGTGCTTGATGAATGTCATATTCTCAGCCAAGTGCTGTTGAGCGGTGATCTTACCCTCCTCGCGTCGTTTGAGCTGATCGAGCCCAAATTGGGAGATGATTGGGCCGTCTTCCAGGTTCAGCTCTTTCCACAGTTCGACGCAACGTGATTGTTTGTCGGGGGGATACTTGTCGCAAGGAGGATCGACGGGTTTTGCCTCCACGCCGGCGTGAATAGCCAGTCCCAAGAGGACGAAGAAAAGGCTCCGCTGAAATCCCAACATCGTATAGTTCCTCACATGCCTGAGCGTTCAGCCGTGCACCATAGCACAACCAAGGCCGTTGCGCAGACCCTGCTGACGTATGAGAAGGATGCCAAGATCTTTCTCCAACAATGGGGGCGGAAGAAGTACAAGCGTCCGGCGTTGTTAAAGGAATGGATGGCGCTAGTACCTGAACAAGGCGTCTTGCTCGATCTGGGCTGTGGGGCTGGTCAAGATGCGCGGTATCTTGCGACCATCGGCCATCGAGTGATCGGGGTGGATCGTACGATGCCGCTGCTCCAGTTCGCGAAGCGGCGCAGTTCATCCATTCCGCTTGTCCTGGCAGATATGAGGGCCCTTCCCCTCAGAGACGGCACGTTGGACGGAATATGGGCTGCGGCGTCTCTGATTCATCTGCCGAAGAAAACTGCTTCCACCGTGTTAGCCCTGCTGCAACAACTCGTGAGCCCGGAAGGTCTGTTGGCCGGGACATTTACGTTTGGCAGCAACAGCCGTGTCAAAACAGGAGGGTGGATGCCGGGCCGCTTTTTCGCGCGGTGGAAAAAAGACGAACTGGCTCGTACCTTCCGTCGCGCCGGCTGGAGGGTGCTGTCCATTCGAGTCGTGAACAATCAGGAACGCAAGGGGAGATGGGTCAATGTGATCGCCCGGCGTATATAAGCAGTGCCGTGTGAAGGCGCGTATCTTGTGACCACTCTTTGACCTGCCAGGGAAGAAAATGGAAGGCTCTCTTCGCCTTGAGAACATGCGAAGGTACTGGACGAGGGAGTACAGAACCATGCTCCCGCCCATCACGCTTCGTTTGGAGATGTACTAGATCTTCATCGCGTCGTTCACTTCGGCGAGGGTGGCTTTCGCCACTTCTGACGCGCGTTGGCTGCCGGCTTGGACGATGGCTTCAATTTGCTCCGGATCTTTGGTGAGTTTCGCGCGCGCGTCCCACATCGGCGTCATCTGCTCCACCATCTTATCCGCCACCTGCTTCTTGCAGTCGATGCAGCCGATAGCGGCGGCGCGGCAATCCTTATTGATCTGCTCTTGCACAGCAGCCGGAGAATAGATCTTGTGAAATTCGTAGACCGGACAGAGGTCGGGATTGCCGGGATCAGTCCGGCGCACGCGGGCCGGATCGGTCACCATGGTTTTGAGCTTCTGCCGAACGGCCGGTTCCGCGTCCGAGAGATTGATCGTGTTGTGATAACTCTTGCTCATTTTCCGGCCGTCGGTGCCGAGTACTTTTGGGAATTTGGTGAGATGCTCCTTCGGCTCAGGAAAAACCGGTGTCTTGTAAATATCGTTAAAACGCCGCGCGATTTCGCGTGTGAGCTCGAGATGGGGTAACTGGTCTTTGCCGACCGGGACAAAATCCGGTTTGTACAACAGAATGTCGGCGGCCTGTAACACGGGATAGCCCAAGAAGCCGTAGGTGCCGAGGTCCTTCTCCTTAATCTCTTCCTGTTTCTCTTTGTACGTCGGATTACGCTCCAGCCAGGAGACGGGAGTCATCATCGAGAGCAACAGATGCAGGATCGCATGCTCGGGAATACGGGATTGGACAAACACAGTCGAACGGCCGGGGTCGATGCCGGCGGCCAGCCAGTCAATCAACATTTCCCGCACGAACTCACGGACCCGGCTGGTGTCGGCGTAGTTGGTCGAGAGCGCGTGCCAGTCGGCGACGAAGAAGTAACAGTCGTACTGGGTTTGGAGCGCTTTCCAGTTCTCCAGCGCGCCCAGATAGTTACCGAGGTGCATGAGGCCGCTGGGCTGCATGCCGCTGAGTACCCGCTTTCGTGGTGTCGTCATTGTGAGGCTCCGCCGAGGCCGAGTGCGGTTGAGAGAATGGTGCCGGACAGTCCGTACGCAAACGTTTTTGTGATCGTATGGATGACTTGCAGTTGCTTATCGAACACGATGAGGCCCACCAGAATCAGCATGCCGTAGGGTTCAAGACGAGCCAAGGTCATCGCCGGTTTGGCCGGCAGGACACAGGTGAGGATCCGCCCACCGTCGAGCGGTGGAATCGGGATCAGATTAAACAGCGCCAGGAACACATTGATGATGACCGAATAGAATGCCATGGTGGCGATCGGACGCAACACCATCGTGGTGAGCAGGTTCGATGAGGATTCCGTGTCGGCTGTTTCCCGTGCAGACAGGGATGGTTCCAGTATCAGGAGTAGAGCGAGCAACAGCGCGCTGGCTACGGCCAGCAGAAGATTCATGCCCGGTCCCGCCGCGGCCACGAGCGCCATATCCTGGCGTGGACGGTACATGTTGCGGGGATCGACCGGCACCGGTTTGGCCCAGCCCAGCATGAAGCTGCCAGGGAGGAGCAGGCAGATCAATGGGAAAATGACCGTGCCCAGTGGATCGATGTGGGCCAGCGGGTTGACGGTGAGCCGGCCTTGAAGTTTGGCCGTGGGATCACCGCGCTTGTCGGCCATCCATCCATGCGCGTATTCGTGCAGCACCATGGCGAACAGCAGAGGGAGCCCCATGTAGGAGATCGTATGGAGGATCTGTGCCAGTGAGTTCATGCGTCGGCGTGGTTAATTCAACTGCACGAATTTACCCTGTTTCACCTGGAGAAGAAAGAGCGGCCGATGCAGGGTCCCGTCCGGACCGAAGCCGGCCGGTCCGGCGAGAGTCGGCAGATTGCGTTGAGTCGTCAAGAATTCTTGGATCTCCTCACCGGAGTCCGCGCCGTTGCGGATGCCTTCGATGACGACTCGGGCGGCATCGTAGCCTTGCATGGTGAAGAGCGAGGGGGTGGTTTGAAAGCGTTTATGGTAGCGCTGCACAAACTCCTGCACGGCCGGGTTGGGGCTATCCACGAAGAATCCATCGACGAAGGTGGCGCCGTCGACTGTCCGGTCGGCAGTGCGAGCAAAATCTTGTGTGTTCCAGCCGTTCGTGCCGAGGAGTGGAACCCGCATGTCATGATAGGAGAGTTGCGCGGTGAGCAACCCGATATCGCCGGAGCGGCTGGGAATGAAGATCGCATCAAACCCCGGTGTGTAGAGCATCCGTTTGTTGTTTCGGTTGTTTCGATCGACGGGTTTCTTGGTTGCCTGCGATGGATCGACTGGCACGGCCAGGCCGTATTTCTTGAGGTCTTCGGCTTTCAGCCGCGAGATCGGCGGGCTAAAATCCGTGTCGCCTTCCTTAAAGGATTCGATGGCGATGATTTCTCCGTCCCGCCGCCGGACCTCTTGCGCGAAAAGACGCGCGAGTTCTCGTCCGTAGATCGTGTCGGGATAGAGAATGCAAAACCGCCGATACCCCTGATCCTTGACGGCATAGGCCGCAATGCGTTCGGCCTGCAAGCCGTAGGTGAGCGACGTGCTGAACAGATAGCTGCCCAGGCGGCGGACATTGGGAAGTGTCGCGGCGGGGGTGATGAGCGGCACTCTGGTTCGCTGCGCCATTTCCGCCATAACGGGGAGATTTTTTGACAGCATGGGGCCGATGACCACGAGCGGGCGGTCGTCGGTGAGCAGCGACGAAAGATCATCCAAGAACCCTGGACGATCGGCATCATGGTCTTTGACGATCAGGCCGATGGGCGGCGTGCCGGGCTGTTCGCGTGCGCGTTCCAGCGCGAGTTGGATGCCCTCCAGGACATCGTTGGCGAACGGGGCAAGGCGTCCCGAGAGCGGGAGCACCGCCGCGATCAAATATTGATTCGCTTTGAGTTTGGTGCTGAGCAGGTCCAGGGACTTGGTGATTCGTTGACTCTGGGGATGGGTCGGAAAGGCGGCGAGAAAACGACGGGCTTCCTGCTCCGCCAAGTGGTCGTCGCCGTGCGCGATATAGTGGTCGATCAGGCCGATGGAGGCGAGATCGCCTGGATAGGCGCGTGGGAAAGCGTCCCGTACCCGGATCAATCCTTTGCGGTCGAGCTTGTCCGCGATCATCTCACGGACTTGCGCGCGCGCGTCCTCCGTCTCGGCTTCCAAGGCGCCCTGCATGCCTTCGAGCAGTATGCGGATGGCCCGGACAAAGTCTTTCTTTTGTGCCAGGACGTCCGCCATCAGAGTTGTTGCCTCATGCCTGGTACCGTCATCCTGAGTTCCGGTGCGCACTTGCGCCAAGAGCGGCAGGGCCAAGTCAGGGTTGCCCATGGCGGCATGGGTGCGGGCCTGTAGGAGTTTGCCTCGCTCGAGTAAGTCTGACTCAGGAAATTCAGACTGGAGCTGGTTCAAGTATTTGACAGATTCGGGGTAGTCCTTCATGCGGTAGAGTGCGGCACTGAGGAGTAAATACGTATCGTCCAGATACTCCGGGTGCGGCGGCGTTGTCAGGTAGCGTCGCAGCACGGTTGCGGCGGATTCGGGGTCGCCCTTCTCGATGAGTTGTTTGGCCTGAAGCAAGATCGGTGGCGTGGAAGGAGGAGGTACCGGCCTGTCTGCCGCGGCGCCTGGCTGTGGGAGCATGAGCCAGAGGCCGAGCAACAGCGCCAGCCACATCGAGCCGATCATCCAACGTGACTCAGCAAGTCTGTGATGAAATGTGTGTCTGTGGGGGAGCATGGCAGTTGAACAGTCGATCAGCCGTCACTCGGTTGACTAGTATCGGAAAGGGTGCAAGGTGTCAAGGAGAACCACGGTGTGTTCATTGTCTTCGGATACAGAGTCGGCTATAGTTTCTTCCGCATCGCCGTGTCGAGTGGGCAATGACGCGGCGATGGTGGTGTGAACTTCAGAAACAATGTATGGCTGATGAAACAGCGCCTCTCTTAGATCCGCTCGTCGAACGATATCTGCGTGGGTTGCGAATTGAGAGCGGACTCTCGATCAACACCATCGAATCCTACCGGCGGGATCTTGCAAAATTTCAACGGCACTTGGCGCGGCATCGTTTCCGGATGAGCGACGCAGTCGGCTCCCCGGTCGTGGTGGCGTTCCTTGCGTCCTTGCGAACGCAGCCGCTCGCGCCGGCGTCGATTGCCCGTGTGCTGTCGGCTCTGCGCGGGTGGTTTCGTTTTCTGGTCCAGGAACGGCTCGTGGAGATGAGCCCTCTCCCGGAGGTGATCGCGTCGCGTCAAGCGGTTCGCCTGCCGAAAACGTTGACGATGTCGGAGGTCACGCAGTTATTGGATCTCCCCGCCGGTTCTATGATCGAGGGCCGCCGAGACCAGGCCATGCTGGAATTACTGTATGCCTCGGGTCTTCGTGTGTCGGAGCTCGTGGGTCTCGCGGTGTCTCAGATCGACCTTAATGCGGGCTGCTTGCGCGTGAAGGGGAAAGGTGCCAAGGAGCGGATTGTCCCGATGGGGCAACAGGCAAAGGATCTGCTCGCCGAGTATCTTGCGCAGGTGCGGCCGGTCTTACTCAAAGGACGCCCGTCACGGGCGCTGTTTGTATCCCGCCGCGCTCAGGCGTTGACCAGGCAGGCTTGTTGGAAACTCTTGCGATTGCGCGCGCGGCGGGCGGGGATTACCAAGGCAATCTCTCCGCACATGCTGCGACATTCATTCGCCACACACTTGCTGGAGGGGGGAGCCGATTTGCGGGCGGTGCAGACCATGCTCGGCCATGCTGATATCGCCACGACGCAAATTTATACGCATGTAGAGCGGAGCCGCCTTAAACAGGTGCATCAGCGATATTTCCCGCGGCAGACCAGCCGGAGATCACTTCGCCCGTGAACCGCGGCGTCTATCATCTCGCGGGAGGCGGTTCAGACCAGTTGCCGACGGTCTGCAAGGGGCTATGAGAATGGGTTGACAAGGCCCGGTGGACTTGTTACTCTCCGCCCAGGTTGCTAAGAAAATCGGGCGGATAGCTCAGTTGGGAGAGCGCTGCCCTTACAAGGCAGAGGTCACAGGTTCGATCCCTGTTCCGCCTACCAGGGGTTTTGTCGGTAGGTTTCAGGGATACGATCCGTTCGGAGACACAACAAGCGACAACAGAGTTCGGGACATGACCGACGACCAGATGTAGTCTGTGCAGTCTTGTCGTTCCGATCTTCCACCAGCCAAAAGGATTCATGGGGCCGTCGTTCAGCCTGGTTTAGGACGCCAGATTGTCAATCTGGAGGTCGCGGGTTCAAATCCCGTCGGCCCCGCCAAATTTCAATGCCTGTGCCGCAAGGCTTCCTCTGTGTCCTCACACGATCGCGAGGCTCCGCCCCCTTCGGGGGGCGCAGCCATCAGGGAAGTATTCGTTTCCATTCTGTTCTTCCTGAAACACCCCGGATTGCCCTGATCTGGGACAAACAAATCGCATTCCGTCGAACCCCTCAGCTTTGCAAGAGTCTGATACACTCCCATGCAGCCGCGTGGTGCGGAATAGAAAGAAGGGCGTAGGAGACTCCTATGTTTCAATCTGGTCCGATAGGACTTCTTGTTTCGCTCGGTCTTGTGTCCAAAGTGGTGTTGGCGCTGTTGCTGGGATTCTCCGTCATGTCCTGGGCCGTCATCCTCTATAAGTGGATGGCGTTTCGAGCGGCGGATGCGGAGGACCGCCGGTTTATGGCTGTGTTGTCCAAGGCCAAGGATCTCGATGATGTGCCTCGGCAAAGCCAACGGGCCGCTGTGGGGCCCTGTGCCTCTGTCTTCTATGGCGTGACTGAGCATCTGAATCGGCGCAGAGGCGAGGCGCGTGATGTTCTTGACGGCGAAGGCAGGCCCGCGATCGATCGGCATGGTATCGAGCGGACCGCCACGCATCTTGCGCAAGGTCAAATTGCCAAGCTGGAGTCGTTCCTGCCGTTTCTGGCCACGACCGGGAATATCAGTCCATTTGTGGGCTTGCTTGGGACTGTGATGGGGATTATCGATTCGTTCCGGGAAATCGGCACGCAAGGTACGGCCAGTATCGCCGCCGTGGCCCCCGGGGTCTCGGAAGCGTTGATCGCGACGGCTGCCGGATTGTTCGCGGCAATTCCCGCCGTCATTGCGTACAACTATTTCTTGACGCGCATTCGGCGTACGGCCTTCCACATGGATTCCGTGGTGGTTCAGCTGGATGCGCTGTTTCCCGCCAAGGGGCAATCGGTCTCCGCGCCCGTTGAAGTGGCGATGGGAGCGAAACGATGATTCTCGAAAGCCGGCAGCGGCGGTTTCTGGCCGAGATCAACGTCATCCCGCTCGTCGATGTCGTGTTGGTGCTGCTGGTGATCTTCATGGTCACGGCCCCGATGCTCTACCGCGGCATGGATATCAAGTTGCCGACCTCCGCTTCGAATACGATCAAACCGGAGATTCGGGTCGTGCTCACGATCGAAAAAGATCAGCGGCTCTACCTCGACAAGGATCCGGTGAGCGTCGCGCAACTGGAGCGCAAGCTGCGCCTCCTGAAGGAAGAGAACAAGGACGTCTCTCTCTACTTGCGGGCCGATCAGAATGTGCCCTATGGCGTGGTCGTCCAAGTGATGGATGGAGTGAAAAAGGCCGGCATTGAAAAGCTGGGGATGGTCACCGATCCGGCCGGGCCTGAACGTGTGACCGACGCTGTGCCGCCAGCTCACAAGAAATAGGGGGCAGGGCGCATTCATGGCACAGGCCTCTGCATCGGCCGGTTTCTGGTTGGATGGCGAACGGCAGAAGGATCTCACCAGCCGTTTCTGGCGCGCCTTGGCGATTTCCGTTGCGGTCCATCTGAGCGTGTTGGCCGTGGTCGCATGGGTTCGGCTGCCCAAGCACGGTGAACGGCCCTTGGCCTCTATCGAGATTTCTCTGGCCGCCGAGCCTGCTCAACCGGAACGAGCGGTTGCTCCTCCGGTTGCCACTCCGCCCGCTCCCGCGTCCCCACCCGTCAAGTCGGTTCCCGCGCCTGCGCCACCGAAGTCTGTGAAAGCACCGGCCAAAGACGTCATGAAGGATGTGGTGCTGCCACCTGCCGCACCGGCGTTTGGAGACTTCAGTCCGGCGGAGAAACCCAAGAAGACGCAATTCAAGCTTCCTGACGTTCCGGTTGCGTCCGAGACGACGCCACCGCTCGCGCAGGTGCCGGTGTCGAGACCGCAACCATCGCTGACGGAGGACTTGCACAAGGAGTTGGACGAGGAGTTCAAGAAGATCAAGAAGGCCGAACTGCCGAAGGCCGCTCCGGTTGAGTCATCGCCCAAACCGATGCCTCGCATCGAGGCAAAGGCGCCGAGTGTCAAGGCCGTTGACACCACGCTGAAAGTTTCAGGGATGGCGCCGGGGGCGAATGCCTACCTGGGACGCGTACGGCAGCGGATCAGCAGCTATTGGAACGCGCCGCCGGTGGATGTGACCACCCAAGCGTACGTGGTCATCGTGCAGTTCAGGCTCCACCGAAATGGGACGGTGACCGGTATCATGATCGAACAGTCCTCCGGCAATGAATATTATGATCTGGCGGGGAAACGGGCTGTGCTCAGCGCAGCGCCCTTGCCCGCGTTTCCGGTGGAGTTGACCGAGCCCTATTTCGACGCGCACTTCACCTTTACCGTCGGCGATTCACAGGGGTAAACCATGGCGTTTCGAGCCGGTATCATTATCAGTCTGTGTCTCTCAGCGGGGTTGGTCTGGATTATCGAATCGGGTGCGGCGGACGTGTTTTTGGAAGCCACGCGGCCGGATTTTCAGAAAATTCCCTTGGGCGTGGCGGGGATCGAGAACATCGGCGGGGCCGAGTCGCCGGAAGGGCGCATCAGGCTCGGAAACCGAATCGAAGAAGTGCTCAAGGCGGATGTACGCCGATCCCTTGTGTTTTCTCTCGTCGATCTCTCCAGCATGGGTCTGAAGCTGCCTCACCTCGGCACGGATCCGGATCCATCGTTTAAACAGGCGGGGGAGCATGGCGTCTCCGTCATTGTCTGGGGCAAGGCCGGCATGAAAAGCGGGGACAAGGACGCCGACGTGAATATGGAGGGGTACGTCTACGACGCAGGGAGCGACGAGATGGTTGGTGGGAAACGGTATGCCGGATCTCCCTCCGTTGTACGGCTGATGGCGCATCGATTTGCCGACGAGCTGGTGTTTCGCTATACGGGGGAGCCGGGCATTGCCAGGACGAAAATCGCGTATGTGTCGGAAGTAGGGCCGGCCCGTGAGTTGTTCGTCATGGATTACGACGGGCATGATCCGCGCCAGGTGACGGCCGATGGATTCTTGAATCTTATGCCCCGGTGGTCTCCGGACCGGCGGTTCTTGGTGTTTACGGCATATCGCAACCGGAATACACAAGACATCGATATGATCGAGGTGGCGACCGGGAAACGATGGACACTGGTGTCTTTGGGCGGATTGAACATTACGCCGGCCTTGTCCCCCGACGGAAATTTTCTCGCATTTTCCTCCAGCCAAGAGGGGAATTCGGAACTCTACCGCATGGACACGCGCACGAAGAATCTTCAGCGGTTGACCGTCAACGCTGCGGGCGATTTGTCTCCCTCCTGGTCTCCGTCTGGCCGCGAAATTGCATTTACCTCGGACAGGAGCGGCGGTCCACAGATCTTTCTCATGAGCGCGGACGGTTCAAACGTGCGCCGACTGACCTTCGAAGGGGACTATAATGCTGCGCCGGCCTGGTCGCCTCGCGGTAATTGGATCGCCTATGTGTGCCGTGGCTCGAAGAAGGAGTACAAGCTGTGCTTGATTACTCCGGACGGTCAGAAGCGTGTACAGCTGACGGCGGGGCAAGGGGTTGACGATTCCCCGTCGTGGTCACCCGATGGCCGGCATCTGGTGTTCAGTTCCACGGCCGGAGGAAAGAGCCAGATCTACATGATCAATACCGACGGAAAAGATCTGGAGCGAATTTCATTTACCGGAACTCACAACAGCGCTCCGACCTGGTCGCCGGCGTCATAAAATATTCGACACAAGGGGCTTGCGCCAGGATGGTCTCCTCTGTATGAAAGAGGAGACATTTTCTACAATTGCCAGTCTACATCCACGAGAAGGGGGTTGAGTCCATGAGACGGCTACAATCGACAATCGGTGTGTCATTGATCATGGGAGCATTCATGGTGAGCCTGTTCGGATGCGCGTCGAAATCAGGACAGTCGGGCGGAGACACGCAGGCGTCGCAGTCTCAGAACAAGAGCGGGGCCGGCCAGGAGATTCCGAGCACCTCCTTTTCCGGACAAGACGGTTCGGGAGGGGGATTGCGTGGATTGGATAAGAATCCGTCCGAAGAACGGCTCGGGGGCGGAGGCTCGCTGATGGCCAAGGCCGATCCCGGCGGCTCCGGCCGCCAGATGGATGACATCCGCGCAGAGCAGGCGGCGGCGGCGGCGGGACTGAGGGACGTCTATTTCGCCTATGACAGTTTTGCCATTACGGAAGACGGGCGGATGGCGCTCGCGCACAACGCCGAGTGGATCAAGGCCAATCCGGGGGCCCAATTGAAAATTGAGGGGCACTGCGATGAGCGAGGCACCTCGGCATACAATCTGGTATTAGGCGAGAAACGCGCCAAAGCCGCCAGAAACTATCTCGTCGAACTTGGTGTGGCTCTCAACCATCTGTCCATCGTGTCCTATGGCAAGGAGCGGCCGGTCTGTAAGGAGCACACGGAGTCCTGCTATGCCCAGAACCGTCGCGGGCATATGCTCCTCAAGACGGCGAAATAACCGGCAGGGATACGATCGTTTGCGCAAGGGCTTGTAGTTGCTGCAGGGCCGCGGGCATCGGAACGGCCGATCGCGTGCTATGATTGTGTCGGACAAGAGATGGAAGTCCATCCATTTTCTAGCGGGCAGCCACCGCTCCAGCCCCCCTGTCCTTTGGGGGTCATGGAATGAGGCTGTGCCGGCATAGCATGATGAGGAGCGCTGAGGCCATGATTATCGTTGTCTTGTTCGTCTTTCTGACCGGGTGTGTCGCCCAACAAGCCGACCTGCTCCAAACCGAGAAAGCCCTGCAGCAGCGGATCAAACAGCAGGATGATCAGTTGTCTCAGACTCGCGCCAGGCAAAGCCAGGAGATTTCCACGCTACGGGATCAGGATTTGCCTCACCTGCGGGGGGAACTGGAGCGGGCCTTATATCAGACACAGGATATTCAGGCCAAACAAGAGGATCTCAAGCACCGGTTGGCGCATCTGGAACAGCAAGCGAAGAAACTGGAACAGTTGACCGCGAAGATGGATGCCGACAATACCACACGACATGCCTGGGTCCAGAAAAGCATCGAGAACCAAGAGGCAAAATTCGCGTCCAAGCTCGAAGAGTTTTCAAAATCCATGGACCATGCGGTGGAAATACTCAAGAGAGATATCGTGGACGTCGTGCAGCGGAGCAACGACACATTAAGCAAGCGGGTGGATGCCAAGCTGGATGACCAGCACAAAGGGTTGAGCGAAACGCAGCACCACGTGGGGCAAGTGTCCGAGAAGTTTTCCCAATTCAACCAGGCGCTGACAGGATTCCGCGAGGCGCTGGTTGGACTCAACGGGCGAGTGGAGCAGCAAGAACAGACCACCCAGCACGTTGCAGCGCTTGCGAAAACCCTCGAGGCTATGAAGCAACAGGCCGCCTCGCGATTCGAGGAGCAAGATCGCCGGATCGAGTCACTCGTCAAATCCGTGGAACAGGCTGGTTCCAAGCCGGGCCGACAGCAGGCGACGAAATCCTCGCAACGGCCTGCCGCGCCGGCGGCACAAGACGGCATGGAGACGGGGCCGGCAGCGGGTACGATTGTTGCGCCTCAAGAATCGCCTGGGCCGGAATTCTCGCCGAACGGGGCTGAGTCGGCCGATCGGGTCAAGTATGAGCAGGTGCTGACGGTCTTTCGTGGCGGAGATTTGGAAGGGGCTCGACAAGGGTTCGCTGCATTTCTCCTAGAATATCCCAATTCCGATTTGGCGCCCAACGCCCGGTATTGGCAGGGAGAGGCCTATTACGGCAAGAAGGACTTCCAGAAGGCAATTGATGCCTATGGCCGAGTGGAGACCGATTATCCTCGGAGCGAGAAGGTTCCAGCCGCGATGCTGAAGAAAGGGTATGCGTACTTGGCGTTGAAGGATGTCAAGCGGGCATCGTCCACATTCAATCAAGTCCTGACGTTGTATCCGAAGAGCCCGGAGGCGGGAAAAGCCTCGGGCAAACTTGCTCAGCTCAAGGAGGTCCGATAGGCCGTATGGAAAATCGGAGCGTGCCTGCCCTAGTTGTCGTTGGAATGGTGATGGCGGTCTCAACGTTAGCCGGGTGCGCCAAACACGCGGATTTCATCGAGGTACGTGATCAGCTGGCCACGATCTCACGCTCGCAAGAGCAGGACCATCACCGGGTGGATGCCGCCCTGCGGCGGTTGGAGTCGGTGGAGCGGGTCAGGGATGGGGAGTCAGGTAAGCCTCGCGTGGACGAGATCTCCGCACGGCTCCAACGCATCGAGAGCCGGCTGGCCAAACTGGAAGAGATGGCCAATCAGCCTCCCGCAAAGCCGGACGCTCAGCCCTCCGATCTCCGGCCCCTGAAGCCGGTCAGACCGGTAGAACCCGTTACGACTGCCCCGGGCATTACCCCGACGTCCGCCTTTAATCTGGCCTATAACGATTATCTCAACGGCAAGTATGAACTGGCCGTGGCGGGATTCCAACGCTTTGGAAAGGATTTCCCCGGCACCTCGTTGGCGCCGAACGCGCAGTACTGGTTGGGCGAGTCGTATTACAATTTGAAAGACTACGGCCGTGCGATTCAAGTCTTCGACTCACTGCTGGCGGAATATCCCGGAAGTGAAAAAGCGCCCGCCGCGCTGTATAAGTTGGGGTTGGCCACGGCCGAGACCGGCGATCTGGTCAAGTCGAAGAGAAGTTTGAAACGCGTGCTGGAAGAGTTTCCGACCTCCGACGAATCCAGGTTGGCGAAAAACAAGCTGGCTGAACTCCGATGAGTGCCGCCCCGCCTTTTCCCCGCATCATCGTTTCCTGAGGAGAGTCATACCGTGCTGACGGCCAGCGGCAGTGGGAAGATCCATATCTTGCCGGACGATGTCGTCAGCCGTATTGCCGCCGGCGAAGTCGTCGAGCGCCCGGCTGCCGTGGTCAAAGAGCTCGTTGACAACAGCGTGGATGCCGGCGCTCGGTCCATTACCGTCGAGGTTAAGGACGGCGGGGTGGCGGTGATCCGTGTCACGGACGATGGCGAAGGGATGTCCCGTGAAGACGCGCCGCGCGCGTTCGACCGGCATGCCACAAGCAAACTGCGGTCCGATCAGGATCTCTGGTCCATCCGCACCATGGGGTTTCGCGGCGAAGCCTTGCCGAGCATCGCCTCCGTGTCCCGTGTGCGTGTGGCCACAGCTATACGGTCCGCCGAGACTGGTATCGAGTTCCGGGTGGATGGGGGAAAGGTCGGACAGATTGCCGAGGCGCCTCCGATTGTGGGGACCAGCATCGAAGTGGCGGATCTATTCTACAACCAGCCGGCCCGGAAGAAATTTCTCAAGTCGATTCCCACGGAACTGTCCCATATCAGCCGTGTCGTCCAGCAAGCCGCGCTCGCCTGGCCGGCCATCCATTTCAAACTGATTCATAACGGAACGGAGATGGTCAATTATCCCGCCGTGCAGGCGGAGCAGGATCGAATCGCCCAAGTCTATCGGCGTCTGTTTCTCGATCAATGCCGCACGGTCAAGGCGGAGCTTCCGGTGGCCAGGATCGGCGGATATGCTATCGATCCGGTGCAGGCAAAATCATCGCGGATACCACAAGAATTGTTCCTGAACCGGCGCCCGGTCCGGAACGCTGCGGTGTTTCACGCGGTGGCGGAGGGATACGGGGCGTCTCTTGCCAAGGGCTGCCATCCGACGTTCGTGCTGTTTCTAGACATCGACCCCGATCGTGTCGATGTGAACGTGCATCCCACCAAGCGGGAGGTCCGGTTCGCGGAGCCCGACATGATTCATCAGTTGGTGCGGCGCGCGGTGCGTCAGGCTATGGAGACATCGCAGCCGTTCACAGGCATCTCCGGACAATCGACCACGAGTGAGGGCGCACCAAGCCGGTCCGTGTGGACTCCGGCTTCGAGTCTGTCCATCCGACAGACTCGGTTGGGCGAACCAGGTGCCGCCGACATGCCGTCGGTGGTTCAGACTGGTCCAGGGGCCGATGTGTTGTCCGGCTCCGAGGCGCAGCTGGTCTTTGTGAGCGAAACCGCAGAGCCGTATGGCCACGTTCCCGCAGCAGAGGTCGCCGCGTTGGGACAGCTCAACCGGACGTTTTTGGTCGTGCGAATTGGCAGCGATCTGACCGTTATCGACCAACATACTGCGCATGAGCGGGTGCTCTTCGAACGGTTGTACCGTGCATGGTCTGCTCAGGGCATTCGCGCGCAGCCGTTGTTGCTCCCTGAGACGGTCGAGCTGTCAGCGCCACATGCCGCCTTGCTCCTCCGCCATCAAGGCGATCTGGAGCAACTGGGGTTGGAGCTTGAACCTTTTGGAGCATCGGCGGTGTTGGTTCGATCGATCCCAACGGGCCTCGGAAAGATCAAACCGGCCTCGTTTCTGGAGGATCTGCTGGACGACCTGAGTCAATGGGATCGTGCCTCGACGATCGAGATGAAAGTCCGACCGGTGCTGGCGTCACTGGCCTGTCACGGAGCGGTCAGAGCCGGCCGTTCGATGGAGCTACCGGAGATCAAGGCGCTGGTAGAGGACTGGCGGACCGAGGGGGAGATGACCACCTGTCCCCATGGCCGGCGCACCGTGTTTCGGCTCAGCACTGAGGACCTGGAAAAAATGTTCGGGCGAGCCGGGTGGTAGGGGAATGTTGCGTGTTTAGTTTTGAATGGTGAGTTGAGAATTGAGAGTGGCGAGTTGACAATCCCGAGTACGTCGGAACCTCTCACGAATGGCCAACGACGATAACAATGGGTTTCGGCTAAGTGAAGCGCAATGCAGACGCAGGCCGCTAGTGGTGATACTTGGCCCCACGGCGGTGGGGAAGAGCCACGTGGCCATACAAGTGGCAACACACTTCGCCACCGAGGTGCTGACGGCGGACTCGCGACAAGCGTATCGCGGGATGGATCTGGGGACAGACAAGCCGTCTGCCGATGACCGCCAGGGGGTACCGCACCGCCTGATCGACTTAGCCGACCCCAATGAGGCGTTCAACGCCGGCTGGTATCGGCGGGCGGCGCTCGCGGAAATTGAACGGCTCTATGCGGCGAAACAATTACCCTTGGTCGTCGGCGGGACAGGGTTGTATATCCGCGCGTTGGTGCACGGGCTCTGTCCGGCTCCCCCAGCGGATCCGAGCCTGAGAGCGGAACTCAAGAAGCTCAGTGAAGAACAGGGGCGCGATCGGCTCTATGCCGAATTGGCGGAGGCCGATCCGGAAGCGGCGGCGCGCGTGCATCCCAACGACGAATCCAAGATTATCCGGGCCTTGGAGGTGCATCGACTGACAGGTGTGCCGATGTCGTCGGCGCATCAGCAACATGGATTTCATGAGGCGCCGTTTACTGCGCTGTTGATCGGACTTCAGCGATCTAAGGAAGCGCTCTATCGGAGGATCGAGGAACGAATCGATTGGCAGTTGGCTCACGGAATGGTAAAAGAGACGCGGTCGTTACTCGATCGCGGGTATAGCAGACACTTGGGAGCGATGAAGGGATTGGGGTATCGGCACGTGGCGGCCCACATGGCCGGCGAATACGACGAGACGGAAATGGTTCGTCTGTTCAAGCGTGACACCAGACGATTCGCCAAGCGACAAATGACCTGGTTCCGCAAGGAGCCGGGGATCCATTGGCTGTCGATTGCACAGGATGAGACACCTGAGCAGACGACTCGGCGTGTGGTGTCGTGCATTGATCAATTTTTGGGCAACGTAGAGGTAGGTGTGCAGTCGGAGGCGATGCAGCCAGCTGGGCGGGGAGAAGAATCAGCATGAAAGGCAAGCAGATACACCGGAACTCAATTGGGGTGATTGGTGGAAGCGGGCTGTACGACATTGAAGGGCTGAAGTCGGTGCGCAAAGTTCGGGTGCGCACGCCGTTTGGCCCGCCGTCCGATGCGATCACGGTTGGAACACTTGAAGGTGTCACGGTTGCGTTCCTTTCCCGGCATGGGCGCGGACACAAGCTGAATCCGAGCGAGATCAATTATCGGGCCAATATCTATGCGTTGAAATCCCTGGGCGTTACCCGCGTGATCTCGGTGAGTGCCGTGGGGAGCATGAAGGAGTCGATTAGCCCCGGCCATGTGGTACTGCCTGATCAGTTCATCGACCTGACCAAACGACGCGCGTCCACATTTTTCGAGGGTGGGGTAGTGGCGCACGTTGCGTTCGGCGAACCGATCTGTAGCCGTTTGGCACAAGCCCTGGCTGCAGCGGGCACGCAAGCTGGGGCTACGCTCCATCGCGGTGGTACGTACGTATGCATGGAAGGCCCGCAGTTTTCGACGATAGCGGAGTCGCGGCTCTACCGGCAGTGGGGCGTGGATGTGATTGGGATGACCAACATGCCCGAAGCGAAGCTGGCTCGCGAAGCGGAGCTCTGCTATGCCACCATGGCGTTGGTGACGGACTACGATTGCTGGCACGAGACGGAAGAGGCGGTGACGGTCGAGGCGATTCTTGACACACTGCATAAAAACGTGGTGTTGGCTAAGCGGATCCTGCAGGCGGTGATGCCGTCCCTCGCGGCCTCTCGTGCCTGTGATTGTGAGCAGGCATTGGATAATGCGATCGTGACCGACCGGCGGAGCGTGTCGACTGCTGCAACCAAGAAGCTGGGGTTGCTGATACGCCGGGTCTTCGCACACAAGAAAGGAACGGAGTGAGCCATGGGCAAATTGTTGGTGGTCGGATCCGTCGCGCTGGATACGGTCAAAACTCCCTTTGGCGAGGGCACGGAAATCCTAGGAGGGTCGGCGACCTATTTCTCCACCGCCGCCAGCTTTTTCACCTCGGTCGCGCTCATTGCGGTGGTTGGAGAGGATTTTCCTCAACAGCATATTACGTTTCTCAAGAGCCGAGGGATTGATCTTACTGGTCTAGAGCGGCGTCCCGGTGCCACCTTTCGTTGGAAGGGCGAATACACGCATCAGCTCAACGAAGCCCATACGCTGGATACCCAACTCAACGTGTTCGAAACGTTTCGTCCTCAGATTCCAGAGGCGTATCGGGAGCCGGATGTGTTGTTCCTGGGCAATATTCACCCTGAGCTGCAACTCGATGTGCTGCAGAAGGTGACACGTCCATCCCTCGTGGCCTGCGATACGATGAATTTCTGGATCAACGGCCAGCGCGAAGCCCTCTGGAAAGTGTTGGAGAAGGTCGACGTGCTGATCATCAACGACGGCGAGGCGCGGGCGCTGGGACAGGATTCCAATTTGGTCAAGGTGGCGAAACTTGTCCTGTCGCGCGGACCCAAACATCTCATTATCAAGCGCGGGGAGTACGGCGTGCTGATGTTCAACGAGAAGCAGATGTTCGGCGCGCCGGCGTTTCCACTGGAGGACGTGCGTGATCCGACGGGGGCCGGCGACACCTTTGCCGGCGGGTTTTTAGGGTATCTGGCGGCCACGGGCAATCGCTCGCCGGAGGCCATGAAGCAGGCGATCATCTTCGGGAGCGTCATGGCCTCCTTTACCGTAGAATCCTTTAGTCTTGACCGATTGCGCATCCTGGATTACAAAGAAGTGCAGGATCGCTTCCGAGCGTTCAAACGGTTGACGCACTTCGAGGATATTTAGTGAGCGACATCGCGCGGACAAGAGGACAGCGGGTGTGTGCGTGTGCAGCAGGCCTGCGCTGGACCCTGGTTTCCGTTGGACTGGCGGGCCTGCTCGGAGGCTGCGCGATAATCGAGAGTATCGGGAATAATGAGGAAACAGTTAAGAAATCCCAAGGCTATTATCAGGAAGGACTGGCGAGTCTGGCGCAGGATCGTCAGAAAGCCTTCGTGGCGTTTCAGAGGTCCGTGCAACTGAACCCCAACAATAAAGAATCGCGGTATGCGTTGGGGCATGTATATGCCTTGCAGGGGAAACTAACGAAGGCTGAGGGGGAATTTCGTGCGGCGGTGAATATCGACGGCGACTATTCTGAAGCCCACACCTATCTGGGTCAAGTGCTGGCCAACCAAAGTCGGTGGGAGGAGGCGATCAGCAGTTATCGGCAGGCCTTGAGCAATCCCCTTTACGCGACGCCGGATCTCGTGCGGTTTCATCTGGGCCGTGCGTTGGCACACAAGGGTGACTTCCGGGGATTGATGGAAGCGCTGGAAGATGCGATGACCGTTAGTCCTCCGAGCATCCCGCCGGCCATGACGAATCTGGAGTTGGGGCGGGTGTACTACAAGTTGGGCTACATGGACAGGGCGCGGGAAGCCTTGAAAAAAGTGACGACCTTGGACAAGGGCGGCGAATATGCGGCGGCTGCCACGGAATTGTTGGCTCGTTTGAAGTAGTCGAGGTGCTATGGAATCGGTCGGAGAGTTTTTTCGGCAAGTCAGGGAAGCCAAGGGGCTGACGGTCGACGAGGTCTCGTCTAAAACCCGTATCCGGTCGGATTTCGTCAAGGCACTGGAAGATGGGACCTTTGCGAAGTTGCCCGATCAAGTGTTTGCCAGGGGATTCGTGCGGTCGTATGCCCGCTCGCTTGGGCTGGATGAAGAGGACGCCATCCACCGGTTTGCCCAATCGTCGGGGTCCTTCTATGAAAAACAAGACGAACGGGAGCGGCTCAAGGCTCGTCAGGCTGAGGAGGATCGAAAGCGCGAGTCCAATCGAAAAACAGTGATGGTCGCGGTTGGAATCGCCGTGCTCACGCTGGTGTTTTTGTTGAGCCGGGAACAACCGTCGGTGGTCAAGCAAAGCAGCAGCGAGCCGGCTTCGGTGAAGCACAGTGCGCAAGCCTCTAAGGAGGCGCCGAGTCCCACTCCACGCCAGGATCCGGACCCCGTCATTGATACGCCGAAACCAGCTGAGGTTGCGGCTGTGTCGGCACCAGTAATGGAGACGCGCCGGCCTGAGCTTCCCACGCCACCACCCATTGCATCCAAGCCCGCCTCTGCCCCCGAGCCGATCTCAATGGTGTCTCCTGGAGCGGATGGACCGTTGGGAGGGATATCTCTCGAAGGGGGATCGCCAGGAGCGGATGGCCAGCTGGTGTTGGATTTGGAGGCAACCGAATTGAGTTGGGTTGTCGTTCAAATCGACAACGGCAGTCCGCAAGAATCGCTGTTGCGGCCTGGTGAAAAGGCGCAGTGGAAAGGGCAGGATCAATTTATCCTGACCCTGGGCAATGCGGGCGGGGTCAAAGCGGAATTGAATGGGAAGCCGCATAAGCCCTTTGGCCCCAGCGGAAAAGTCGCACGGGATATCGTGCTGAAGCGGTAAACCCTCTTGTCGCGTCTCGGTGCTCTTCCTGCGCCATCTCTTTCAAGCCCCCAATCCTTCCAGGTACGGCAGGCGCGTATTTCTCTGTATGCAGCCTCGTGAGAGATGGGGCGTGTCGGCGCTGATGAGGCGCAAAGGTGTCACGAAAGCGAGGATGGCTGAGACATGGCATGTCGAGAGATCTCTAAATGCTCAGATTCTGTGGGGCTCATTCTTTTCTAACTTGGCATGAGGCTTGAATTTCTCTGGCTTGGAAGCACAGAAAATAGACAAGCGAGGCGAGACGGTTTCTTGACAGGAATTCAGAGGCGTTGATATAGTTCGTACGTTTTACTGGCCGTGTATCGGTCTTGTTGAGACGCTGGTGCCTTAATTGAGTGCACGGGGAGTGGGTTCAACACAAAGGAGGACGTGTGATGGGGTATCTGTCCAAGTTTTTGGGAGTCAGTGCAGCGGTGCTGTTGTTGTCGGCTTCAGTGGTCGGCGCGGAGGAAAAGGATCCGTTGAAGACCCGCGTGCCTGCGGATCAGCTCGCGGATGCAAAAGCCAATAAGAATCCGCAAGCCTCCACGCCGGAGAGCATCGCCAAGGGCAAGGCGCTCTACGAGGGGAAGGGGACGTGTTTCAATTGCCATGGAAAGAACGGCGACGGACAGGGCGAAGCAGGCAAGATTCTGAATCCGAGCCCTCGCGATTTCACCAACTGCAAGTTCCATAAGAAGCGGAAAGACGGCGAGCTGTTGTGGATCATCAAGAACGGCAGCGCGGGCACCGGCATGGTTTCGTTGATTCCTGCCGCAATCACCGAAGAAGAAGCCTGGCACATCATCAATTATGAGCGGAGCTTCTGCAAGGGCGAGTAATCGTCTGGCGAAGACCGTTCTGGGCCTGGAGGGTGGGGAAGCAATTCCCCACCCTTTTTTTGTGCCGTAGCGGGCATGACCGCAGCGCGACACTTGAGTTGCCTGCCGAAGTAATGGCATCTTCAGGTCTGGTATGGGCCGCGGCCACAACGTTCATTCGCTGCCGAAGGAGGGGATATGCTCTTCATCACCAGCAGACTGCCGACCGTCAATACCGAACCGACACTCAACAGAAACTTTGTCTTCGACCTGAACAATAATGCGTCGAGCCGCAGTTTTTTCTGCTGCCGCCGAATCAAGAAGCATGCGCATGGGGAAATCGGCAGCAGGAATTTGTTGTCCATGGTCAAGGAATCAAAATATCGGCAAGTGCTGCTCTATCTCCATGGGTTTTCGACCCTGCCGGAAGATGTATTTGA
>VGXE01000027.1 GCA_016873455.1 Nitrospira sp. | reverse complement strand
CGATCCGCGCAAATCTTCGTCAACGACGCCGTCAACGTGGTCTTCCCGTGGTCCACGTGCCCGATCGTCCCAATGTTCACATGCGGCTTCTTCCGCTCATATTTCGCCTTCGCCATACGTCTCTCCTTTTCTCAATACACTGGAGGTTTGATCCCGTCGCGCCTCATATCGAAGCGCTCCGGGTCGAGCAAGCTATTTTTTACTAAAGGAACAAAACCCATCCGCGCCCATACGATCAAAGGGTGTAGCCCAAGCGAAGCTTGGTATGGAGCCCACGACGCGGATCGAACGCGTGACCTCGTCCTTACCAAGGACGTGCTCTACCAACTGAGCTACGTGGGCCGTTTCTTTGTGAAACGTCAAAGGTGAAACGTGAAACGACGGAGTCTGCGCTGCTCGACTCATTTCACACTTGCCTTTCACGCTTCACACCTCACGTTTCACACCTGACGTCGGCTACTTGGAGCGGGCGATGGGATTTGAACCCACGACAGCCAGCTTGGAAGGCTGGAACTCTACCACTGAGCTACGCCCGCCCATCTTGAGTGCTAAGTACTCAGTGCTGAGAACCGAACATCCTACCATCGCGCGCCATTGCTCAGCACTCGGCATTCGCGACTCTGAACTTACCTGGTATGGTGGGCAGGCAAGGATTCGAACCTTGGAAGACATAAGCCAGCAGATTTACAGTCTGCCCCCTTTGGCCACTTGGGTACCTGCCCGCAACACCCTACTGGATTTCCCGATACCAGAAATTCCCGAAAAATTCTCAACGCCACTCGAACGTGCGCGGGAAAATGCGCACAAGCCTCTCCGCACACAGCTCTCTCTTCCTCAATCCTGAGGATTGATGAGCTGATGTGCCGGACAAGCCGATTTGGAAATGCTGGATTCTATTGATGAAGTCCTGTCATGTCAAGAGGGGATTGGCCCTATCTGACTTTTTCTTCCGATTGGACTTTATTCCTAGCAGGCGGGTAAGACCTCCGTGATCTGTAATGAATGAAACGACCGCTTAACCAAATGAATAGATTCCCCAGTGAAACCCAATACTTGCATCATGAGCACCTCTGTCTCTCGCCAGCTCAGCTGGGACTGCTTGGCGAGAAATCTCTTGTGAGTGATCCGCTGTTCGGCCGCATCTTGAGGCACATAATATCCACGAAACTCTCCATTCGAAAACGCAGCCAGAAGGCGACGTACCCATTGAGCCATCTGACGCGGCTGTTGTACACGTGATCCTCTTTCTTGTGATTGCACTTCAAGCTGATTCCAGATCGACCATCCAATAAAGACGGCCCATGTTTCATTGAGGGCTTCCCACGATTCTGACTCGGTCAAATAGCGCGATTCCACTTCCTGTGGGCGCTGCGCAATCGGTACGATGGTCACGTCTGTATATCGGCAAACTTGCTGTGATCGTGCAAATGCCATCAACTCATGTGCCGTACTTTCAGCCCCCGCTGATCGCATCTCAGAAGACCGGAGATAATCCATGTAGGCATGAAACAGTTCATGATAGAGAATGCTCAGCTCCCTATGCGTCAGCTTTGCGAGCGGTTTGAGCGTGCGTCCCGCCGCATTGAAGGACAACGACCGGCTGAGGACCATACGATGCTCATCGGGATGGTACTCCGCCGCGTAGGTCCGAAGATCGTCAAATTCAAACTGAATAAAATGCGCCGGAATCTCTCTGAGAAATTTCGTGGGAAGATGAAGCCGGTCCGCTTCCATGACCAGCCGCTCCCATGTCGAACCAGTTGGGGAACCGGCAGGGTCTGGCGGCAACGGCGCGGCCTCGGCACTGTGCCCGCTGAACCAGCAACTCCACACAAATACAAATCGAACGAGATAGGTCATGCCTGGGAACAGCGCCGATACAGGAGGCCTCGCCCGCGAAAACCGAGCAGAAAATCGACTGGTTTGAGCATTTAATAGTCTTGGTATCGAGACGCTCCCCAATCTTCTCGACCGCCTTCTTCCACCAGCGTGAGGATCTCGAGACAATCGGAAGAGATATGATCGAGAAAGCGAGAGGGCTTCGACAGCAGCATCCCACTGGCTTTGTCGTACACGTTAATGGGATACGTCATGAACAAATGTCGTTTGGCCCGCGTCACGGCCACATAGAATAACCGGCGCTCCTCTTCCAATTCATCGTCCGTGAGAAAGGAATAGGCGGATGGAAACCGGCCGTCGACAACCCAGATCACAAAGACACATTGCCACTCCAGACCTTTGGCTGAATGAATCGTGGACAGGACCATCCGCTCATCGTCGCGATCCGGGGCTTCGACGCCCACGGCGCTGCCGTCAGGAGGCTCCAGCGCCAAATCGGCCAGAAATTCGTCGATGCCCGGATAGTTTTCAGCAATCGTGTGGAGATGATCCAGGTCTCTCGTGCGCTTGGGGTAGTCGTCGTATTGTTCCTTCAGAATCGGCAGGTAATATTCATACATATGATTCACCTGCTCAGAGGGCGACCGATCTTCGGCACCGGCCAGACTTTCCAGCGTGTTCGCCAGGTTCTTGAGCCCCTGACCCGAACGGCCGGATACGGCCCGTAGCACATCGAACGGCCGATCGGCCTTCACGATCGCGGCAAGCAGGTCCTGCGCTTTCTTTGGCCCGACTCCCTCCACCAACATCAGCACCCGGTGCCAGCTGACCGTGTCGAGTGGATTCACGATCACACGGACGTGCGCCAGGAGGTCCTTGACGTGAGCCGTCTCGATGAACTTCACCCCACCGCGCTTGATAAAGGACAGCCCCCTGCGGGAGAGCTCGATCTCCAGGTCGAACGAATGAAAACTCGATCGGAACAACACCGCCACCTCGCTCAACGGCACGCCTTCCTCGCGCAACTCAAGAATTTTCTGCGCGATGAACCTCGACTGCGCGTGTTCTCCGGCCGCCTCGACGAGCGCCGGCAACGGCCCGTCAATCTTCCTGGTAAACAGGCGCTTCGTATACTTCTCCGCCGCCTCTTCAATAATGCCATTCGCCAAATTCAGGATCGGCTGCGTGCTGCGGTAATTTTCCTCCAGCTTGTAGACGGTCGTGCCAGGGAACAGCGCCGGAAACTCCATGATGTTTTTGAACGTGGCCCCCCTGAACGCATAGATCGACTGCGAATCGTCGCCGACGACCGTCACATTGTTGTGCGTATTCGCCAGCAGGCGAATCACATCGGCCTGTAGCCGATTCGTATCTTGATATTCATCCACCAGGATATAGCGGTATTGACGGGAAATCGTCGTGCGGGCTGATTCGTCCGCCGACAACAACTGCCGCAGCATCACCAGCAAGTCGTCGTAGTCCAATAATTGCTTCTGCCGTTTCGCCGACTGATAGGCCTTCTGCAACCGGCTCAAGTCTTCCAGATGGTCGGCAAAATGGCTGAACTCTTCGAGCACAATTTCGTCGAGGCTGCGGAGCGTATTCTCGCTCTTGCTGACCATCTCCATGATCGTCCCCTTGCGGGGGAACCGCTTATCTTTTTCGTTGAGCCCCAGCTGGGCGCGGCACAAGGCGATCAGATCTTCCGCGTCGCCGCGGTCCAGGATCGTGAACCCCGGTTCCACGCCGATCGACCGGCCATAGCGCCGCAACAGCATGTTCGCGACAGAGTGGAACGTGCCGCCGCACACCCGCTGGCTTCTTGCCCCGATCAAGTCGCCCGCGCGGTCCACCATTTCCTGAGCCGACTTGCGCGTGAAGGTCAATAATAAGATGTTCGAGGGATCGATGCCGGAATCGATCAGATAGGCCACACGATAGACGAGCGTGCGCGTCTTCCCGCTGCCGGCGCCGGCGATCACCAACGCCGGTCCATCTCCCGCCGTCACCGCGGCCAATTGTTGCGGATTGAGTAACGCCGGATAGTCGATGGAGAGCGTCCGCGACATGGCCTCATCGGCTGGCCGTTTCAGCACATAGGTCTTGACTTCTCGTTCCATGAAATTATGCAACGCAGGCGTTTAGCAGATGGATCATTCTGGAGAAGGCGTGTATACCACACTCCGATTCCCCATTCCTATCACGACACGATCATCCTCCAGAGTGTCAGAATCAGCCAGACGACACCGGCGATTGCGAGCAGCATAAGCAACACCGTGCCGCCGATAATGCCCCCCACGTAGAACCAATCAGGCCGGGTCTCCCGGTCAGGCCTTGTGGCGGCAGCTCGAAGCAACGCGGCATTTCTCATATTGCTCTGGAACCAGACGGAAAATAGATCACCGATGATGGGGACGGCGCCGACCGTCCCATTGATCAGCAGATTCAGGCTCATGCGCGCCAGGACGATTCGTGGCAGCCGCAAGCGGGCCCCAATGCCCAGAATCACCATGCCGATGAGATTGGCCAAGGCATCGCCGATGCCGGGGATGAGCCCGATTATTGGATCTAATCCGATCGAGAGTGACGTGCCGGGAATCCTGACCGTCGTATCCAGCACCTTGCCGAGGATATCGGCAACCTCGACAAGATGCTCACGGACATCATCGGATGGAGAAGTATGATGCGGCCTTCTGCTATCAGCTTGTTCAGTGAAGAGAATCACCGGGTGGATACCTCGAATAGCATTGCCACTGTATCAGATGACATGCCGAGAGAGTGCTTGGCAATGGGTAGGTCCTACACCCCAGCTCTTGCCCCCACCCCTTCTGAGCCTCTTGGCCCGCCCGAGGCATCTCCGATATAATCCGCCCTCTTGGGGAAACCCTATGCCGACGGCTAATCCAGAATATAAAGACCGACTTCGCCAGCTCGCCGAGTTGATGCTTGCCGTCTCGGGCGAATCCGTCTCGGTGATGAAGCGCCTGGCACCGGAGAAAGCCCTGAAACTCAAGCGCAAGGACGAGTGGAACCTCTACCTCGAGTTTCTCAAAGTCCTATTCAACCTGGCAGACCGGCTTGCCGCACTGCACATTCCATTGAAGGATCAGATGGACTTCATGAATGCGCTGGAAGACACGGTCGCGCAACAACTGCAGAAAGTTCTGGAGCCGGCCTTCGGCAATCAGGCCGATCAGATGGAAATCGTCCTGACGATTGGGACCGCGGTGGCGGAAAGCCGGCAGACGTATGAGCTCTACAAGTTTCTTGTCACCGAGGAGTCGCAGTCTAAGAATGAGATGTTCCGCGACTTCGGCAACAAAATCGCCGCCGCGCTTGGGGCGTCAAGCAACACCCAGCTGAGTTCCGCCGCCACCCTCTGCGCCAGCGCAGTAGTACCCGCCATCAGCGCGGTCCTTCAGGGGCAAACCCCACCACCAGCCACATCCGCACAGCCGGCGGCCGCAGCGGTGAGCGAACAACAGGACAAGCAAGGCACCACAGGCCAAGAGATCAAACTTGTCAGCATGATGTCGAACGTCTCCGGTGAAGAAATCGAAACCAGGTGGGGCCTCCATCCGCAATTCCGCGAAGATCTGACACCGGCCGAACTCCAGCAACTGACCAAGCTCCTGAACCGAGTTGCAAAAATCGTTGGCGAACGGTATGCCACCGTGGCATTCTCCGAAGAGTGGGCCTCATGGCACAAGGCAGGCCACGCCTGACCGACATCGGACCAAGCGTGTATCCGCCTCTCCACTCCATATTCAATCATCCCATTCCTCGAAGGAGCCGACGTGGATACTGTGATCTCGGTAAACGGTTCTCCGGTTGAACTTCCTCCAAGCCTCAGCCGCCTGTCCGAACTCGCGCACAATTTGTGGTGGAGTTGGACACTGGAAGCGCGGCAATTATTCGAAACGATTGACCCGACCCTTTGGCTGCTCACACATCATAACCCCGTCAAACTGCTGGCTGACGTGAGGCCAGACCGGCTGGCGCATCTGGCAGAAGACCCGTCGTTTCTCCGGCAGTACTCAGCGGTGTTCCGCCTATTCGATGAATACTGTGCCAACAAGAAGAGCTGGTTCGGCAGCCACCGCCCCGACATGACCAAAACCACTATCGCCTACTTCTCCGCGGAATTCGGCCTGCATACGTCCGTCCCCATTTACAGCGGCGGCTTGGGCATCTTGGCCGGCGACCATTGCAAGGAGGCCAGCGACCTGGGTGTCCCGCTGATCGGGATCGGGTTCATGTACCCACAGGGATACTTCCGCCAGCGCCTGACCCCGGAAGGATGGCAGGAAGCAGCCTATGCGCCGTTTAACCGCGAAGAATCTCCCATCCAGCTGGCGCGGACTCCCTCTGGAGACATCTGCCGATTCAGCGTGCAAATGGGCGACCGCCAGGTGACCGCCGCCGTCTGGAGAGTCCTGGTTGGTCGAGTTCCGCTGTTTCTCATCGATACGGACGTCCCCGAGAACAGTCCGGAGAATCGAGCCCTCTCCGCCCGGCTGTACGGCGGCGACCAAGAAATGCGGCTGTGCCAAGAAATCTTGCTGGGCATCGGCGGCGTGCGCATGCTGCGCGCATTAGGCATTGCCCCCTCGATCTGGCATGCCAACGAAGGCCACTCCGCCTTCCTCACGCTGGAGCGGCTGCGCGAGTTGGTTGCCCAGGGGACTTCACACGCTGAAGCGAGCGAAGTCGTCCGCCAGAGTACCGTGTTCACCACCCACACACCGGTACCGGCCGGCCACGATGTTTTTCCGCACCATCTGATGGACCGCTACTTTGCCGGGTATTGGGAACAGCTCGGTCTCTCACGGGATGAATTTCTCCGGCTGGGGGAGACGCCCGAGTCGAGCGGTCACGGATTCAACATGACCGCATTAGTGATGCGGTTATCAGCTCACGTGAACGGCGTCAGCCGTGAACACGGCCGGGTCACACGTGACATGTGGCGGCACTTCTGGCCGGGATTGCCGGCCGAACAGATTCCCATCCGCAGTGTCACCAACGGCATTCACGCGCCGACCTGGATCGCGCCGGAACTCCATCATCTCTACAGCAGATCCCTCAGCCCCACCTGGACAAGCAGCTGTGACGACCCCGCCATGTGGCAGCGGGTGATGGACATTCCGGACGACGAACTTTGGGCCGTCCGTCAAACGATGAAACGGAAGCTGATGGGCTTTATCCGCGAGCGGGCGAGAACCGGCTGGATGCAGGGACATCTCCAACCCGCACAGGTCTTGAGTCGAGGCACGCTTCTCGACCCCGAGGCGCTGACCATCGGGTTTGCCCGTCGATTCGCCACCTATAAGCGGGCGACACTGCTGTTCCACGATCTTGAACGGTTGAAACACCTGCTGCAAAACAGATGGAGGCCGGTGCAATTAGTCTTTGCCGGAAAAGCCCATCCGGCCGACGAGCCGGGCCGGTACTTCATTCACGAAGTCCTGAGTTTTTGCCAAGACCACAAGCTGGGCGGCCACATCGCCTTTCTTGAAGATTACGACATGCATGTGGCGAAATTTCTCGTCCAGGGCGTCGATATCTGGCTCAACACGCCACGGTTCCCCTTGGAAGCCAGCGGAACCAGTGGAATGAAAGCCGCGATCAACGGCGTGCTGAACCTGAGCGTCCTCGACGGTTGGTGGGCCGAAGGCTACAACGGCGCCAACGGCTGGGGTATCCAACCGTTGTCCGAGGACGCGGATACCAAAGCCCAGGACCTCCACGATGTGGAACAGCTGTATCGCATCTTGGAGCAAGAAGCCGTGCCGCTGTACTATCAACGGGATCGTGACCGCATCCCACGCGGCTGGCTCCACATGGTGAAGGAGTGCATCAGAACCGTCGCGCCGCAATTCTGCACGACCCGCATGGTGAAGGACTATGTGGGGATACTGTATACCGCTGCTGCCCTGCGCACGCCCTCGACATGGTAGGCCGGCTCAGCGCATCGCTCGTGGGCATCCTCGCGATCCTGTGTCTTGGATGGCCCTCTGCCGTTCATGCCGCCGGTTCGTCATCCACCATCGAGTCTCAAGCTGGAGAACTGTTCAAAGCCGGTGATTACGCAGCGGTCACAGCGCTGTATCGTACCCAGCCGTCTCATACGCCCGCGTCAAGACCATTCCTGCGTCTCTCGTTTTTGAGTTTCGTCCGTCTGGGGCGGACCGACGAAGCCCTCACGGTCTACACACGGCTGAAGCTTTCCGGTCAATCTCATGACGCAGCCCTGCTCCGGCCGCTGGCCCTGGCAGTCATCACCAACCGTGTACGCGACCAAAAGGAACATGTGCGCATTGCGGCCTACACAACCTTGGCGGAATTGGGCCTTCAAGAAACAAAAGCGATTCTCGAAGACGGCCTCCTGGATTCCTCGGTGCTTGTCCGAGCTCGGGCCGCAGAAGCCATCGGAAAGGCCGGCTTGGCTCACAAATCCGGCGCCCTGCGACGGGCTCTGAGCGATGCCATGCCCACCGTCCGAATCGCCGCGATGACCGCGCTGGCAGAAGGACAGGCCACCGATCTGACGACGCGCTTTACCGAGATCGCCCGTACCGACGAAGGCCCCGAATCGATTTTTGCCGCGGCCGCTCTCTATAAGCTGGGGCAATCGGAACGATTGTCTGATATTACCGGCGCTGCCACATTGCCCGACGCCGACGTACGTATGGCTGCACTGGGTGTGTTGGGCCGCTTGAAGCGGCCCTCCAGTCTGGCGGTCCTGAGTCAAGCCGTGTATGATCCGAATCCATCCGTCCGAGCATTTGCTGCAGGAGCACTCGGAGAATTCGGCTCACCCGGCGGAGTGGCACCCTTGACCCATGCCATCGGAGACGAAATCGCGATGGTTCGCAGCGTCGCCGCTGGAAGCTTGAGCCGACTGGGGATCAAGGACAATCGGCCCTTGTTGCACGCCCTGACCAGAGATCCAAGCTGGCAGGTTCGGGCTGGAGCCGCGGAAGGACTGCTTCGGCTGGGAGACACATCGGCCATCCAATTGATCGGCGAACTCGCGCAACATGCCGATCCGTCCATTCGGGGCGCCGCCGCCAAGGCTCTGAGTCTTGTCCCGGAGTCACAGGCCGCACCCATGCTGAAGACCCTCTTGCACGACCAGCAACCGCTTCCCCGCCTCATGGCCGCCATGGCGCTGGGAAAGCAGACCGGGACTGTACTGCCGCTCCTGATCGACGCCTTGCGAGATTCCGACGAAGCAGTCCGAATTGCCGCAGCGGGAAGTCTGATTCGGCAGCTGGGCAGAACGCAGTCACCGCAACCGCCTCGTTAACCGACGGACCACGATGGCCAAATTCATCATCATCCTCGTGCTGATTGCCTGTTCATTCGGAGCTGGGTACTATCTCGGGCAGAAACCTGTCGGAACATTGCAGACGAACGTGTCGGACCTGTCTAAGCGACTGGCCATCTCCGAAGAAACGATCGAAGGCTTTCAGCAGTCGGTGAAAAAGCTCTCAAAGGATGCGCTGGATGCCACGATGCGGATCGAACGGGGTCTCCGAAGACGCCAAGGGTTGCTGGAAGCCAAGTCGAAGGTGGTTCAGGCGAAGGCGGAGATCCTGGGCGGGAACCTCCCCGACGCCACAAAGGCACTGGCTGATGCGGTCACGGCCTTGGAGCCCCCCGCCAAAGGCAAACAGGACGACCCTTCAGCTGAGGCACTCTCAGATCTGGCCGCCTCACTCCGACAGGCCAGGCTGGAAGCGGCGATGGGGAAAACAGTATCGGTGAAGAAGCTGCACGAGTTGGAGCGCCGAATAGATCAACTGCTCAACCAATAACCGGAGGGTCTCAGCCCACGCTTAGGCAGTCGCCGACTGAGAAATCGGCTGTTTCTTCCACTTCGCCAGGATCCGCTCCACTCTCATTCGAACGACCATGTCGGGATCTTTCAGCAACGGCGTAATCGCGTGACGACCCCGCTCGTCGCCGATCGATTCCAACGCTGCTGCCGCCGTCAAGCGCGTAAACCAATCTGCGTCTTCCAGCATCTCAATGAGTGGAGCAATGGCTTGATCGTTCTTGATCCGGCCCAACGCCAGCACCGCGCTCTTGCGAACCTGTTCGTCCTTGTCCCGAAGCGCGGTAACCAACAGGGGAATGGCCGGCTCGCCGAGTTCCACCAATGCCATGATGGCGTCGTCCTTGAACTCATCGTTCCGGAGCTGGAGCATTAAGGGAGCAAGCACCCGCTCATCCCGAATCTTGCCCAGCGACAAGATCGCGTACTTGCGGACTTCCCAATCACGCAACAATTTGAGTAAGGTCTCGACCGCGGGAGATCCCACCTGCCCCATGGCTTCGACCGCCACTTCTCGAACCTGCCAATCACCGTCCCGTAGCGCCTTGGCCAAGGGGGCGACACATCGCTCATCCCCCATCTCGCCGAGTGTAATGACCGCCTCACGGCGCACCACCCAGTCGGGATCGTTGAGGAGGTCGATCTGAATATCGATCTCATCCTTGACCCGCTCCTCTTCCAGGTCTCCGCCGGCTTCCACCCCGGCCGGTACCTGACTGACCTCCTGCTGTCCAGCGCGAGCGAGGTCTTCGGACAAGGAATCCGCCAGGGCATCACCCGCCAACGGAGCCGTCGGAAGCGCATCGCCAAGCCGGTCAATCTGATTCGATTCCATTGATGGTCCTATCCCACACGGACACCGCTGACGAACTAGGTCGAAGCAGGGGCCGCCGCAGCCTTACCGCCCGCCGCATGTTTCTTGCGGAGCGCAAGAGCGCGTCGTTTACGCTGCTCCCGCTTCAGCCGCTTCCGGAGCGCCCGAAACGCTGCCGTCCCTTCCGATGTCTTCCCTGCTGCCCGCCGTTCCGCAACTCTCTTCTTCAATCGAGTTTCTTCAGACTCCGCTGACCGTTTGGGTGCTTTCTTCGCCATGCTCTCGGCTCCTTTAGTAATGATCGATGACGATGATGAACAGACTGGCCCGTCTTGAATTCGACGGGTCAGTCTAGAGGAGAGGGTGCGTAGTGTCAACCGAGGAGACAGCAGACCATACCACTAGATCAACACCAATGCCACATGCTCCCGATGAGCCGGGTCTGCAACCAGGATTGCGGGGACCAATTCCCACCAACGCTGAACCAAGACATCGTTGGGTAGCAGTCGATGGGCGGACACCTTGGTAAAGTTTGACCGATAGAGCCTGTGCATCGGGGTTGCAACCAGCGATTGGTCCTCCAACTGATGGACCATAAGAGGGGAAGAGGCATGCAAGGCCTCTTCCTCTGATTGAACAACGAATTCAGGCCGGTGGTCACCGATCACCTCCAGTTGAATGACCGAGAGTCCCCCCTCCACCATCTCAAGCTGGGCTGCCGCGGCATGGGAAAGGTCGAGAATCCTCCCATTCACGTAAGGCCCCCGGTCGTTGATCCGGACCCGGACGTGCTTCCCATTCAACAGGTTGACCACCCGCACCATGCTGCCAAGCGGCAGGGTCCTGTGGGCCGCCGTCATGGCTTCCATATCGAAGACTTCTCCGTTGGCCGCAAGTCGTCCATGGAATGGTATCCCATACCAGGATGCCATCCCCCGTTCCTTAATCCCCACATCCAGATCACTCTCCCCCTTGGGAATCCAGGAGCAAGCCCCCAGGGAAAGACAGAAGACGACTAGACCAAGTCGAAAGGTCGGATTCAATGACAGCTGAGTGAAATTCCAATATTTGTACATATACCTCTCGCCTCCCTCTGGGACATTGGACCATCCAGAGTACGTAGGCCCAGGGTAAGCAAGGAACGGATGTTCAACAATACCGACTGCGTACCCTATTCCCCTACCTTGGTGTGAAGGCGCGGAGCCTGGTCAGGAATGAGAGGCAGTACAAAAACGCACGAAGAAGCGACGGCAGAGTCAAACGGTGCGGCTATATATATGGAAGAGGGGCCCCGCGTCAACTACCCCTAGCCCTATGAAGTGACTGGGTGACAGATCCTGGACAGGGTTCAGATAGAAAGCCCTGAAATTTCAGTCCTCTACAGTATCCGTCCAAACCGCTGTTGTATTGACTGCCTGAAACGGACTGAGTAAGATCCCACGTTACAGGCGATGTTCGCCAGGGTTTGAGCGAGACCGCAATAGCGATAGCCTCCTCCATCCTTGTTCGCCCTGACATCACACCCATGATTGACGTCCAGCACATTACCAAACGGTACGGACAGCATACGGCTATCGACCGAGTCACCTTCTCGGTGGCCAAGGGAGAGGTGCTGGCCTTTTTGGGTCCCAACGGCGCGGGCAAGACGACGACTATGCGCATTTTGACTTGTTTTATGCCCGCTACCGAAGGTCATGCGCAGGTGGCGGGGTTTGACTGTGCCGCTCAACCGATGGAAGTCAAACGACGAATCGGCTATCTACCGGAAACCCCCCCGGTCTATCAAGAATTGACCGTCACAGAATATCTGACCTTTGTTGGCCGGCTCCGTGGGATAACCGGGCCAAATTTGACCTCGGCTCTGGACCAGTCCATCAGCCGTCTTGAACTTGGGTCGGTCCGCCACCGGTTGATCGGGAACCTTTCCCGCGGCTACCGCCAGCGTGTGGGACTGGCCCAAGCCCTCCTGCACGATCCTCCTGTCTTGATCCTGGACGAACCGACAGTCGGGTTGGACCCGAAACAAATCATAGAGATCCGAGAGTTGATCAAGAGCCTGGCCGGCTCTCACTCTGTCATCCTGAGCACCCACATCCTGCCGGAAGCCACTGCCGTCTGCCAGCGAGTGGTCATCATTAATGGAGGCCGGATCGTGGCGGAAGATACCCCAGAGCAGTTATCAGCCCGGCTGCGGCAATCGGAGAAGGTTTCCGTGACCCTGAAGTCGCCCCCCCAGGATTGTGAGACGAAGCTCCGAGGGATTCCCGGTGTGCTGAATGTGTTTCCGGGGCAGAGTAATGGGACATTCCTCATCGAATGCACCTTGGGCCGGGACCTCCGAGACGATATCGCCCGGTGCATCGTGTCGAATCAGTGGGGCTTGTTGGAACTACGGACCATTTCCATGACACTGGAAGACGTATTCCTCCGCCTCACCCGCCACGAAGAAGGTCTTCCCCACTCAGTGGAAGCCGCCTCATGACACCGGTCCAAGCCATCATCGCCAAAGAGGTACGCTGCTACTTTGTCTCTCCAATTGTGTACGTGGTCGGCGGGGTCTTTCTGCTGGCCTTTGGACTGTTGGCTGAATCCCTCGTCACAGCCATTGGAGTGTATGCCGTCCAGATGATGCAAATGCAGGGCGGACCGGCACAGATCAACTTGAATGAACTCGTATTCCGTAATCTTTTCAGCGGCAGCCGACTCATTCTGCTCCTGATTCTCCCGATTCTCAGCATGCGCCTGTTTTCAGAAGAACGGAAACTCCGGACTTTTGAATTGTTACTGACCTCCCCTGTCCGAATCAGTGAACTGATTGCAGGGAAGTTTATCAGCGTATGTCTGATCTACTTTGGGATGCTGGCGCTCACCGGGGTTGTCCCACTCGTCTTGGCGCTCTTCAGCGACTTCGACTGGTATCCTGTGCTAACCGGATACCTGGCCTTGGCACTCCTCGGGAGCCTGTTCCTCGCCACAGGAACCTTTGCATCGGCCTTGTCTGAAAATCAGATTGTGTCCGCGCTGCTCGGCGTGGGAATCCTCTTTGTCTTCTGGCTACTGGGGTTTCTGGGGTCGCTGCTCGGTGATACCACGATGGGGCATATCGTGTCCTACATCTCATTCATGGAACACTACGACCGTCTGGTGAGCGGGCTCATCGACACACGCGACCTCCTGTACTTTGCAAGCGGCCTGGCACTCATGCTGTTTCTCACGCACCAGGTCGTCGATTCGGCGCGCTGGAAATGAACGTCAAATCGCTCCCATTCGGCATCATTGGCATCGTCCTCGGTCTCGGGGGCGCGATCGGCTACAGCCTCCGTCCGGATCTGCTCGGGGCCGTGACCTTAGTGGAGCTGTCGGCGCTGATCTGTCTGATCGGGTTTTTCATCTTGCACTTCGACGCCGTCAAAGCGTTCTCCGGCCGCCGGACGACGAAGATGGGCCTCAACAGTGTCCTCATGGTCCTGCTGTTTGCCGCCATCCTCGGCATCGTAAACTTCCTGGCGTCCCGACACTCCGTTCGCTGGGACTGGTCGGAAAATCAGAATTACACACTGGCGCCGCAAACCCATCGCGTCCTGCGCTCCCTCCCGCGCGAGGTCAAAATTACGGTGTTCACACGGGAAAAGGACCCTGGGTATCAGGCCTACAAACAACGGCTGGAAAGTTACCGCCAAGCGTCCACCAAACTGACGGTGGAGTTCATCGACCCCGAAAAACAACCGAAGATCGCGCAAACCTACGGCATCTTCCGGAGCGACACAGCGGTGTTCGAGAGCAACGGCCAGACGATCAGAGTCATGGCTCCGTCGGAAGTTGAACTGACCGGAGCCTTGCTGCGCATCTCCAAAGATGCCAAAAAGCGTATCGTATTTGCCGAAGGCCACAGTGAGCGGAACCTAGAGGATAAGGAACGAAACGGCCTCTCGATCGCCAAAGAGGCGTTGATCCGGCAAGGTTATGAGGTCGGCACCGTCTCCCTCCTCCAGGAACCCGCCGTGCCAAGCGACACCACCGTGCTGGTGCTTGCAGGCCCGCGCAGAACCGTGACGGCAGAGGAACAGGACCGCATCCACGCCTACGTCGAGAAGGGAGGACATCTCCTGGCGCTCGTCGATCCCGATACACAAACCGGCCTCGACCCCCTGCTGGCCCGTTGGGGGATCGGTCTCGGACCAGGCGTGCTGGTCGATCTGCAAGATCGGTTGGCAGCGGGAGATCTCACCGCGCTCCTGGTTCGCACGTTTACCGAACATGAGATCACGCAGGACCTGACCTCCGCGGTACTCTTCCCACTCTCGCGCCACATCACGTTCGATGAACAAGCCGGTAAAGACTGGGACTATGTCCCGCTGGCTCGCACGTCGGCCAACAGCTGGGCCGAAACGAACATGCAAGGCCGCGTCGTGAGCCTGAGCGAAACGGAAGATGTGAAGGGGCCGCTGCCCCTGGCTGCGGCGCTGTCGCCGAAGAAGGTGCCGGAGGAAGGGACGGCCAGACCGGCCGTCGTCGTCATCGGTAATTCCACCTTTGTCACCAACGCCTATTTCAATTTCCCCGGCAACAGCGACTTTTTTCTTCACACCACGGGATGGCTGGCCGAAGAGCGTGACCTGATCGCCATCGCACCGAAGGAACCGGCCCTGCGGCCATTTACCCCCAATCCCTTGCAAGAACGGGTACTGCTCTATGTGCAAGTGATCGCGCTTCCACTCATGACGCTTGTGACCGGCATCATGGTGTGGAGAAAACGCCGGCGCTTGTAATCTGACTATGCGTTACTGGCCGACACTCCTCATGCTCATCATCCTGGCAGGGCTTGGGGGGTATCTCTATCTCGTGGAGATTCCGACCCAACAACAGGAGGTGAAGCAAGAAACCGAACAGAAGAAACTCCTGCTGGTTCCCGAAACCGCCATTACGGAACTGGCCATCACCACCACTCAAGGCCTCATCCAGCTCAATCGTGCCGAATCAGGAACATGGGCCATCACCGCTCCCTTACATACCGACGCCGATAGTCGTGAAGTCCAGGCGCTCCTCCGAGCGCTGGTCACTGGGACCGTCAGCAGAACCGTCGCCGACAAGTCCGACACGCTCGCCCCTTTCGGACTGGATCAGCCGGTGACAACTGTGACCGTCACGGCCGGAGCACAACAAGAAACCATCGCCATCGGAGACAGCGGCCCCCTGTCCAACACCTTGTATGTACTCCGAGGATCGGATGGAAAGGTCCTGCTGACCGACCTGGCCCCCCGAGACTTTGTCAATAAGTCGTTGATGGCGTTCCGGTGGAAGGAACTCTTTCGGTTCGTGCAAAACGACGTCGATCGGGTGCGCTTGACGTATGCGACCACGGAAATCGTCATCTACAACATGGCCAAAGGCCAGCCGAAACCGGCCTGGAAAATCCGCTATCCCATCGAAGCCGAGGCGGATCAGACTGAAGTCCGCTCTCTGATGTTCCGGCTGGAGGACCTCAAAGCACTCGGTATCATCGATCCAGGCCCCGAACGGGATACCGTGGCCAAGACACTGTCCGGTCACAAAGTCAAAGTGACGCTGCATACCGCTGCAGGGGATCAAACCGTCCGGCTCTACCAGCCGGATCCGCAAAGCGGCGAGGCCATTGCTGAAACGACGCCCGACGGACCGTTGTATCGCGTCAATCCAGCGGTCATTAAGGACCTCACCAAGGAGCTCTTCGACCTCCAGGACAAGCGGCTGCTCGGCGTTACCGCTGCAGACATCGCCATGCTATCAGTGAAAGCGCGGGACAAGGCCTATGTCTTGATCAATCAGACCGGCGAATGGGTGTTGGAAGATCAGCCGACGGCGAAACTCAACCAGCAAGCGGTGGATCTGTTTGTCAGCCGGGTAGCAGACCTTCCCGCTGAAGAACGCGTCACCAAGTTGACGGCGCCGCTTGCGCCCTATGGACTGCTCGCACCAACCGCCGAGTTCGTGGCCACAGGAAGAGACGGCACGCTACTCGGCAAGCTGACGCTGGGCAACCGCGTCGGAAACCTGGTGTACGCCACCGGTGAGCGGATCCAGGGTATTTTCCAAGTTCGCCCTGACCTCTTGACCCAGATCCCCTCGACAACCGATCTGCTGGCCTCGCCGCAAGGCCAAACCAGCTCGAGGCCCTAGAGAGCACCGGCCCCCTCTTGCTACCGCCGGGGGTCCAGCTCGATCAGCCCCTTGCGGATGGCCAAAATAGCCGCCTGCGTACGGTCGTAGACTTGCAGCTTGTGGAAGATGTTCCTGACGTGGTTCTTCACGGTCTTCTCGCTCAAATCGAGATGGTTGGCGATTTCTTTGTTGGTCTTCCCGTCGGCGACCAATCGTAGGACCGTCACTTCCCGCTCGGTCAGATCATGCTCGGCCCAGGCCGACTTTTTCCCTTTCTTCTGCGCCATCAGGGAAAACTCCGCGAGGATCTTGCTCGCGACGGACGGGTGAATGAGCGACTCGCCCCGATAGATCGCCCGAATGGCCGCGACAATCTGCGACGATTCCGAATCTTTCAGCAAATACCCGGTCGCACCGGCCCGAACCAGCTCGAAGATATATTGCTGCTCCTCGTACATGGTCAACGCGACGATGCCCATGTGCGGAAACTCGCGCTTGATCTGCCTGGTGGCCTCGACACCGCCCATGCGCGGCATGCTGACATCCATCAGAATTACGTCGGGAAGGAGTGTGCGGGCCTTCTCCACTGCCTCAATACCGTCCTGCGCTTCTCCGATGACGTGGATATCGTCTTTCGTCTTGAGGATTGCGGCCAGTCCCTCCCGAACCACCCGATGATCATCGGCGATCAAGACCTTGATCTTTTCCATCGACCTCCTCCTTCTTCATCAGCGGCACCTCGACGACGACCTTCGTCCCGTGCCCTTTCTTGGATTCGACGCGCCCTTCTCCGCCGACCAGCCGAGCCCGCTCCACAATGCCCTTAATCCCAAAGTGGTCCCATTTTTCCGGGTCCCGCAGCATCGTGTCCATATCGAACCCGACGCCGTTGTCGGTGACCGTGATCCGCAACATGTCCAAGTCGATGTCCAGCCTGATCGACACGCGATTGGCCTTGGCATGCTTCTGCACGTTGAGCAACGCTTCCTGGATGATGCGGAACAGGAAGATCTTAGTCCGGGGAAAGAGGATTTGCTCGTCCCCCGTGACCGCAAAATTGGTCATGATATGCGATTGAGTCTCGTAGGATCTGAAGTAGTTCGTCAGCGCGGGAATCAGCTCCATCTTGTCGTAATGGAGGGGCCGCAGGTTGAAGATCACCTGCCGAGCCTCCTGAATGGCCAACTTCAACTGCGCCTTACTCTCTTTGATCGTAGTCAAACTGGCTTTCGGGTTTTTCCGCATCAGCTGCAGGCAGAGGTCCAGCTTGAAATTGACGCCAGCCAGGCTTTGCACCAGGCCATCGTGAATCTCACAGGCAATGCGCGTGCGCTCCTCCGTGACCGCCGTACCGGTTTCTTTCACATAGAGCCGGTACAGCGACTGATATTTGTTGAGCGTCTTCTCAATATCGCCGGTCGCCCGAATGCGGGCCTCGATCAACTCCCACATGAACTTGGCACTCGCGCCTCCGATGATCGTCACGCCCATTCGATGGAAGTCTTGGAGAAACTCCCACACCTCGGCATTGCCCGACACATCGATGATGAGATCGACCCCTTTCATCGCCAGAAGCTGGCGATAGTCGCGGGTCACAGGAATCTGCAATTGCTTGGCCAGGCGGATACCGGGCGAATCAGGATTGACCTCTGCCACCCCAATGATTTGCACGAGCGGATCGTCGGCAAAGATTTCCATCAACGCCGTGCCGCCGCGTCCGGCACCGATGATGGCGACGGTGGTCACGCCGGGGCGAGCCGTTTTTTTCTTGATACGCTGTGGCAGCGGTTTGGTCATAGCCGGGCAGTCTGCGCACGCACGACGCTACCGATCATCGATGGGAGCTGAACGTTCGGGACAGGAGGAAGAGGGGCGGCCGGCTCGGAAGTGCGAGCCTTACCGTTCGCGGCGCTGCTGAGCCAGCATTTTTAGCTCATCCATGAATTGGTCGATGTCCTTGAACTCCCGGTATACGGACGCGAATCGGACATAGGCGACCTGATCCAGCTGGTGCAACTCCTTCATTACTTCTTCGCCGACCACCCGACTTTCGATCTCGCTTTCGCCCATCTCCTGCACGCGCTTTTCGATCCGGTCGGTCGCCGCCTCGATCGTGGCGGTACTGATCGGCCGTTTCTCGCAGGCCTTCTTCAATCCGGAAAGAATTTTGGCCCGGTCGAACGACTCGCGGCGCCCGTCCTTCTTGACCACGACCGGCAAGATCTCCTCGACCCGCTCGTAGGTGGTGTACCGGCGTTTGCAGCCGAGACACTCACGGCGGCGGCGAATGACCTCGCCTTCCTTGGCCATGCGGGAATCGACCACCTTGTCTTCCAGCTCATCGCAGAACGGACATTTCACAGGTGGCGACCCGCCCTCTTAGGTATTGATGGAGTTTCGTCAGTAGGAATGAAAGATCGGGAATCGGTTGCACAATGCCTTGGCTTGCAGACGAACCTCTTCCAAGACCGCCGGCTCTTGCGAGTGTTGCAACACACGATCGACAAGCTCGACGATCTGCTTCATCTCCGGCTCCTTCATGCCCCTTGTGGAGACGATGGGAGAGCCCATCCTGATGCCGCTGGCTATCGCCGGGGGTTTTTCGTCGTAGGGCACCGCGTTCTTGTTCAGGATGATGCCGGCGGCATCGAGCGCGGCATCGGCATCTTTTCCGGTAATCCCCTTGTTGGAGAGATTGACCAACATCAGATGGGTATCGGTCCCGCCGGAGACGATCTTGTACCCGCGGTCCATCAATCCCTGCGCCAATGCCTTGGCATTGACCAGCACCTGTTGTTGATAGCGTTTGAACGAGGGAGACAGGGCTTCCTTGAACGCAACTGCCTTGGCGGCGATCACATGCATTAGCGGCCCGCCCTGGAGGCCTGGGAAGACCAACTTGTCCACGGCCTTCGCATGCTCGGCCTTGCACATGGTCACCCCACCACGCGGGCCACGCAACGTCTTGTGCGTCGTCGTTGTGACGAAATCCGCGTAGGGCACGGGATTGGGATGCAACCCCGCGGCAATGAGGCCGGCGATATGGGCGATGTCCACCAACAGGTACGCACCCACCGACTTGGCGATCTGCTGAAATCGCGGGAAATCCAACGTGCGGGCATAGGCGCTGCCGCCGACCACAATCATCCGGGGGCGGCACTCCTCGGCGACTTTCTGAACCGCATCATAGTCGATCCGTTCAGTCTGGCGATCTACGCCGTACCCAAATACGCGAAACAGGATCCCGGAGAAGTTGACCTTGCTCCCATGCGTGAGATGCCCTCCCTGGGCCAAATCCATCCCCAGAATCGTATCCCCTGCCTTCAACACCGAGAGGTACGCCGCCATGTTGGCCTGCGAGCCGGAGTGCGGCTGCACGTTCACGTGTTCGGCGCCAAAAATCTCCTTGCACCGCTGAATCGCCAAATCTTCAACCGTATCGGCATGCTGGCATCCACCGTAGTATCGCTTGCCCGGATAGCCTTCCGCATACTTATTGGTCAAGACCGAGCCCTGTGCGGCCAACACGGCGGGACTGGCGAAATTCTCCGACGCGATCAGGAGCAGCTTGTCGCGTTGCCGTGTTTCCTCGGCTTCGATCGCCGCATACACATCAGGATCTGCGGATTTCAGCGCGTCCAGTGATCCAATTCCATCAAGCATCGATCGTCCTCTTACACAGCACTAGGCTTGTGCCGGTTCAGGCTCATGTTTCTTCACCACGTTCACGGTCACCGCGGCCATCACATCTCTCGGCATCTTGATGGAAACCGTCACCGTTCCCAATTCCTTGATGGGATGAGCCAATTGAATTTTCCGCCGATCCACCGTGAATCCCTGCGCCGCCAGCCCTTCCGCGATATCTTTGGACGTGACCGAGCCAAACATCTTATCGTCCTTGCCCGCTTGCGCCTCGATGGTCAGCGACACCGCCGACAGCTTCTTGGCATGGCTTTCGATCTCCAGCTTTTCCTTCTTGGCCTTTTCAGCGGTCACCCGCTTGGCATGCTCGAACGCCTTGATGCTCCGGCTGTTCGCCTCGACCGCTTTCCCACGCGGCAGCAAGAAATTCCTGGCAAATCCATCGGCCACATTGATGAGATCGCCGAGGTGGCCCACCCCGTCCAGCGTCTCTTGCAGAATGACTTTCATACCCTATACTCCTTCTCCAAGAAAGAGATGGAGAATACTGGGGCAACTGTGAAAAGTCAATTCAGATTGGTGAGTATCAATCGATAACGCCGAGGGATCGGCCGACCTTCGCAAAGGCCGCCACGGCCTGTTCCAGCTGGGATTTCGTGTGCGCCGCCGACATCTGGACACGGATTCTGGCCTGGCCGTGGGACACGACGGGATAACTGAATCCGACCACGTAGACCCCCTCTTTCAACAGGGCCTCGGCCATCGAAGCCGCGAGCGCCGCCTCGCCCAGCATGACGGGAATGATGGGGTGCTCACCTGGAACGAGGCGAAAGCCCAACCTCGTCAATGCCGCGCGAAAAAATGCCGCATTGGCGTGGAGCTGTTTGCGCAATGCATCACCCTGCGCCACAAGATCGAGCGCACGCAGGGCTCCGGCGGCAATCACAGGAGGCAGTGAATTGGAAAACAGATAGGGCCGCGATCGCTGGCGCAACAACTCGATGATCTCCCGCTTGCCGGAAGTAAAGCCGCCTGTGGCCCCGCCCAGCGTCTTGCCCAGTGTGCTGGTGACGATCTCAACACGATCAGCCACCGCAAAATGACCCGGCGTGCCCTGCCCCTTCGGACCAAGGACGCCGGTCGCATGACTATCATCCACCATCACCGCCGCGTCATACTGATCCGCAAGTTCGACGATCCGATCGAGCTTCGCCAGATCACCATCCATCGAAAAGACGCCGTCTGTGGCAATGAGTCGCAGGCGGCTCCATTTGGCTTCTTGAAGCCGTGCTTCGAGCTCAGTCATATCGGAATGGGCATACCGCAAGCGTGTTGCTTTGCAGAGCCGAATACCATCGATGATGCTCGCGTGGTTCAAGGCATCACTGATCACTGCGTCGCGTTCATCTAATAGGACCTCGAACAACCCGCCGTTCGCGTCGAAGCAGGAACTGTAGAGAATCGTGTCGTCGGTGCCGAGAAACGTACTGAGAGCATGTTCCAGCTGTTTGTGCACATCTTGGGTCCCGCAGATGAAGCGCACCGACGCCATGCCATAGCCATGCGACTTCACGCCATCAACAGCGGCCTGAACGAGGTCGGGATGATTGGCTAAGCCGAGATAGTTATTGGCGCAGAGATTCAGGACTGAACCTTGGCCGACCAGGATATCCGTGCCCTGTGGCCCCAGAATATACCGCTCGGATTTATAGAGACCTTTCGAGCGAATGTCGGCCAGCTGGGCGTCAAGGACCTGTTTGAACGACGAGTAGGCCATGGTTTGCGTGAGGCGTGAGAAGTGAACGGTGAAAAGACAGGGCCTCTCCGGGCTCTACCTCGTCACGTTTTACTTCTCACCTTTTACCTTTCACGGGATCAGCACCACTTTCCCGCATTGCCCGGCACGGATGAGATCAAACCCTGTGGCGAATTCGGCCATGGGAAACGAATGAGTGATCACCGGTTTGATATTCAAGCCCGCCTTGAAGAGTCCGGCCAGCCGGTACCACGTCCCGAAGAGACGCCGGCCTGTGACACCGTAGACGCGAATGCCTTTGAAAATGATTTCATTCGGCAAATCGAAACAAACTTGGCCGGTCGGAATCCCGAAGAGCGTCACCCGTCCGCCGTTTTTCGCAGCACGGAACGCTTGATGTAATGCCGTTGGATCGCCCGACATTTCCAACGCCGCATCAACCCCTTCGCCGCCGGTCACATCCAGGATGGCGGCTGCCACCTGTTCCGGAGACTCCGTCTTGGCATTGATGACGTGATCAACCCCAATCTGCTTCGCCAATCCCAGCCGATAGTCGCTGACATCTGACGCAATAATCGTCGCGGCTCCGGCCGTGCGCGCCACTGCGGCGGCAAACAGGCCCGTTGGGCCACACCCCGTCACCAACACCGTATGCCCGGTGAGGTCTTCAGCCAGCGCCGCATCGACGGCGTTTCCCAGCGGCTCTTGGACACAAGCAAACTCAGGAGGAATCTCGGGCGCAGTCTTCCATAAGACACTTTCGGGCAACGCGACATACTCGGCATAAGACCCGTCACGGTCGATTCCTAAAATTTTGTACTGCTTGCAGACGTGCGCCTGGCCGGTCCGGCATTGAAAACACGCACCACACGTCACGTGCGATTCCGCCGCGACGTAGTCGCCGACCTTCACCAACGAGACCTCGCGCCCAACCTCCACCACGTGGCCGCAGACTTCATGGCCGATGATGCGCGGCGGCTGCACACGCCTCTGCGCCCATTCATCCCACCGATAGATATGTGCATCGGTGCCGCATAATGAGGTGGCTGCGACTTTGACGATCACCTCGTGCGGACCTGGGGTCGGATCCGGCCACGTTGTCGGAGTCAACCCAGGGCCGGACACAGTTTTGACGAGCGCGCGCATGTTGTCATTCTATACCAACTGCCTGTCGCACACATCTCTCTTCTAACCTGTTGCATGAGCACACCTCGTTGAGTAGGATTCACCGACATGTCGCTCTGGATCCCCCGATACCTCCTCGTGACTGCCGGCCTGTGCGGTGTGTTATCGAGCCCACCGGCGCTCTTGTCGATCGCCCAAGCCGCATCCCCACAATCAGGCACGCAGTCAAGCCTGGCAAGTAAACGCTCAGTGACCTTCGATTTCACAGGCCTTGATGCGTCGGGAGAAATCCACCTCGGCAAACCGTTCAAATTATCTCTGTCGCTCAATGGAGTGGTTCAGGGCGACGCCCCTTTGGTTGCCGTCTGTGAATCGGTCTATTTCCAGCGACAGATCGTGACCATGGAACCAGATCCCTCGTCGATGACGACGCAGGCAACGGCCATACTGGAGCCTCTTGCTTCAGGAAGACTTTCCGTGATCCCTAAAGTCGCGAGGGTCCGCGTCACCTTCGCCAGAGTCAGGGCGGACAATAGGCTGGAACCGGTCCTGACCAGGATCGTATACGTGACGCTGGGGCAACCGAAAGAGGAAAGCGACATCAACGATTTAGCACTTCAGAATCAAGACGACTTCGGCGAACGCGAGCCCGACGGCGAGGAGGTTCAGCCCGAAGTCCTGCCGATTTCGACCGACCAGCTGGCGGAAGAAAATCTCCTGCCGCTGCCCGAGCCGGGACGGGGACAGGCCTATTGGCAACAGGTCAGCGGACTCCTCAGCCGAAGCTGGAGCCGCACCGCGCGCCGCGTGCGCCAAGCCCCGTCGAGCGAAACCGTGCGCGTCCGATTTCGCATGTATCCGAACGGACGGGCCCAACTGATCGAGATCGAGAAAGGCTCGGGCGCACGCGAGATCGACGAAGCCGGCATTCATGCCGTGGTCCATGCCCAACCCTTCCCGCCGTTTCCGGAAGACATCGGATCGGACCCGATCGAGGTGCATGTGCGCATGAGGACGGGTTCGCGCATGGGATTGCGCCCCGTCCGCCACCTCACCGACGCACCAGTTTCGAAGCCGAGCGTGGACGCCCCCACCTCCAAGAAATGAACGCCAGAAGATGGCTCACAATCAGGAGACCCACATATGAAGACCGGATGGCGCTGGATGGTATGTGCAATGATAGTGGCCCTACTACCCGGGCTGCCAATTGATGCCGGAGCGGAGATGGCCCGATGGGAGATCGATCCGGACCATTCGTTGATCGAGTTTCGAGTCGCCCATATGGTGGTGTCGAAAACGTCTGGACGGTTTACCGACTACAAGGGATTCGTCGAGATGGACGCGGACGCAAAGACGATCAAGACGATCGAAGCCACGATCAATGCCGTGTCCGTCGACACCAACCACGACAAACGTGACGCCCATTTGCGCAATCCAGATTTTCTCGACGCGGCCCAGTATCCGACGATGACGTATAGGATGAAAAGCGCCAAGATACAGGGGGATCGGTACACTCTCGTGGGCGAGTTCACCCTGCGCGGGGTGACGAAAGACGTCACGCTTGTCAGCACCTTCAACGGTGTGGCCAAAGATCCGTGGGGCAATACCAGAGCCGGCTTCAGTGCCGAGGGGAAGCTCAACCGGAAAGACTTCGGAATGGTCTGGAATAAGACACTCGACAACGGTGGGCTGGTCGTCGGCGAGGAAGTTCAGATCCGGCTCGACATTGAGTGCATCAAGGCAAAAACTCCGTAACGGTCGAACGTTTGAAAGTTGAAAGTCACAAGTAGGAAAGTAGACGTTACGGCCTTCCGACTTTACGACTTTCACACTAGAGTTCGCAGATGAAAGCCATGGTGCTGAGCAGGACCGGCGACGTGTCCGGCAACCGGCTCGAACTACATGACCGTCCAATACCGCAACCTGGCTCAGGACAGGTGCTGACTAAGATCCATGTCTGCGGCGTGTGCCGGACGGATCTGCACGTCGTCGAAGGCGAGCTGCCTCACGTCACGCTCCCGCTGATTCCCGGCCACCAGGCCGTCGGCACGGTAGTGCGAGTCGGACCAGCCGTACGAGATCTCCGAGAAGGAGATCGCGTCGGGATCGCCTGGCTTCAGGGCACATGCGGCACGTGTGATTTCTGCACGAACGGGCAAGAGAACCTGTGTGAGTCGGCACAATTCACCGGCTATCAGGTCGATGGCGGCTATGCGGAATATGCCGTCGTGCCTGCCCGATTTGCGTATCCCATCCCACCGATCTTTTCAGATGATGACGCCGCTCCCCTGCTCTGCGCCGGCATCATCGGCTACCGCGCGTTACGACTCAGCGGGATCAAGCCGGGCCAGAGGCTGGGACTCTATGGCTTCGGCGCCTCAGCCCACATCGCCATCCAAATTGCGCGCCACTGGGGCTGTTCGGTGTATGTCAGTTCGCTCAAACGAGAACATCAGGAACTGGCGAGACAACTCGGAGCGGCCTGGGTTGGTGGGGCGACGGAGATGCCACCGGATAAACTGCATGGCTCGATCATCTTTGCCCCAGCCGGCGAACTCGTCCCACGAGCCTTGCGCGCGCTTGAACGGGGCGGTACGCTTGCACTGGCCGGCATCCACATGTCTCCCATCCCTTCGCTGGACTATGATCGTGACGTGTTTGGCGAACGCGTCATCCGGAGCGTGACGGCCAATACGAGGCAGGATGGACTCGATCTGCTGCGCGAAGCCGCGGTCATTCCGATCAAACCCCACACCGTGCGATTCCCACTCGCAGAAGCCAATCGCGCCTTACAAGAATTGAAGGCTGGAAGCTTTCAAGGCGCGGCAGTACTGACAATGTAGCGCCTTCTTGGGCACAACAGAGAGAGTTGTTTGCTTTCTTTCACGGAGGTAGCTACAATGGCCACTAAGGTGAATGATGAGCCGGGTCGGCGTCAAAGAACTCAAGAACCGCCTGACGCACTATCTTCGTCGGACGCAGAAGGGTGAAGAAATCGTCGTCACCGACCGGGGAAGGCCGATCGCGCTGCTCCAACAGATCGAGGCCGGAAAGCCCGGGACACGTGAGGCACGGTTGGCACAGCTCGCTGCGCTCGGCAAGATCATTCCGCCGACCGGTGTGCCGAGCAAGCGGCTGAAACCACTCGCCTATCGAGGCCCCTCGGTTGGGCAGGCGGTCATCGACGAGCGTGACGAACGGTGACCATGTATTACTGGGACACCAGCGCCCTTGTGAAACAATTCATCCAGGAAGTTGGAACAGACGACGCGCTCGCGCTGCGAGCGGACGCGCCCCCTCATGCCACCGCCACCATCGCCTATACCGAAACCTTTTCGGCGTTTCGTAGGCGCGTTCGAGAGGCCGCATTGAAAGAACTCCAATACCACGAAGTCGTTCGTCGGTTTGTCCAGGAGTGGCCTGCCTACGTCAGAATCAATTTGGACGACAGTATCCTGGCACGATCCAAAACCCTACTCGAACGCTACCCGCTCCGCACCCTCGACGCCATTCATCTCGCCTCAGCTCTCGAGTTGCAAGAGCAGCTGAATGAACCATCAGTGCTGATCTCAGCCGACGCCCAACTCCTCAGAGCAGCGATGGCTGAACAACTCGAAACGAAACGCATCCCGTTGTGAACCCATCCCTATAGACAAGACCATACCTTGGTCCTCAAGCCTGCGTTTAGCTTCTAATCGCCAAGTCATGCACGATTGAAGACCAACCCATCCATGGAAGTCTTTCACTCTGTCGGGCGAGGTGGGGTTCTACCCCATTTCCACGGACACCTGAGTTAAGAGCTTCTCCCCCTCTTGCTGAACCGCCAGTCTCCGACGCTGGCGCGGGTTATGCCAGCGTTCGATGTAGTCAAAGAGATCTGCTCGGGCTT
>VGXE01000026.1 GCA_016873455.1 Nitrospira sp. | reverse complement strand
CGTTTGTACTCCACTGAAAACTTCCGTCGTGCTCTCATGACACCCCTCCTGGCCCATTATGGGCCTTAAGTGAGGTGTCCGTAAAATCGGGGCAGAACCCTCTCCTGCCTTCCCCCGTGACTGAACCCTCCCCTGCATGCCAGACGGAATGAATCCAATCTTCAGTTCATGGCTCTAACGTCCCTCATGGTTTCCTTGACAAGCGTCGAGCGCCTTTGTTACGTTGGCAAAATCCCTAATCTCTAGGCCAACTTGGGAGAATTCATGCAGGTCAAAATCAATGGAAAATCCGAGGACGTACCGGGTGGAACGGTCCTCGACTTGCTCAAGAGTAAGAAGATCGAACCCCAGATGGTGGCCGTCGAGGTGAACGACAAAGTGTTGGACCGTGACCACCTCGCGACGACAGCCCTCAACGAAGGAGACCAGGTCGAGTTCCTCTTCTACATGGGAGGAGGCCGGTGACGATGGTATTGCACAAAGAAATCACTGAGTTGATCGGTAAGACCCCGCTTGTTCGGCTCAATAAGCTTTCACATCCCGGCGCCGCGACGATCTACGGGAAGGTTGAATTTTTCAATCCGGGCGGCAGTGTGAAGGACCGTATCTGCCTCAACATGATCAATGAGGCGGAGCGTCAAGGCAAGCTCAAGCCGGGCGGGACCATTGTCGAACCAACGAGCGGAAACACCGGTATTGGTCTGGCCCTGGTCGCTGCCGTGCGCGGTTATAAGCTGATTCTCGTCATGCCGGAAAGCATGAGCATGGAACGGGCCAGCCTGCTGTCCTCATACGGTGCGCAATTGGTACTGACGCCCGCCTGGGAAGGCATGAAGGGTTCGATCAAGGAAGCGGAGAGTATTCTGGCTCAGAATCCGTCGTATTTCATGCCGGATCAGTTTTCCAATCCGGCCAATCCGGCCATGCACAAGATGACGACGGCCGTGGAAATCTGGGACGCCCTGGACGGAAAAATTGATGCCCTGGTCGCAGCGGTGGGAACCGGTGGCACGATCACTGGATGCGGTGAGTTCTTCAAGGAAAAGAATCCAAAGATCAGCATCATTGCCGTTGAACCGGCCACGTCCCCGGTATTGTCCGGCGGCGATCCTGGCCCACATAAGATCCAAGGTATCGGCGCAGGCTTCGTGCCCAGGGTCCTGAATCGCAAGATTCTCGACCGCGTCGTCACCGTGACCGACGATGAGGCCTATCAGACGGCGAAACTGCTCTCCAAGAAAGAGGGCTTGCTGGTGGGAATCTCAGCCGGTGCCAATGTCTTCGCCGCCCAAAAGGTTGCGGAAGAACTGGGCCCCGGCAAGAACGTCGTGACGATACTCTGTGACACCGGCGAGCGGTATATCAGCATTGAGAAGTATTTTAACATCTAGTGATCGGTGATGAGTGAAGGGTGATGGGCACCGAACGAGTTGCTGACCTGCTCATCACACATCACTGATCACGCATCACAGGCTGACAATGGAATTCACCGACGAGCAAATCAACCGCTACAGCCGGCATATCCTGTTGCCTGAAGTCGGCGGCAAGGGACAGAAGAAGATTGCCAAGTCGCGCATTCTTCTCGTCGGAGCCGGCGGTCTTGGGTCACCGGCTGCGTTGTATCTGGCTGCGGCTGGTGTGGGCACTATCGGATTGATCGACAGCGATGTGGTGGATCTGACCAATCTCCAACGTCAGGTGCTGCACCATACCCCCGACGTGGGACGCCCCAAGGTGGTGTCGGGGAAAGAAAAAATCCTGGCGTTGAATCCAGATGTGAACGTGTCGATGTATGAAGAACGGTTGACGGCCGGCAATGCGCTGAAGATTTTCAACGACTACGATGTGGTGATCGACGGCGTCGACAATTTCACGGCGAAATTCCTCATCAACGACGCCTGCTTTTTTTCCGGCAAACCGTTGGTGCATGGCGGCATTCTGCGTTTCGACGGCCGGGTGACGACGATCGTCCCCAAACAGTCGGCCTGCTATCGCTGTGTGTTCAAGACCCCGCCGCCGCCCGGTCTGGTCGCCTCCTGTCAGGAGGCCGGCGTCATCGGAGTCCTCGCCGGCATTATCGGGACCATCCAAGCAACGGAGGCGTTGAAACTCGTCCTGGGCATCGGCAAGCCGCTGACCAATCGCATGCTCGACTTCGACGCGCGCAAGACGCAGTTCCGTGAAATCAAAGTCCGACGCAATCCCAATTGTGCCCTCTGCGGTGACCATCCAACGATCACCGAGCTGTTCGACGATGGGGACCCCTATGCGGGCTGTGCCGTACGGCCGTCAGCATAGGATTTGAGAAGGTGGTGTGACGATGAGCAAAATGAAAGCGCTGGTATGCCGCGAGTGCGGCAAAGAATATCCGACCAAGGCCATCCACGTGTGCGAGATGTGCTTCGGCCCGCTTGAGGTCAAGTACAACTACGATGAGATCAAACACGTCATCTCGCGCAAGAAGATCGCGGATGGCCCGAACAGCATGTGGCGCTACCTTGACCTGCTCCCGGTCGAAGGCACGAACTTCGTCGGCCCGCATGCCGGGTTTACGCCATTGGTGCGCGCGAAAAATCTCGGCGCCTATCTGGGATTGGACGAGCTGTACATCAAGAACGATACGGTGAATCATCCCACCCTGTCCTTCAAGGATCGTGTGGTGGCCGTTGCCTTGACCCGCGCCCGCGAACTCGGATTCGAAACCGTGGCCTGCGCCTCAACGGGCAACCTGGCCAATTCGGTGTCGGCGCACGCGGCGGCAGCCAATCTCCATTGCTACGTCTTCATCCCCGGTGACCTGGAAGCCGCCAAGGTGCTGGGCAATCTGATCTACAAGCCGCACGTGGTCGAAGTGGAAGGCAATTACGACGACGTCAACCGCCTGTGCAGCGAAATTGCCGGCGAACACGGCTGGGCCTTTGTGAATATCAATATTCGCCCCTACTATGCCGAAGGGTCCAAGACCCTCGCCTTCGAGACGGTGGAACAGCTGGGGTGGAAAACCCCGGATCAAGTCGTGATCCCCATGGCCTCCGGCTCGCTCTTGACCAAAATCTGGAAGGGCTTGCACGAAATGAAGTACGTGGGCTTGATCGACCAGGTCCGCACCAAGATCAACGGCGCCCAGGCCGAAGGCTGCTCCCCGATTTCCACCGCCTTCAAGGGTGGCCGCGACTTCTTCAAGCCGGTGAAGCCAAAGACCATCGCCAAATCGCTCGCGATCGGCAACCCGGCGGATGGCTACTACGCGCTCAAGGCCACGGCTGAGAGTCACGGAGCCATGGACATGGTGACCGATGAGGAAGTCGTGGAAGGCATTCAGCTGCTGGCACAAACCGAAGGCATCTTCGCGGAAACAGCGGGCGGCGTCACCATCGGCGTGCTCAAGAAGCTGGTCAAGCAAGGCATCATCAAGAAGAACGAAGTCACAGTGGCCTACATTACGGGCAACGGATTGAAAACGCAGGAAGCGGTCATCGATGCCGTCGGGCGGCCGACCCGCATTCAACCGAGCCTCGTGGCTTTTGAGAAAACCTTTAAGCTCGGGAAAAATGGTGGTGGTGACGCATGATTAAAGTCCGCATTCCAACTCCGCTGAGACCCTTGACAAAAAACCAGGGCGAAGTCGACGTGACCGCCGGCTCCATCGCTGACCTCGTGAACACACTCGAGGCCTCTTATCCCGGCATCAAAGCGCGCCTCTGCGACGACAGCGGCGAGCTGCGCCGGTTCGTCAACATCTACGTCAACGAAGAAGACATCCGTTTCCTCAAAGGCAAAGACACCGCCTTGAAATCCGGCGACGAAGTGTCGATCGTGCCGGCGATCGCGGGAGGCTGATCATGGCGCACACGTCACACTTGCGATTCCATATCCGTTTCCCGGAAGACACGATTCGACAGCCGATCATCTATCAGATCGGACGTGAATATAACGTGGTGACGGATGTCAGACGCGCCGATGTGCGGGACACCACGGGCTGGGCGGATGTTGAATTCTCCGGCGAGACGGCGGAAATCGAGCGTGCGCTCGAAGGCCTGCGCAAAAAGGGCTGCGTCGTCGATCCGATTGAACTGAATGTGGTGGAGTAAGAACTGGTAAAACGTGAGAAGTAAGAAGTAAAAGGTAGCAGTGGGCAGCCAATATAACCTTTCACTTTTTACCTTTTACTTTTAATTGAATGGTCATGGAACTCACCGAATCAGAAATCCAACGCTACAGCCGTCACATCATTCTTCAGGACGTCGGCGGCAAGGGCCAACTCAAGCTGAAGCGCGCCAAGGTACTGTTGATCGGCGCCGGCGGTCTCGGCTCGCCAGCTGGTCTCTACCTGGCTGCCGCCGGCATCGGCACGATCGGCCTCGTCGACGGCGATGTCGTCGACCTTTCCAATTTGCAGCGGCAGATCATGCACTCGACGGCCACACTGGGAAAACCCAAGGTCGAATCCGGCAAGAAAACGCTCTCGGCGATCAATCCTGAAATTACGATCAATGCCTATCACCAACTGGTCGATGCCGAGAATATTCTTCCTCTCGTCTCCCAATACGACATCGTGCTCGATGGATCGGATAACTTTACGACGCGGTTTCTCGTAAACGATGCCTGTTTCTTCGCCAAGAAGACGTTGATCTCGGCCAGCATGTTCCGATTCGAAGGGCAGCTGACCACGATCAAGCCCCATGCCGGCTACCCGTGCTATCGATGCCTGTATCCAGAACCGCCTCCGGCCGGCTTGGTTCCGAATTGCCAGGAGGCCGGCGTCCTGGGCGTGTTGGCCGGTACAATGGGGATTCTACAAGCCTCCGAAGCCATCAAAGAAATTCTCGGCACCGGCGAAACCATCGCAGATAAACTGCTGATTTACGACGCGCTCGACATGAAGTTCCGGAAAGTCGGACGCCCCAAGGATCCCGCCTGCCCTCTCTGCGGGTCGAATCCGAAAATCAAAGATCTCAGCATGGATTACACCGTCAGCTGCACGATCTGACAAACACGTGAAGCGCCACTCGTGAAGCGTGAAGCGCTGGACAGAATGGAAAGAAGCTTCCCGTGAACGAACTCGTGATTCCTCAAATCATTCTCGACGATATGATCGCCCATGCACGCGAGCTGGCGCCGCACGAATGTTGCGGCCTTCTTGCCGGAAACAATGGGGTGGTGAGCCGCATGTACCGAATCACCAATATCGTCGCCATGGAGGGTGCGCAAAATCTTTCGTCATTCGACCCAGCCAAAGTTGCGCACCTGGAGCGGCTGTCGCCGGCTGAACGGGCCGAGATTGCCTTCGTCATGGACATGCAGGATTTTTCAACCGCCAAGAAAGACATGCGCAATCACGGACTCGACCTGCAAGTCGTCTATCATTCGCATCCCCACGACCCGGCCCGTCCTTCCATCACCGACATCAAAATTGCCACTGACTATGAAGAGATCTGGCCAAAGATCAACCTGCCGATCCCATCCTATCTCCTCATCTCGCTCATGCATACCACGCCGGATATCAAGAACTATTGGATCAAGTCCGGCCAGGTTTCGAACGCCTCCTTTATCGTGCGTTGAGCCTACTCTGGGGCTACCTTCTTCCAACTATGAATGCGATCATGCTACCCTCTTCCGGCTGGCTCGATGGAGCGATCATGCGCATCATTCTTCTCGTCCTCATCCTCACTCTCGGCCACAGCGGCATCGGCCTTGCCGCTGATAAGAGCTATTACAGCCCTGTCATCCATATTGACGTCGAAAACCATCGCATCTTGATCTCTGAACTCGGCGGCGTGTTCTACATCGACGTCCCGGACATCGCGCGCCCCCATATGGACAAATTGCCGATCTCCGGCCTGGTGGATTTTGTGGTGGAAGTACGCGGCGAGAACGAAATGCCTGTCCTCAAGACATGGAAGGTGAAGTCCGGCGAATCGACATGCATGTACTTCAACGGGAAAGAGTGCAAGTAACCGTGCGATCAGCTGCCCGATGATGACCTCCCGCTGGATGCATGTGAGTGCGGCGTTCCTGTTTCTGGTCATCGCCGGATGCAGCGCCGGCCCGAGCCTGAGTCCGGTTTCCCCTGCTCCCTCTATCAGTCCCCCGAGCGACCCCGTCGTTCCGCGCATCCATCACCATCTTCGAGAATGGTTCCAATCTGCGTTTTCGGAAAACCAGGCGAAAATTATCCAGGCCCATGAAGCCATCGACACCTTTCCTGGCCGCTATAAACATCGGTTAGCCGTTCAACCGTTGCGCGACCCGTGGCACGGTTTGGCTCATCTCGAATCCAGGGCCCTGCTGGTCGCCAAGGCCGTCAGCAGTGGGGGGTCGAATCTCAACCGTGTGCTGGATGTTCTTCAGTCAAGCTGGGAAGGCTCATCCACCCTCGACCATGAAGTTCCGTTTCCCTCAAGCCACGCGCCCCACGAGCTCCTTGAATTTATGGTCACGAGTTTGGATCAGGCGGCTTCATATCGGAGCCAGGCCCTGGCCGCCCTGACGGAATCGGACCGCCGATTCTTATTCAGGCACAGTGCGGTCCTCGCGAATGACTTCACGCCGCAAGTGTCTCGCTTCACCACAGAGAAGGTCGCATCCATTGAAGCCACCGCCCAGTTCGCCACGCTGTTCAAAGAACGAGTGGACTATCGCGCACTGGTCGCCTCGGCACAGACATTGGTGCGTCTTGCGGATGAACGATGGCTGAGCCGGCTGCTGGATGCCTTTCCCACACCACTACCTTCTTCGGCCATCCCCTCTGGTCTTACGGGAGACGTGAGATTGATTCACCACACGACGCATGGCCTCATCGTGATTGGTGGGCCAGGCCCCAACACCTATGACATGGATCAGCCGGTAGCGCTGATCATCGACCTTGGCGGTGACGACCTGTATCGCGGGCTGATCGGCGCATCGAGTGACGAGGATCATGGCAATGCCGCAGTCATCGATCTGTCGGGAAACGATACCTATGAAGCCGCACCGCTCGGACTTGCGACAGGACGACTCGGCGTCGGTCTTGTCGTCGACCATTGCCGGCAACGATGTGTACCGGCTCCAGATTGGAGGAGGCGGCGGCGCCTTCGCCGGTATCGGTATTCTGCTCGACACACAGGGAAACGACATCTATACGGGAGCGCGCTTGACCCAGGGAGCTGCATTGCAGGACTGGGGCTCTTGTTGGACCTGGAAGGACACGATCGCTATGACGCTCAAGGTTTCGCCATCGGATTCGGCGGCCCCTTGGGAGTTGGCGCCGCCATCGATGCTGGGGGTGATGACCGGTATCAATGCGTCAACGGATTACCGAGCGCGTACAACGCGTCGGAAGCCCCTCAAGCCAAACCAGGAGATCCATCGTTTCAGTACGACTGTTTTGGCCTCGGCACGGGTGCGGGATTCCGCGTATTTTCTAAGCAGCGCGCACACCAGGCGATGAGTCTCGCCGGTGGCTGGGGGCTGCTCCTCGACTTGGGAGGCCGGGATCATTACCAGAGCGCCAATTTCTCCCAGGGGATGGGATATTTTTGGGGAATCGGCACCTTTCTTGACCTCGACGGTGATGACGAGTACCAGGCCGCGCGATATGGCCAGGGAGCCTCCGCTCATTACGGCGTCGGCATGCAACTCGACTATCAAGGAAACGATCAGTACCGCTCCATCGGTCCGTACTACAATAAGGGCGTATCCTGGGATCATGGGGTCAGCCTCGCAATTGATGGGGGGACCGGCAACGATCTCTATGCCCTCGATGCGACCAACGGCCTTGGAAAAGCCAACCACATGGGATGGGCGATCATGGTCGATGAGGGAGGGCAGGACCGGTACACCACTCAATCGCGGTTTGGTGAGGCAGCAGAGGAAAGCCTCGCAGGATTTTTTGACTTGGCCGGCAGCGATACCTATTCCATCTTGGCGGCGACGCCTGTTCAACTCTCGAATGGCAGCACGATTCCTCGAAGTCCAGGAGGCCTCTTTGTCGACCGGTGACACGGGAGCCTGCTCTGACCAGTCGAGCACACACCCATGGCATATTCATCAGACGATGGGCACCAATTCTCAATTCTCCGCGTACGAGCCAACCAGCTTGATTTTACAGTAGCCGCAGCGGGATCAGGCGATCGATTGGTATTGTGTCTGCACGGATTTCCCGAGTCCTCTCTCTCCTGGCGGCACCACATCGCACCCCTTGCACAAGCCGGTTATCGAGTGTGGGCACCGGATCTCCGAGGCTACGGGGGAACGACCAAGCCTGACAGCCTCGAGGCCTATCATCTTGAAGTATTGCTGGAAGACGTGGCCGCACTGATCGAAGCGTCGAACACCAGCCGAGTTATCGTAATCGGACACGATTGGGGAGGCATCATTGCCTGGTACTACGCGATGCGCCGTCCGGAGAAGCTAGCGGGACTCATCATCTTAAATGCGCCCCACCCGGCTTGCTTCGAACGTGAGATACGACACTGGAGGCAATTTCGCCGGTCGTGGTATATGGCCGTCTTTCAGATTCCCTGGCTTCCGGAAACCGTGCTGGCAGCAGGTGGGGCACACCTCATCGGAGCCATCTTTGAGCGCATGCGGGTGAACTCGAAATACCTGCCGAACGACATCGTACGCCGTTACCGGCAGCAGGCCTGCGAACCAGGCGCCCTGACTGCAATGCTCAATTACTATCGCGCGGCTATCCGAGGCGGCGGAGTTGCTCGCCAACGATTGCTGGGATATCCAGCCATCGATCTTCCGACTCTTGTCATGTGGGGGCTTCGAGATCACGCCCTGGCGAAACAGAATCTGGATGGTCTGGCCCGTTATGCAACCGACTTAACCATCGTGAGGCTTGAACGGGCAGGACACTTCGTGCATCAAGACGAACCGCAGCGTGTGACTGAAGAAATTCTCGGCTGGCTGCAACATCGTTGACGGGCCGAGGCCTGACGCACCATTCGCCGGAAAAGGAGATGTTCACCATGCCGGATAGGCCCTTGCGAGTCATTGCTCGCGTCATTGCCAAACCAGACGACGTGAATCACGTTCGGACCATTCTCGTCACGCTCGTTGAGGCAACACGCAAGGAGCCGGGATGCCTCAGCTATCAGCTACTCCAGAACCAATCTGAACCAACCGACTTTACATTTATCGAAGAATGGGCGAGCGTCGCGGCTGAGCAGGCTCATTTCACGACCGCCCATGTCTCAGACGCTATCCGACGACTTACCGGGCTGCTGGCAATCGAACCGGACATTCGTCGCTATATCGTTGTGCAATGAATGGATCGCGATGCTCCCGGCTACAACAGAACCTCGCCGAGACCGCAATGTTCTTATTAAGTTGAGCGAGCCTGTCCGATCTTGCTTTCCGTCCCCTTCCACAGCCGTTCGATATTCCCCTTGTGCTTAAGCACGATCAGCCCACTGATGATAAGGGAGAAGAGAATAAATCCGCTTGTCGGACGAACAAAGACCGCAATGACCGGAAAGAGCGCGAAGGCCGCAAGTGCGCCGCCGGAAGAGTACCGCCAGATCGCAACGGCTCCAATCCACGTCAGCAGCAAGAGGAGGCCGATGAGCGGCGCCACCCCGAGCACGGAACCGAGCGCCGTCGCGACACCCTTGCCGCCTGTGAATCTCAAAAATGGAGAATAGAGATGGCCGATAAACGGCGCGATGGCCACAAGCAGAATAGCCCACTCGGTCTGGTTAATCTGGGTGGCGATATACCCCATGACCCACCCCTTCCCCATATCGCCGATCAGGGTGAGGATACCGGCTGTCTTGCCGGAAACGCGCAGCATATTGGTAAAGCCGACGTTCTTGCTCCCGACCGTGCGTGGATCTGGAAAACCCATGGCCTTCGACACGACGACACCGAACGGTATCCCTCCCACGAGATAGCCGATCAGCACCAATACACCGGTAAGACCTGACAGATCCATCATCTTTGACTTCTATCTCGTGAAGGGAAACCCTACTGAAACTTCTCCGGATGTGACAAGAACTCGATCAGCACACGATTGAAATTTGGCCAATCTCGATGGCCACCGCTGCCTTCGCAGTACAGCGTGGCCCCGCCTGCGGCGCACTGTTGATAGGCCAGACACCCGCCCTCCAGCGATTGCTTTTTCGCGCGATCACACCGGTTGCAACCTGCCCACCAGGCCGCTGTTTGAGCTCCCCAACCGGGAAACAACGTATCGTGCCGATTGTGCATAATCAGGACCGGGAGAGGCGCCCGACATTGATAGGCCTCAAGGTCCTTGCCGTTCCATCCGGCTGCGCTTGGCGCGATGGCCGCCGGCACCTGCTTGGTCTGCTCAAGTACGGCAAGGGCCATTGCCACGGTTCCACCATCCGAATGGCCCGTGACAGAAACTCGCTTCTCATCGATGCACCATTTCTTGGCAACCGCCCCTGGAATAGTTCCGAGTTGCTCGATGGAAGACATACCGAGCGGGCGATGATCGGCATACACCACCACGAATCCTGCCCCGGTCGCTGCGGTCGTCAGTGCGGTTGTACGCTCAGACGCCAGGCCGGTCTGGCCCGCTGCAGCGTAGACCATCACGAGAGGATGCGCGAACGTCGGATCGTAATTGGATGGAGTACGCACGTGAAAACGAACGCCATCGCCGGCTGCTTCGCCATCACTGATGCCGGCTTGACCGGCTCGTGCGCCTGCCTCACACCGGCCCTTTACGGTGGCGTTGGCATAGTCGTACTCCGCCAGTGATGGCGGCCCAGCATCGCGACAGGCCGTAAGCGGGAACAACAGACTACTCCAGACGAGGACACGAAGAACGAAGGTGGTGGTGCCCACAGCGGTGAGGTTGATTCAGTGAGCTCTCAGATCCCTTTGGCCACGACCTGCTTCCAAAAGCTCCAGACATACTGTCCGCCGGATATATACCCAAGCACCAAAGACAAGTAGAGGGTCGCCGTGCCCGCCAAATGCAGATTGCCAAACTCCGCCAAGTCAGTCCCTTCGAGAATGAGCAAGACGATTGCCACGACTTGCAAGGCCATCTTGTACTTGCCCGTGGTCTCCGCCGCAATGATGAGCCGTTCACCGGCAGCAATCGCACGGATCCCCGTCACGGCCAGTTCCCGTGCGATGATCAAAAGCGCCACCACGGCGGTCACACGATCGATATTGACCAAGAGAATGAGCGCCGACAGGACCAGCAGCTTGTCCGCAATCGGATCAAGGAGCTTGCCGAGCTTGGTGACCTGCCCGGTTCGTCTGGCGATATAGCCGTCCAGCAAGTCCGTCACCGCCGCCACCGTAAAGATGACGGCAGCCATCAAAGACCGATTCGGTGTTGGCGCCAGAAAGACGACGACGAAGACCGGAATCAGGCAAATACGGACCAGCGTCAGAAAATTCGGCAGATTGAGGGAGTCCTGCCCGATTTCCTTCCAGGTTTCCAGTACGCGATTCATCGTCCGCGATGTCCTCTAGACGATACCGTTCTTGAGCAAATCATGCAGATGGACCACCCCTAAAGTGGTGCGGCCATCTTCAGTCACTACCAGCGTCGTAATAGAAAACCGTTCCATCATTTCCACGGCTTTCGCCGCCAGATCATCCGGACCGATGGTTTTGGCATGCTGCGTCGCCAGTTCTCTCGCCGTGGCGGCCGCAAAATCCGTCCCTCGCTGGATGAATCGGCGTACATCCCCGTCCGTAATGACGCCCATAAGATTTCCGTCCTGATCGACCACCGTCGTCATCCCGAGCTTCTTGGCCGTCATTTCGAGCATGGCCGCCATGCCACCGACAGTTTCCGACACCACCGGAATTTCCGGTCCGGCGTGCATAAGGTCTTTGACTTTCACCAGTAGCCGGCGTCCTAATGTGCCGCCGGGATGGAACAAGGCAAAATCTTCCTCCTTGAACCCCCGCTTCTGCAACAAGGCCACCGCCAAGGCGTCACCGAGTGCCAGTGCTGCCGTCGTACTTGCAGTCGGGGCTAGCCCCAACGGACAGGCTTCTTCTGTGACCGACACGTCCAGCGCAATATCGGAGTTCTTTCCCAGCGTGGAATCCATTCGGCCAGTCAGGGCGATCACTGGGATGCCCATACGCTCCACAGAGGGAAGCAATTGCAACAATTCCTGCGTCTCTCCACTGTTGGAGATTGCGATCAGCAAATCGCGGCGGGCCAACATCCCGAGATCGCCATGCACCCCTTCTGCGGGATGAAGAAAAAACGACGACGTGCCGGTGCTGGCGAGCGTTGCGGCAATCTTCTGCCCGATCAGGCCGGACTTGCCCATCCCCGACACAACCACTTTCCCCTTGCACCGCACCAGGAGGTCCACCGCCTTGGAGAATTTCTCATCCAACCGGTCGATCAAAGCCATGACCGCACGTGCTTCAATTTCAAGGACACGCTTTCCGTCGTTGAGACTGTCCAGCCCCTTGACGGCCTTGGACGTAGACGGAACGGAGAGCTTCATCTTTTCGTTTTTGTCGCGTCGCATATGCGCAAGATCCGTTCGAGCAAGGATTTCAATTGAGCCAACGGTACCATGTTCGGCCCATCGGACAAAGCCTCATCAGGATTCGGATGGACTTCCATGAAAAATCCATCGACGCCGGCACCGGCCGCCGCACAGGCCAGCGGCTCAACAAACTCACGCTGCCCGCTTGACTTGGTGCCTCCCCCGCCAGGCAACTGCACACTATGGGTCGCGTCGAACACAACGGGATACCCAAAACTTCGCATGATCGGAAACGACCGCATGTCCACGACCAGATTATTATACCCGAACGACGAGCCTCGCTCAGTCAGGACAATCCGTCTGCTGCCGCACTCCTCAACTTTCTTCACGGCTTGACCCATTTCCGTCGGCGAAAGAAACTGGCCTTTTTTCACATTCACAACCTTCCCGGTATTCGCCGCTGCAATCAACAAGTCCGTCTGCCGGCAGAGGAACGCCGGGATCTGGAGCATATCCACCACCGTTCCCGCTTCCGTCGCCTGCGCTTCCGTATGCACGTCGGTCAGAACAGGGATGCCGATCTGGGCCTTCACTTTGGCCAAAATCTCAAGTCCTTGCGTGATACCAGGACCACGGAATGACGTAATCGACGTTCGATTCGCCTTGTCGAACGACGACTTGAATACATACGGCATATTGAGCGATTTCGCGATTTCTGCAATGCGCCCCGCCGTCTCCATAACCAATTGCTCGTTCTCGATCACACAGGGGCCGGCAATCAAAAATGGGGGCTGCCCCTGGCCGGCTTTGAAGGACCCGATGTCGACAAGCTGCGCCATAGGTTTCGCTTCTCTCAGTGTCCCAGTTTTTTCCGCAGCGCCGCTCCCACAAACCCGCTAAACAGCGGGTGAGGCCGGTGCGGGCGGGAACAGTATTCTGGATGAAACTGCGTGCCGAGAAACCAGGGGTGGTCCTTGAGTTCTACAATCTCGACTAACCGGCCGTCCGGAGACAGTCCGCTCAACACCAGGCCCTTGGCCGTCAACTGCTCACGATACACATTGTTAAATTCGAACCGATGCCGGTGGCGTTCACGGACCTCACTCACCCCGTACATTTTCTGGGCGAGCGTGCCTTCACCAAGCCTGCAGAGATACGACCCAAGCCGCATCGTACCGCCTTTCTCGCTCACACCATGCTGATCAGGCATCAAATGAATCACCGGATGGGGCGAGGATTCGTCGAACTCTGCACTGTTGGCTCCAGCTAACCCCGCGACGTGCCGCGCGAACTCAATCGTCGCACACTGCATGCCCAAACACAGTCCAAGAAACGGCACCTGCCGCTCCCGCGCATATCGGATCGTGGCGATCTTGCCTTCGATCCCCCGCGCCCCAAACCCGCCGGGAATGAGGATGCCGTCGGCTTCTCGCAAGATCCGCTCGGTGCCCTGCCGTTCCACGTCCTCGGATTCGATCCAGCTGACATTCACCTTGGTTTCATGGTCGATTCCGCCATGGACAAGCGCCTCACCAAGACTCTTGTAACATTCCTTGAGCCCGGCATATTTCCCAACCAGTGCCACGGAGATTTCATGTTTGGGCCGCTTGATTTTCTGCACCATCGCGTCCCATTCGCGTAAATTCGGCTGACCGGCCTCCAAATGCAGCTGCCGCACGATCAGTTCGTCCAAGCCTTCCTTCCGAAAGACAATCGGCACCTCGTAAATCGTATCGACGTCTTTCGCCGTCACGACGGCATCCTTCTCCACGTTGCAGAACATGGCGATCTTGCCCTTGAGTTCAGGGGGCAGATAACGGTCGGTACGGCACAGGAGAATATTCGGCTGAATGCCGATCTCACGAAGCTTGTTGACCGAATGTTGCGTCGGTTTGGTCTTCAATTCTCCGGCCGCGCCGATATAGGGAACCAACGTCAGATGGACGTACAGCACATTGTCGCGCCCCACGTCGTAGGGCATTTGCCTGATCGCTTCGAGAAACGGGAGACTTTCTATGTCGCCCACCGTACCGCCGATCTCGACGATCGTGACGTCCATGCCCTTGGAAATGCGCATGATGGCTTGCTTGATCTCATCCGTCACATGAGGAACCACTTGCACGGTTCCTCCCAAATAGTCTCCGCGCCGCTCTTTCGTAATGACGGAGTGGTAGATCCGTCCGGTCGTGTAGTTGTTTTCCTTCGTCAGAGACAAGGAGGTAAACCGTTCATAGTGCCCAAGGTCAAGATCCGTTTCAGCCCCGTCGTCCGTGACATACACTTCGCCGTGCTGATAGGGATTCATCGTGCCGGGATCGACGTTGATATAGGGATCCAGCTTGAGAAATGTGATCTTCAAGCCGCGGCTTTCGAGCAAGTTCCCAATAGACGCCGAGGCCAGCCCCTTCCCTAGTGACGACACGACTCCGCCCGTGACGAAGATGAACTTGCTCATGGGTGCCTCCACAATCCGAGGTCTGACGACTCTGATCCGCATGCCGTCCTCATCGAGCGACGACAACCCCTTTGAGTTCACGTTTGACGACGTCAAATTGGCGCAGTTTCTCAGCCACACCCGCCACGTCCTCCGGCTGATCAACGCGCAACGAGGCGTGTGAAGTTTCCCAGACCTTGATCCGAGTGCCGTGCTCCAAAGCGCGGAGCTGTTCCAGCTTCTCGGCGTTTTCCAAGGGACTGGTCGGCAACGCCGTGTATTTCAGCAGCGTCTCTTTCGTAAACATGTAGATGCCCAGATGAATATAATGCAGCCCTCCGACAGCGTGTCGGTCAGGATCGTCGCGAACCAGCGGAATCGGCGCTCTGGAGAAGTACAGGGCATGGCCCTCGACGTCCGTCACCACTTTGACCACAGCTGGATTGTGCAGATCCGCGGTCGTGTCGATGACCCGCTTGAGAGTTCCCATTTTTGCGCTGCTCTTAATGAATGGCTCAATCAGATCATCCAACAACTGCGGATTCAGCGGAATCTCATCACCTTGCAAATTAAGGAACAGCTCGCCGGTAAACATACGCGCGACGGCCGCCACCCGGTCGGTTCCCGTTCGATAGTCCCCCGTGACCTTCACGACCCGGCCGCCGAATTGCTCGACCGCCTGCTTGATCCGATCGTCGTCCGTCGCGACCAAGACCGCCGACACAGATTTGCACGCCTCGGCCTGCTCGTACACATGCTGAATCATCGGCTTACCGTTGATCAGAATCAGCGGCTTGCCGGGAAAGCGGGATGAGCCGTAGCGGGCCGGAATGACCACGGTGACGTCATGTGATCCATTACCCATGCCCTAACACCTCCGACAACTGTTCAGGAGACACGGTCGCCGTACCGACCATGCCCACCACGATGCCGGCCGCATGATTGGCCAAGATCGCGCCGTCCTTCATGGTCGCACCAGCTGAGAGCGCCAACGCCAATGTGCCGATGACGGTATCACCGGCGCCGGTAACGTCATACACCTGCCGTGCTTGGGTCGGGAGATGCCAGGACGCGCCGTCAGCCTCATACAAACTCATGCCCTTTTCACCGCGCGTGATGAGCACGGATTGGCATCCCAGGCGCTGGCGAATCATGGCGCCCGCTTCATTGATCGTTTGGTCGTCGTCCCCATGCACGCCGGACGCCTGCGCCGCTTCCAGATGGTTCGGCGTAATGACCGTCACACCTTTGTAGTAACCGAAATGCTCGACTTTGGGATCGACAATGACGGGAACCTTTCGCAGTGCGGCCAGCCTGGTCAATTCAGACATCAAACTTGCGGAGATGACGCCTTTGGCATAGTCGGACACCACCACGCAGGTCAATTCTCGCAGACGCGATTCGACATAGTGGAGAATACGCCGTTGCAAGGTCGCCTTGAGTTCCTGCCGTCCCTCGACATCGTACCGGACGATTTGTTGATGATGCGCGATCACCCGACTTTTCCTGGTCGTGGGGCGATCGTGATCGATCACCACTCCGCCGCGCCCCGACCGTTTTGCCCCCAACTCTTTCATCAAGAGCCGGCCGCTTTCGTCCGCACCGATCACCCCACAGAGATCGGCCTTCCCGCCCAGCGCCAGAATGTTGTTGAAGACATTGGCCGCGCCGCCAAGCCGCAGTGACTCAGACTCGACGTGCACCACGGGGACCGGTGCTTCCGGAGAAATCCGGCTCACCTTGCCCATGACATAGTGGTCAAGAATCAAGTCCCCCACGACCAGCACGGACGCCTGGGGAAACCGCTGCACACATTGCCGGAGCGTCTCTGCGGACACGGGCGTATCCCGATCGCGTTTGTCCCGTACAGACATGGAGGCCTTCGCGTGTTTTTTCATTGGATAGCCTTCCCGAACCGTTCCCATCGGACCCACTCCGTCCAATTCCCCTGCCCGCTCCAGGACCAGTATATTCGGAACGCCTTGCCGCGGATTTTTTCTTCCCGCACGTATCCCCAGAACCGGCTGTCCAGGCTCTGATCGCGATTGTCCCCCATGACAAAGTATGAGTCCTCCGGCACCGTGACCGGGCCGAAATTATCGCGTGGACTGATGGTCCCATCGATCATGCCCGGATCGACGCGTTGTGTAAAGGCTTTGTCGTCGAGCGGCTCCCCGTTGACCAATATGACTTTGTTGCGCACCTGCACCGTATCGCCCGGTGTGCCGACGATGCGCTTGATGAAATCCTTTTCCTCATCTTCGGGAAACCGGAATACGACGATGTCGCCGCGCTGTGGCTTCCCGAACTCAACCACGGTGCGGGACGTATAACAATTGACCGGGGAAAAGTTCCATTGCAATCTGCAATCCGCCGGCCACTGCAACCCATAGGTCAGCTTGCTGACCAAAATATGGTCCCCGATCTGCAGCGTGGGGATCATCGAGCCGGAGGGAATCTTGAAGGCTTGCACGACAAACACACGGATCGCAAAGGCCAGCAGCAGCGCCACGATAATCGCTTCGGAATATTCGCGAATGATCGATTTCGCTCCCGCCCGGCCCGTGCCCTGCTCCGACACCTTCGTCTCGGGTTCAGCAGTCGGCGGGCCACCACCGGGGGAACCGGAAAGCTTATCGAGGTTTGCCTGATTGGGGTCGAGACTCATTCTTCACCGACCTTGAGAATCGCGAGAAACGCTTCCTGGGGAACTTCAACGCTGCCAACGGCCTTCATCCGCTTCTTGCCTTCTTTTTGTTTTTCGAGGAGCTTGCGTTTGCGGGTAATGTCACCCCCGTAGCATTTGGCCGTGACGTTTTTCTTCATCGCCCCAATCGTCTCGCGCGCGACAATCTTGGTGCCGATAGCCGCCTGAATGGCGATCTCGAACATCTGCCGGGGGATCAATTCTTTCATTTTCTCAGCCAATTGACGCCCACGCGGATAGGAGCGCTCACGATGAGTAATGAATGACAGCGCGTCCACGGCTTCACCATTCAACAAAATATCGAGCCTCACCAGGTCAGACTCCCGATAGCCCAGCAATTCATAGTCTAACGACGCATACCCTTGCGTCCGCGACTTCAACTTGTCGTAAAAATCGAGGATGACTTCATTCAACGGCATTTCATAGCTGATCATCACACGGGTCGGATCGAGGAACTGAATGCTGCGCTGAATCCCCCGGCGTTCCTGGCATAACTGAAGAATCGCGCCCATATACCGTTCCGGCGTGATGACCGTCGTCAGAATAAATGGCTCCTCGAACTGCTCAATGCTGTTGGGCGGAGGCAGTTCGGCCGGATTGTCGATCTCCAGCACCTCTCCTTTGGTCGTGGTCACCCGGTAGACCACGGTCGGAGCCGTCGTGATGAGGGTCAGCCCATATTCACGCTCCAGCCGCTCCTGGATAATTTCCATGTGCAATAAACCCAGAAACCCACAGCGAAAACCGAATCCGAGGGCGAGTGATGTTTCCGGCTCATAGACGAACGATGAGTCGTTGAGCCGCAGCTTCACCAGCGCGTCACGGAGATCTTCATATTTCGCGGTGTCGGTCGAATAGAGCCCGCAAAACACCAGGGGCTTTACCTCTTTGTAGCCAGGGAACGGCTCGCTCGTCGACTGCACCGCATCGGTGATGGTGTCGCCGATCTTCACATCCGCGACTTCTTTCATGTTGGCGCAGAGATACCCAACCTCACCGGTCAACAACTCCGTACGCTTGACCCGCTTGGGCGTAAACTGGCCGACCTCCATCACTTCAAAGAGTCGGCCGTTCGACATCACCTTAATCTTCATGCCCGGACGTACGGCGCCATCGACGACACGGATCAAGACGATCACACCTTGGTAGTTATCAAACCAGGAATCGAAAATCAGGGCCTTCAGCGGGGCCTGCGGATTTCCGGACGGCGCAGGAATCCGTTCGATAATCGCCTCCAGCACTTCCGGAACGCCGCGTCCTTCCTTGGCACTGATGGGCATCGCGTCGGTGTCATCCAGCATCAGCACTTCGGCCATGGATTGCTTGGTGCCCTCGACGTCCGCGCTGGCCAGGTCGATCTTGTTGATGACCGGAATGATCACGTGCTTGTTGGCCATCGCCAGATTGACGTTGGCAATGGTCTGCGCTTGCACGCCCTGTGTCGCATCGACCAGCAACAGCGATCCCTCGCAGGCGGCCAAACTTCTGGACACTTCGTAGGTGAAATCGACGTGGCCCGGCGTATCGATCAAATGCAAGGCATAGACCTTCCCATCTTTGGCCTTGTACCGGATCGCCACCGCATGAGCCTTGATCGTAATGCCACGTTCCCGTTCAAGGTCCATGGCATCGAGAATCTGCTCTTTGGCCTCTCGGGCCGTGACTGCGCCTGTGGCTTCGAGGAACCGGTCAGCGAGGGTTGATTTGCCGTGATCGATATGCGCGATAATCGAGAAATTGCGTATAAGGCTTTGCAAATCCTAGCTCATTTCTGAAAATCGGGTCATTATAGTAACTGCCCTCCAGGTTGTCAAAGAAATCGCCCACGGACGGCGCGAAGAGCGTATAGCTAATGGCGTATGGCGCAGGCGGCAAAGCCAGTCCGCCTCCCTGCTTGTTTCTGTCATCCGCGATACGCTATAAGCCAGCAGCTTTCTGGAACGTGACTCATCGTGGCGCGCAAGTCAATCACTCAACAACTGGCCGACTGGGACCGTCGGTACCTCTGGCACCCCTTTACCCAGATGCAAGAATGGGAACAGGAGACACCGCTGATCATCGATCGCGGCAAAGGATCCTACCTCATTGACACCGAAGGGACACGCTACCTTGACGGAACTTCGTCGATCTGGGTCAATCTGCACGGACACCGGCATCCGACCTTAAACCGAGCCCTCACAACGCAACTCGAACATATTGCGCACTCAACGTTCCTGGGCCTTTCGAATCCACCAGCCATTGAGCTCGCCCGTGCGTTGATACGGATCGCTCCAAAAGGGCTCGGCCGCGTCTTCTATTCAGACAACGGCTCAACCGCCGTGGAGATCGCCTTGAAGATGGCCGTCCAATACTGGCAGCAACGGCATCCGAAGGCTGGCCGGAAAAACACGTTTCTCCATCTCAAACTCGCGTATCACGGAGATACGATCGGGGCTGTCAGTGTGGGAAATATCCAGCTCTTTCACGAACGTTTCAAACCCCTTCTGTTTCCCACAGTGGAAGCCGAACCGCCGTATTGCTACCGTTGCCCCTTGAAACTAAACTACCCGTCTTGCCGCATCGCGTGCCTGGATCCCATCGAAGCGATACTCAAGACTCGCCATCAGGAATTGGCAGGGTTCGTCATTGAACCACTGATGCAGGCCGCTGCCGGCATGGTTGCCCATCCACCGGGCTACCTGAAACGCATCCGCGAGCTCTGCACGAGATACCAGGTCCTCTTAATCGCCGATGAAGTCGCTACCGGATTCGGACGCACAGGCAGGATGTTTGCCTGTGAACACGAGGGGGTAACGCCGGATCTCATGGCCATCAGTAAGGGCCTGACCGGCGGCTACATGCCGCTTGCCGCCACGCTCACAACCGAGGAGATCTATTCGGCATTCCTCGGAAAGTATGAGGAGTTCAAAACGTTCTTCCATGGCCACAGCTACACCGGCAATCAGCTGGGCTGCGCCGTGGCGTTGGCCAATCTGGAAGTTTTTCGAAAGGAACGGACGCTCACTCGGCTGCGTCCCAAGATCGCGGCTTTCTCCCGCCTCCTTCGCCCCTTTGCCAACATGGAGCACGTAGGAGACATTCGGCAGCAAGGTTTCTTGGTGGGGATTGAGCTGGTCAAAAACCGTGCGTCCAAAGAGCCCTACCCGCCGAAGGCCAGAATCGGCCATCGCGTGGCGGCCGCGGCGCGAACCAGAGGCCTGCTCATCAGACCGATAGGAAATGTGGTCGTGCTGATCCCACCGCTGTCCACTTCGTTGGCGGAATTGCGCAAAATGGTGCAGGCATTACACGTTTCCATTGAGGATGTCTTACCCGAATAATTCATTGAGATCGCGGCATACTGGAAAACCTTCGTGAGTTTGAGTAGACTGCCCCGCGAATCGTGACGCTCATTTGTTTGCACCCCAGGAGATGGCATGGGTCTTCTTGGTCGGATTCTCGGCATTCCGTCGTTTGCAGGATCCACCAACGCCCTCTTGGTTGAACTGACCTTGCCGACACTCACGGATCCTCAGCGTGCAGAATTGAAGATCCGTGCGATCCAATTCATGCAAAACATCAGTTCGCCCGGCATGTCTACGGAAACGGCCTTGGCCGGCCTGAACCATGCCTCACGCATGACCCAGCTGAATGTGCTGGCTCTGGCCATGAAAGAATTGGGGTACAAACCTGCGCTGGCATCGGAACGCCTCAGAAGAGTCCAGGACCCCTTTGCTTCAGACCTTGTGAATGAGCAAGCATTGCGGGCGGTCGCTCGACGATTAAAGTGGAAATACGGCGTCGAGGCCTCCCTCAGCGTTGAATCCATTACCTTTGATGCATGGTAGCCGTTTGCTTGACAGACCAGCACTGCACGGCTATTCTGTCGAGGTTCGTCTTTCACCTACAGTCGTAGAAGGAGTGTCCATGCGAATCGCTGTACTGCGGATGGTGCGTGTTGCGTCGTTGACTGCCTTGATGCTCGGGCTGTGTTCACTACCCGGGTATGCGTCCGACTCGTTCAAGATGGGCGTCGTGGACCCTCAGATCGTCTTGGAAAAATCGAAGGCTGGAAAGCGGGCGCTCGACGGACTGAAAGAATATGTCAACGTTCGGCAGAAACTCCTGGCAAAAGACGAAGAAGACCTGCGCAACTACGAAAAACAGATCAAAGATCAATTGCCGAAAATGAGCGAGGCGGAAAAGAAAGAAAAAAGCACGCAGTTTCAGACGAAGGTGCAGGACTTCCAAAAGCGCGCACAGGATTTCAACCAGGAACTCCAGAAGAAGCAGAAAGAACTTGTTGACGAATACATGAAGAAAATCATGACGGCCACGCAAGCCACGGCTGAAAAAGGCGGCTTCGCCCTTGTCGTCGACAAAGGCAGTGAACAGACGGTTAAAATCGTCATCTATAATAAGGATACGCTCGACCTGACCAAACAGGTCATTGAGGAGTTCGACAAGACGAACAAATAGAGCCACCGGCTATTCCAGAGGATAGCCGGCCTCCCGCCAAGCTCGTATGCCCCCCGTCATCGAGATCACACGACGATAGCCCATCTGCTGAAGAGTATCCGCCGCCAGAACCGACCTGAACCCGCCACCGCAGTACAGGATGATCGGAGCCTCCTTGTCCGGGATCACCGTCTCAATGTCACGCTCGATGATGCCCTTGCCGAGATGCCGCGCCCCCTTCGCATGATCCGTGGCAAACTCCGCATCCTCACGCACATCGAGAAAATGGACCGGCTCTCCCCGATCGAGCCGCCCCTTGACCTCCCCCACTGTTTGTTCTGACACACGCACCTTTGCCTGTTCGACCAGCTGTAAAAATCCCGGATTGTGCTTCATCATCTCTCCCCATTAAACAAGGACGTTTGCTCACTCAACGGGCGCCGAAAGGACTGAGGAATATCCCTCCTATCTGTTTCGGGAAATCCCTTTCTGCGCTTGGCCAGAGCGAACAGCTGCTCGATAACCTCACCGTAAGGCCCCTGTCCAGTTTGCCGCCTAAAAAATCGAGCCTCTGTGAGCACTCCGCCTCGCACCTCACGCAGTCGATTGACGATTTTCCCGATACGATCTGGGAATGCCTCTCGCATTCGATCGATAAACACCGATTCCAAACTCCCGGACAGTCTCAACACACTGTAGGTAGCACTAACGGCCCCCGCACGTCTCGCACGATCCAGCAATTCAGGGATATCGCCCTCGTTCAGCCCCGGAATGACGGGGGCGATGGAGATTCCCGTAGCGATCCCTGCATCGGCCAGAACCTCCATCGTCTCAAACCGTTTGGCAATCGACGGCACATGCGGCTCAATTTTTCGTGCAACATCATCCGATGCAAATGGAATACTGAAGTAGACCTGCACCCACGCCTCATGACTGAGTTGTTTCAACACGTCGATGTCCCTCAGTACCAACGCGCCCTTCGTAATTACTCCCACAGGATTGCGGTACTCCGCACAGACGGACAGACACTCCCGCGTCAGGCCATAGGTGGCCTCCAGCGGCTGATAGCAGTCTGTGTTGCCTGAAAAGACGATCAGCTCTCCGCTCCACGACTGCCGGTCAAAGGCCTGTCGTAACAACCGCGGTGCATTGTCTTTGACGATGATTTTACTCTCAAAATCCGTTCCTGCTCCGAACCCCCAGTACTCATGCGACGGCCGAGCATAACAATAGGCACAGCCATGAAAACATCCCCGGTAAGGATTCACGCTCCATCGAAAAGGCAGATCCGGACTGTCGTTACGGCTCAAAATCTCGCGCGTCTCGTCTTCATAGACCGTCAATTTGGCCAGACGAGACGGCTCCAGGAGTTCACGGTACTGGGATTCAAACGGATTGGGTGGGTTGGACACGGTACGCATGAGCCATCCTGTTCCTTGTCCCTACTCCCTGTCAATTCGCCCACGGTGGATGTATCCATCATCCGGACGAACAGAGCGCAAGTTTCGTTGACTCTCCATACCTCGAATGCTAGATTCCACACGCTTTTACAAGGATACGCCATGCACGACCCCAAATATCTCCGTGACAACTTGGACGTGGTCCGCACCGCTTTGGGACGGCGCGGGCAGGACGTTCCCTGGGACATCATCCAAAAGCTCAGCGACGAACGGCGGACGCTGACCACACAGGTCGAGCAACTGCGCCATGAGCTCAAGAAGGGCTCCGACGACGTGGCGCGCCGCCGCCGCGCCAAAGAACCTGCCGACGAAGCCATCGAGGCCATGAAGCAGGTGGGAGAACGTATCAAGGACATTGAAGGGACTCTGCGCGAAACGGAAGAAACATTGAACGGCCTCGCGTTGCGTATTCCCAATCTTCCTCATCACACAGTTCCACAGGGCACCGACTCCTCGCAAAATGTCGAAGTACGCCGGTGGGGCACCATCCCTTCCTTCTCCGCTCCCCCCAAATCTCATTGGGAGATTGGGGAGGCCTTGGGGATTCTCGATTTCGACCGAGCCGCGAAAATCGCCGGAGCTCGCTTTGCGGTGCTCAGCGGGGCTGGCGCCAGGATGGAGCGCGCGTTGATCGATTATATGCTCGATCTCCATACCACCCGACACGGCTACCGCGAGATCCTTTCTCCCGTCTTGGTCAATCGGCAGACGATGACCGGAACCGGCCAGCTGCCCAAATTCGAGGATGACCTGTTTCGGTTGCGTGACGAGGACTGGTTTCTGATCCCCACTGCCGAAGTGCCGGTGACCAACCTCCACCGCGATGAAATACTCAGCGAGGATCGTCTGCCCATCCGCTACACAGCCTGTACCCCTTGTTTCAGACGAGAGGCAGGGTCGTACGGCAAAGATACCCGAGGCCTTATCCGCCTACACCAATTCAACAAGGTGGAACTCGTGGCCTTCACCACCCCCGAGGGTTCGCATGACGAGCTTGAACGATTGACCGGGCATGCCGAGGCGATCTTGCAAACCTTGAATTTACCCTATCGTGTCGTCACCTTGTGCACCGGCGACCTCGGATTTTCGGCCGCGAAGACCTATGACATCGAAGTCTGGCTCCCGTCTCAGGACCAGTACCGGGAAATTTCATCCTGCAGCAATTTTGAATCGTTTCAGGCCAGACGGGCCACCATTAAGTACCGCCCCAGTGGAGGGAAGAAAGAGGCCAAACCAGATTTCGTCCATACGCTGAACGGGTCAGGCCTTGCGGTGGGCCGAACCCTGGTGGCAATACTTGAAAACTATCAACAGCCAGACGGGTCCGTCTTGATTCCTGATGCGCTGAGACCATACATGGGTGGAAAAGAACGCATTGTGAACGAGTGACCTGCGGGTCAACCGAAGGTTGGTTTACTTCGGATCGGGGCAAAAGCGCATTCGATGGTGTTTATCCGCTCGCCTCAAATACGATACAGCGATAATTAGCGAGCGGGTCAACCGAAGGTCGGTATGGAGGGGTGCCGGAGCGGCCGAACGGACCGGTCTTGAAAACCGGAGATGGGGTAACTCATCCGCGAGTTCAAATCTCGCCCCCTCCGCCATAGTTCACGTTCTATGCGACTATTCTTGTCATAGCTCCTCACGGTAGCATACGGTCCTGCCGGTCTCTCTCGGAGCATAGTTGCATGAACATCCTGCAGAAACTCTGGCAATGGTTTTGGCAGCAAAGCTGGCTGAATAAGATCATCATCCTCGGGCTGTTCGCCGTACTCGTGCCGTTTGTACTCCCGACAGTCGTCGCCTGGTTCAGACCCACTATCATCAAGGTGGGGGTCGCCTTTTATACCGACGAGCGTGCTTCCGCATCAGAGGGAAATGTTCAACGATATTTTTTCGAGAGGCGGAACCTTGTCACCAACTGCAGCCTCAGGACGATTGAAGAACCCCTGCCAACCGGTCTGGCCACCCCACCTCCCTCACAATCCTGGGTCGTCATTAAGCTCCTGCTAGAAAACACCTCCGATCAGAACATTGCCAACCTCCACCTCGGCGTCAGATCTCCCGCCCTGAGTCCGGCAACCCAACTGCTGACTGCACCACGAACAGACACAACAGGCCGCATGGAAACCCCTGCACGGGACACCCGGCGATTCTATCTCGTGTCTATTCCTGCCATTGCCGCAGGAAGTTCCCTGGTTTTAAGCTTGAAGACTCCGATAGATGAGACGTTGCGAAAGTTCATCTATGTGGACCACCGCCCGGTGACTATCCAGGTGCCGTTTGTGTCGGCCGACCAGTTTCGAGAGTACCCTCCGATCGTGTCACGAACCAATGCGGTGAAAATTCTCAACCGGGAAGGGCTTTTGCGAACCGCTACGGAAAAGGCCGCGGATGAAACCCTTCTCTTCGCAAGGCTCGACGTCGATGAATCAGCCCCTCTAAAACAAGCCGCTCCCTATCAATTACTTCCAAAATCAAAGTCATGCCCAGAAGGAGAAGCCGGGCTGTGGTAATCCCTGCGGTATCTTAAATTGTACGGAGATCTTGCCGGTAGGACTACGCGTATACCACTTTCGGTGGAGCTCCTCCCCGACTAGGGTAGTGGAAAATGCCCCGCAAGTTGTACTATCCTCTGCCCATTCGTCGCATGCCTCCAAGGAGAGTCTATGCCGACCTCACCGCTTTCTCAGATGTTGATCAATTGCATTCTCAAACGCAGCCAGACTGGCCTCGAAGGGGAAGGCTGTCTCTACGAATTGTCGGCGCCAAACCGAGAAGTGTCTGCCCCTGACAAGCTCCGGACTGGGGATTATGTCAAGATTCGTTTCTGGCTCCCCGATGAGGATGCGCACATTGCCGTTGATTTGGCCGAAGTCGAATGGGTCGAAAGCCACTGGATCAAAGTCGACCTGCTCTCAGTGTCTCCGGAAAATCAGGCCCGGCTCAATCAGTTCAAATCCGTACAGCGCACCTCCTCACGAGCACCTCGGACCAGCGAACAGATTCTCATTCGGTTCTAACCTCCCACTTTCCCGGAACACCTGATTGGCCTTCCAGTACCGCGCACCCCCTCTTTCGTCTAATCGCCGCTACCTCTACGGTATTTTCAGCACTCGTGTTCAGGGCTATCCTGCTCGCAGCTGACTCTAAACCGTCCGGACTCTTGAGAAGGAGCCCCTATCCTATGGAGAAACAGCTGGGCAAGATCGGAAGCATTAGACGAGACGTGCACGGGAAACCCTGCCCTTTCTGTGGCGGATACACCTACCAACTTGTGCTTCGAAGTTCATCGGCCATCGAAGGGGCCGGGATCCTCGCTCGATGTTCCCACTGCCGCCACCCGAGAAAATTCGATGAGGATTTCTGCCACGTATTATGGATGCAATGTAACTGAGAGCAGGGAGACTTCCAATGTCTTTGACATCCTGGCGCGCCCGGCGGCTACAGGCACAGCAAAAACGGAAAGCGCTGCAAATGCTCGCCCTCAGCGGGGTAGTCCGTCCGAGTGACGTGGAACTGCGTTTTCCAACGCCTCTTGTGACAATCAGCCCCTCGCATTCCGACTCTGACACTCCATCGTCTTCCAACGAATCCGTCGCCGCACATGTTCCAGAATCCTCTGCTCAGTCTGAGAGACGGGACCTACCCCTGTCTACATGGTTGCGTGAGGAGATGACACCCTCGTCCTAACCAATCTCACGCATACATCCCAATCCCTTGTGCCTACCCTAGAGGCTGAGGTATGATCACGCCTCGTCGGCGGTGATCCCACCTCACGACGTTGTCCGCCAAAACTGCGGACCTGATCCCCATCCCAGCAATCTGACGTGGAGAGGTGGCCGAGTGGCCGAAGGCAGCGGTTTGCTAAACCGCCGTAGGGACAAAATCTCTACCGAGGGTTCAAATCCCTCCCTCTCCGCCAGTTTTTTAGGACTCAGGGTTCCTCCATCGGGTTTCTTCATTGCGGCTCAGGTGACGAGCCCACACACTTGACCATCACTCAGCAGCAGGAGATTTCTCT
>VGXE01000025.1 GCA_016873455.1 Nitrospira sp. | reverse complement strand
GGATGGAAAACGGGGTTTCCATGATCGGCGTATCGGTCTTGGTGGCCGTCGTCGATCGCTCAGCTCGGTAGGACTCGCGTGACGCCACCACCTGCACCGGCTTCGCCTCCAAGACTGCCCCCTCGGCCTCGTCCGGCTTGGGTGCCTCGGTCATGGGCGGAACTGGGATTGGGACAGGAGGGACAACGGTCTTCTCAGTGGGTGCAGCCGGCAGAGCAGGCTCCGCTGGTTTCAGCGGCTCGGCCTGTTCGGCAACAGGAGCCGGCCTTTCTTCGCTGGTTTGCGCGGGAACAGGCTTGAGCGGACCGGTACAGGCTGTCAGAGCCGTGACGAGGGCCAGGGCAAAGAACAGGAGCCGCACTGCGCAACGCGAATCGCTTAGGGTGTCAGCTGAGGGCCACTTGAACAAGAGAAGGTGCAACAACGACATCTCGAGATCTCCTTACACAATTACAATTGGATCTAACCCCCTCAAGACGACGGTACAGTCCCCTTCTTCCGTGGAAAGGAGCAGGTCGAGACCGTACGGTCGGTTCGTCGTTGGGCTAGAAACCGTCTGTCGTAGTATTAGAGGGAGCGGCTCGGAGGACCGCGGCTCTGAGCCGCGACGAGCGAGATGTTGTGATAGGCGACACGCAGGATGACGAGTGGCCCAAACAACGCCACGAGGATCGGAAGCAGAGGAATGTCCAGCAAGACAACCGCATCATCGTCCTGCGTGACCGCACAGGCCCAGGCTGTCAGCGGGTTTGGCTCCGGCCTGCCATGATGGCAGGGGTTGCGATCCTCCCCGCCATGGAGATGAAAGGAACGGACGCTCGGCTCTTCAGTCGGATTAGGTGCAGGTCATGCACACATACTCAGCCACGACATGAATGCCGACGAGCAGACAGGCGATCAGAGCCAACAGGCCTGAAGACCTGTTGGAGGATTGAGGCACATGCATGAAGCGAAGTGCGCGAAGCACGAATCACCCTACGGCATAAAATGTCGCTAAGTGTAGGAGAGCACTAGAAGGGCTGTCTACCGACGCCTGCTCACGGATGCTACAGATGAGGCTCGATAACATCGGACACAGGCGCGCCACGTCATAACTTGACCACTTCCAGGCTGACTTGGTGAAATCCGAGGCCGCGGATTTCATCCACAAGGCTGACGAACCGTTCCAGCAGGGTCACCCGATCAGCCCGGACCACGACGGACGATTCTTTCGGATAGGGCTGCAACAGCGGCGGCAGGCCGGTTTCGTCCACGGCACGATCGTTAAGAAACAGACCTCCCTCTGCCGTGAGGGAGACTACAATCGGTGTGTCCTTCCGTGCGCTGGTTTCCTTTGCCTTGGCCAGATTGACCGGCACCTGTCCGGTCGAGATGAAGGTGGCGGTCGTCAACACGATCACCAGCAAGACCAGCATCACATCGACGAGCGGAATCACATTGATCTGATTGATGTCACGCTCCATGCTGCACCTTATACAGCGTCAGCAGTTCATTCACGCGACGGCGCAGCACGTTGTTCATCACGACACAGGGAATCGCGACGAGCAAGCCCACCGCCGTAGCCTTGAGCGCTAAGCTCAACCCGATCATGATCGAGCTGACGGCCAATGCCCCGGTCGTCCCCATCGTATGAAACGTGAGCATGATACCCAGCACCGTGCCCAGCAAGCCGATATAGGGCGCATTCGCGGCAATCGTCCCGATGATGACCAGCCGCTTGGTGAGCACGACTTCATATGTCTGAAGCCCGGAGAACTGCGCCGGATCTACACGCGCATAGAACCACCACCGTTCAATGGCAACAAGTACCGCCCAACACCCTAGGATCGTCAATAAGCCGATCACGCCGTAATCCACCGCGTACTTCAAATTCTCCATGGTGTGCGCTATCCTCCCGCTTCTACCGATGCTCATCCTAATGAAGTAACTGTGATTCCATTCGATGCCGTACGTCGACGGGCGGCCACGAGCCGCGAGCGCCGCTTTTTCCACCAGATATAGACACCCGTGACGGAGAGCATGGTCACCACGAGCCCCATCACACAAACCAGGATCCGATAAGGTAGCCCGAACACATTGGCCATATGCAACGCATACAGCCAGTTGCTGATCGTGTTGCCGGTGTACTGGCCGCTTGGAAGGAGGACGAGTCTCAGCGCTCCGCTGTCTGCGTCGAAGAGCACTTGCGTCGTGTACCGGCGACTCCGATCATCGATCTCCTTGTTCGTGTACACTTGCCAGGTGTAGGTACCACGCTCAGCGTCGAACCCCAAGGCCACCGGCTGCTCCACAACAAAGCCGTGCTGTGCCGCCTGCTCTGCCATCAGGGTTTCACCCCGCGCCTGCGCCTCCCGCCAGGAGAGCTTCGGTTGTTCCAGCGGCTGCGCTCGAGTCGGATTCTCTGTCCAGATCGTGTGGTACTCAAACAGCGTTTGGGTCGTCCAGGTATAGACCGTATCCCACAGATTCATGTAGACACTGGACCAAGCAAAGATCAGCAACAGCACCCAAGTCCACAATCCCCCGGCCCGATGCAGATCGAAATTGATTCGATAGGCCGAGCTCCCCCACTTCACCAACCAAGCCGGTTTCCAGCGGTCCCACCAACTGCGTGTTACCCCTTCCTGCCCAGCGGGGTGTCCACCGCGCGCCCGCCGCGCCGGCAAGGTCAAATAGACGCCGACAAAGCAGTCCAGCGTCCAGACTACAGCACAGATACCCAGAATCCAGACGCCCGTCATAACGATCAAAATGCACTGGCGCTCAGTCTTGAAGAACTAGTTGCCACTGAACCGCTACTCAGACAGCTTCTGGAAGAACGATGCGATCTCTCTGATCGTCAGCTCAATGAGGCCAGTGTCATTTCGCTCCGGTGCACTGGTTGCGATCGGAATATAATTATTGATGGTTTACACAGGCTCACTCGGCTTGCATCCGAAAGTAAGGATGAAGCTGTCATACACGTCACTGAGCTTTCTGGGTGCAACTGGCCTGTGGAAACGCCGGACTTCAACCTTGTATGCGCGTGTCAGCGGGGATAAGATGCCCTACCCATTACATTTGGAAACTGGAACGGATCGGAAATGAAGCTCCCCGCAGCAAGCTACGGGGAATCACAAATTGAACAACTTGTCCAGAAACTGCCCCGCTTATCCTCTTTAGCCTTCTCTCTGTTCAACCGACAAAGAATGCATGAATACGGTCCTCGTGCCGGAAACGGCTGACGCCAAACCGGCCTTGCATCCTGGTGAGCTGCTGGCTCCACGGTGCTATTCACTCTCTCAACAACTCCGTTCCGTCTACCACGGATTCTGGTACCAACTCAGCAAGCGATTGAAGTGGTCCCGCGGGGTGTATCATGAAACGCCGGCAGGGCATGTACCCTATCTGAGCGGAGGCCGGCTGGCCAAGGTGGCGATCCTGCAGCGCCGCTTCGACGTCCAGTTTGAACGACAGTGCTCGTCTCTCACAGCACTGAAGAATTACGACTATCTCGACATTCTCGATCAAGCCTGGATGGCGTGGGGACAGCTGCGTCCGCACGGCGGGACGATGCACGATATTGGCTCGTCGAATTTCTGGTATGCCCCCGCCCTCCACGCCTTCTTTTCTCCCTCGGCTTTGACCGGTGTGGAGTTGGAAGGACATCGCATCTACTCCAACGGCTACAGCCGGTGGAGTAGATGCGCAAGGATATGTCACCGCGTTACCGCGGGCCTCGTTTCAGGTCGCCGACTACGCGCACTATAAGGTCCAGGCAGATACAATCGTCGCCTGGTATCCCTTCGTGACACCCGATCCGGTCTTGGCCTGGCGCATGCCATTATATGTGTTGGCGCCCCATGCTTTGTTTGCACGGGTGGCAAGGAATCTGAAACCCGCCGGCCTGTTCGTGATGATCAACCAGGGACCGGACGAGGCCGGCCTCGCCGCCGACCTGTGCAGACGGGCGGGGCTCCGGTTCGAGAACTCCTGTGAAGTATGGCACACGTTGCGCCGCCGCCGGATACCGCCTGTCGTCTCATGGTGGCGCCGCCGCTGACGCGCATCATCAACGCCCGCCACCTCTTAACCTCACATGCCGGGCACGATTTTCAAAAAGGCTGTACGGCAGTGCCCCCGCCTTCTATCCTGAACTCAGCACAGAGCCATAGAAACAGAACGATTCAGGCCTCTCTGAGACTCAATCATGCCGTCACCTTTGAAACTGTTGGTGTTCCGCGACAACAGCGAATGGCTGCGCTATGTGTTCTTTGCCGGTGCTGCCGGCATGGGCCTGCTGGTATACACGACGCTCACGGGAGCGGAACGGGACACGGGGAAAATCATCGGTGGAACGCTGGGCGTGCTGCTCTTAGGTTTCAGCGGGTGGGTTCTTCAAGTGCGTCGGCTGGTCATCGATCCGCACCGTCTGGATATCACCGTCATCAGCAAAGGCCTGACCAGCGCGGTGGTGGACCGATTCCGGTTCGACGAAGTAACCAAACTGCTCCTGCTCCGCACCTATGAGTCTGATGAAGAGTTGTTGCCGGCGAACCGGCAGCGCGAACGGTGGTCCGTCTTGTTCGTGCTCAAGGATCGGACCGTCCCGTTGACCACCAACCTGTACCTCTCCAAAGAGCACGCCCTGCGCGAGGCCAAACGGATTCAGCCGTTGCTCAAGGTCGAGATCTCCGAAAGTCTCGGCGAAGGACTGACCCATCTGATTCAGACCGGCCGCACGATCAATGCGGTCATGGCCCTGCGGCGACAACAGCCGGATATGTCACTCACACAGGCCAAAGAGATCGTCGACCATGCGACGAGCGGCCACAAACCGCCATTGTAACGGCAACCACCTCATTGAAATCGCCTTCTTTCCTAGCCCTTTTCGCTTGCTCTGCGCTACAATCGCGCCATGCGACATCAGATCAAAACCGCCGAAGACCTTCGCTGGCTGATTGCCCACACAGGCGGATTTCGTTCTGGCTATGTGACCGATGTGCAGATGTCCAAGCGCCGCCTCTTTGACGAAGAATCCGGACGGGAGATGCCGGCAGGCACGACGGTATCCGTAACGATCCGTTACCAAGTACGCGGACTCGTGCGCGTGGCCAGGCTGCTCATGACCGGTGTGACGGACTTTTCGCTGTTCGAGCAGGAGGGCGCGGACTGCTCCTCGCTGGACGTCATTCAGGCCGAATACAACGCGGGCAAACTGCGGTTCTGGTTCGACCCGCAAGGGGAATTGTACATCGTCTGTGAAGAGGCCGAGCTGGAAGAAGTCTCGACGCCGATCATCGGGGCTCACCCCATCGCCGAACTGGCTCGCTGGACCTTCCAAGGGGAAGCCGCCGACGGTCCTACCGTGCAATGGTTATTGGATGAGTTAGATCGAGCTGGGATGCCCTGTACGTGGCGAGCCGCGAAGCGGGCAATGGCCGTTCATCCGACGATTCAGTGGGAAGGCGATCTCATCCCCACCGGCGATGGGTGCTCTACCCGGACCAACATGGTCCACGTGATGGCCTACGGCTTGACGGAGAGTCAAGGATTCGGGCTGGTGTTGCGAGTCCTCGGCACCAAAGATCGGCAGATCTGCCGCATCCTGGAAGTACTCGCCGACCACATCACCCAGTATTTTCCAGGGAACTGCCTGGTTGGAACGACCATTATCCCGGGACGCGAATGGGAAAGCTGGCTCACGCAAGAGGGACGGACGGCACTCGGAGGCAAATGACGGGACCAGACGCTGGCCGTTGAAGATGCGCGTGAATCAGTGGGCAGGTTCGTGGGAATAGCGTCCATTCCCGTTGGAATAGCTCGCCGCCCCATTACCGTGTGCATATCCGGCGGTGTTGTGTTCCGCACCGGCGCGGCCCACATGACTGTGAGCATTCTTTCTGTTCTCACACTCCACCAGCGCCCACAACCGAAGCGGGTTGACCTTTTGATTTCTGGCAACGTGCAACGAAGTACCTTCCAACACCGTATTCAATGAGAGATCGGTTCTCCAACCCAAGTGTTTGGTCAGTGGCGAGAGGACCCGTTCCACCGCGTTGATGACCTTGTTCCCATTGCTGAAGTGATTCAACATGATGATACGACCGCCAGGCCGGCAGACACGAATCATTTCGTTGACGACCTTCCGATAATCCGGAACCGCCGTGACGACATAGGCTGCAACAACCGTATCAAAGCTATTGTCGTCGAACTCCATCGCCCCGGCATCCATGATCTGGAGTTGCACATGCGAGAGCTGTTGGGCTTGAGCCCGTTCCTTCGCCTTCGCCAGCATGCCTTCCGAAAGATCAATCCCAACGATGCGGCAATGGCTGGGATACATGGGAAGAGCGATGCCGGTTCCCACCCCGACTTCCAACACATGTTCGCCAGGTTGGACATTCAGATTGCGAATGGCCGATTCGCGCCCCTCCTGAAATACTTTTCCAAAGACCTGATCGTAGAAACCCGCGTAGGTCGTATACACCCGTTCGATCTTGTCGCGATCCATGATCTCCTCTACACCTCAGACGACCTGCACCCTACAGAGCGTCGGCACAGCGCCGAAGGCGGCCAAATCGACACAAGGTGAACGCTACTAAGCAGAATATCCGCGCGGGGCGCAGATCTGCCCAGGCCGCAAACGGAGGCTACTGTAGCCAAGTCCCTTCACTGAGTCAACACACTTCTTCGGCACGCTGCACCTGCCATATCGAAGCGTCTCGTGGTAACTTGATTCGCATCAAGCCCCTGTGGGATAGGTACCCGGCATGGTATTAGCCGGACTGTTTGCCAGCATGTTGTTCATCGGGCTCATCCTGGGTGACTGGCTCTACTTTGTCCGGTTCACTCCCGACGCCATCCGTTATGGATGCAGTGTCGCCAGGACCCAAGACCGGTGGACTGCCAGCGCCATCGAGACGGTGCGCAGCCGGTTTTCCGCCGACGGCGTACTCATGCTGCCCCATGGAGTCGCGCGGTTCTATCCGGACGTCTCCCAAATCGCGATTCGCCCCAAATATCGATTCTTTTCGATTGGATTTCGCTCGGCCTGGCCGGTGAAGGGTCTTATTCACCTCTCTGCCGGAGGCCAGGCGGGAGACCATATGATAGAGGCACTGTGCGTCAAGCGCATTCCCTGGTCGTCGGCGCTGATGACGCTGCTCTGGTTCGGGGTGGTCTTGATCGGCTCGCTGGTGTTTGTGGTTGCCTACGCCTTGGATGGAGGATTTGCCTCACTGGAAGGAGTGTTTATGGGTGTGGGCCTCGTCGCCGGCGCCCTGCTCGTCCTGGCGGCTGGATTGGTCACCGTGACGATGTCCTATCGGTTAGAACACAACCGCCTCATGCAAGTTTATGAGGAGCTGCGCGACGCGCTCGGAGGAGCGGTTCATCCCAGCTCCAGTCCCGTTACGCCGTGAACAGGTTCAAGAAATGATCGTAGTCGGCGGGCAAATCCAGCGCCGGCCGATTACGTGCCAGGCCGGCAATGATTCCCCGATGCTTCTTGGCCAAGCCGGACGTGTGAAAAGCCCGCGCAAACTGCTCCCATCGCGCAGCGGAATCAGCTATGATTCGGGCCTGTTCTTCTTTGGGCAGCGCATGCACCGCCGTCGTCAAGGCGCGAAGGGCTTTCTCCACGCTTTCATACGGCGGCGCAAGCTTAAGCCGGGCGTAGAAGATCTCGAGGTGACGGCGAAACTCGTCTTTGAGTGTCTGGAACGGATCGGACTGGGTCGGGTTCGTCGTTGGCATAGTCATCGCGTGAATCATACGGTAGAGACTGGAACCATCACAACTCTTCAATGGAGGTTGAATATGACGCGGATGTTCAGTGGAGTGCTCGGCGTGGTCGCAGTGGCGTTGTTAGCCGGCTGCTCGTCCTATCATTCCCACCATCATGGGATGATGGGCGGCACGGCCGGAGACGCCTATTGGCAAAAGGGCCGGCAAGATATGTCGGCATTGATCAACCGGACGGTCAAGGATCCTGACAAGGCCAAACAGGTCAATGAGATCGTCGGCGAGATCGTCGAACAATTGAAGGCGGGCCGAGAGCAGGAACGGGCCAATCACCGGCAACTGTACACCTTGAACGGCAGCTATTCGGCGACGCCCGCGGACTTCACCAAGATACTGAACGAGGCGGTCCAACAACGAACGGCGACCTCGACAAGGATTCTCACCTTGCGGTTCAGGATGAAGAACCTCATGACTGAGGATGAGTGGAAAGCCTTGACTGATCAAATGCTGTCCTACAGCGGCAAGTACCAACATGGGGGCGCAGGGGCGAAGTCGGGATACTAGGGAGTCATCATCAAGCGTCATGCGTCAACCGGAAAAGACGGAAAAGGCAGATCTTGTCTTTGACCATTCCCTACGAATGACGGTTGACGTATGACGGGCTTTATCTTTGATCTGTCGCCGCTTTCAGCGGCACCGGCGCCCACGTGGCACCGGCGTCGTTGGAGCGGTAGAGGCCGCTGCCGTTGGTGCCGGCGTAAAGGGTTTGGGAATAGGTCGGCGCCATGGCCAGGGCCCTGATGTTGAGCGTCGTCAATCCTTGATTCATGGCCTGCCAGGTCTTGCCACCGTCTGAGCTTTTCCAGACTCCGGCAGGACCGCCCAGGTAGAGCTGCGATACATCCGTTGGATGGAGTACCACGCTGCTGACAAACGGATCGGTCACGGACTGACCGATCCGTTCCCAATGCTCGCCCTTGTCCACCGTGCGAAAGAGCCCTTTCGTTGTGCCTGCGTACACCACATCCGGCGTAGTCCGGTTGATCTCGATGGCATTGACCCCTAAGGCCATGGCCGCCATCAGCTCCGTTTCAGGGATCAATCCGCTATTAATTTTCTTCCAGGTCGCCGCCGCATCGTCCGATCGATAGACACCGCCGGTTGTCCCGCCATAGAGCACCGACGGTTCTTTGGGGTTGATTGCAATCGACGTCACGATGTGCACTTCCTTCATCCCGTTCATCCGCTCAACCCATTCACGGCCTGCATCTTTCGTAAAGAACGCGCCGACCGTCGTCGCCGCATAGATCTGTTCGCTGGCTGCCGGGTGAAAGACAAATTGATTGATGAACGAGACGTGCTCCTTCAAACCCACATTATGTGGCAGCCAATGCTGCCCGCCGTCCGGACTCTTGTAAACCGCATCCCCCATGGTTCCGGCATAAATGGTGGCCGGCAAGAGCGGATCGATCGCGAGCGTCGTCACCCGCCGCGCACTAAAGCTCGGGAACTTCTCCCAGGTCCCTCCCCCATCACGAGATTTGTACACCGCGTCGTTCGTCGCCACGTAGAGAATGTCGGGATTCTTGGGATGCAGCGCAATCGAAACGATGGATTCGCTCTCTTTTTGACAGCCGAGCGAGAAAAGGAAAAGTGAAACTAGACAGAGAGTGGGGATTACACGAAGGAACTTCATTGTGGTGCGGGACCTAATCATAGGGGCTGGACGGAGTCAAGGCGAGAACGCATCATGACTCCCATCCTGTTAGTTCTGCACTGCAAGCGTACCTTTTTATATGCGGCGGCCTGATGAACAAGGAGTTGACCGCACAACAGTCGGGACATGGGTGGGATCAAGTCGAATGACAACTCTATCTGTATGAGCAGTCGCCGGGATGCAAGAATGTGGCGGCTCGACAAGGAACCCTGCGTTCCCGTATTCTGTGAATTCAGTTGCCTCTCGTGCGCAATCCTTCATAATCGGCGGATATTCAGTCTTGATTGCGACTCACCAGCCGGCAGGGGGCGCCCATGTCTACGAAATCCGTCATTCTGTTCATTGCACTTGCACTGAGCTCGACTCCTTTGCTTGCAGAGGCCTCTTTCGAATCAGGTGTCGCGGCCTTTAAGAAGGCAGACTACCAGACCGCCTATCAAGATTTGCATCCGCTCGCCGAAGATGGCGATCCCAAGGCCCAGTATTACATCGGTTTCATGCACTACAGTGGGAAGGGCGTGAATCAGGACAGCACGGAAGCACTCAAATGGGTCAAGCCGGCGGCGGAATCCGGACTGGCAGAGGCTCAATACCTATTCGCCATGATGAATGAGGAAGGTCTCCCTGAACCGAGAGTACACGGGAAGGAGAAGGGAAAAGCGAAGGGAAAAGCGAAAGCCAAAGCGAGAAAAGTGGCTCACACGGCGGAGGCCATCAAATGGCTGACGCTGGCCTCTGAGCAAGGCCATGTCACCGCCCAAATGAAACTAGCCGAACGGCATCTGCACGGCCAGGGCGTCCCGCAAGATATGGTCCAGGCCTATGCCTGGTGCGGCATCGCGCAGTTACTCGCTCCGTCACGGTGTAATCCCCAGGAGTATATCCCGACCTACCGCATGACGGCCGCCCAGCGGGATGAGGCCAAACAGCGCGTCCAAGCCTGGCTGACCACACACCCGGTCAATACCTCGCACCTGCCGACCAAGAGTGCGCAGCAGTTGATCGCTGAACTGGATACCGTCGATCACAAGAAACGGGAAGAGATCAAGGTGGCCTTGATTCTCCTGGGAGATTCCGCCCTGCCTGCGATTGCCGAGGCGTTCCGAGCGACACCGCTCAAGCATACGGACTTTCTTGCCGGAGTGCTGTGCGAACGGGGACCAGCCGCCGCCAGTCTGAGTCCGCAACTCATTCGCCTGTTCCGCAACCCGGCCATCACTCCCTCGGTCAAACACCATTTTCTGTCATCGCTCGCCTGCATTGGAAACCGCTCACCTGAGGTCGAGGCATTCATGATCTCGCAGCTGAAAGAGGGCGATGATTCCATGCGGCCATGGGCGGTGCGGTTCTTGAGGCGGTTCGACTCCGACCACGTTATCCTCGCCCTGGCCGGGAGCCTCGGCGATTCAAAACGAACCGTTCGTGAAGCCGCCGCGGAGATCCTGGCGGAGATGGGGCCCAAAGCCGCCCCGGCGATTCCAGCTCTGGCCAAAGCGATGGACCAGAAAGGCACATACTTGTCGATGTTGGCTGGAAATGCACTCCAGGCCATCGGAACTCCTGAAGCGCTCGCGGAGGTGAAGAAGCGCGACACTAGCCTGGGATCAGCCGAGGGGACTAAAGAAGGCGACACAACCGACGTATTTCATTCCACTCCCCAATAATCCGTCATCCCTACATCTTCTGCTGGATCCGCTCCGCATAGCCGGTCAGTTCTACATAGCCCTGGCCTTTCACCGAGCGACCGTGCTTGAGGCCTGAGACGGAAACGGCGCCTTCCCAGTAGGTGACCTGCGTGCTGCGCGATGTGCGCAGTTCCTGATCCGCGAGTAACGGCATCACCTCCAGAGCAAGATCCATGGAGGGCACCTCAATCCGCCACGTGCTGGGATACACCGCCCTGCTCTCTTGGCTGGTCCATGTGCGGGTGGATTCGATTCGGATATCTGAGACTGAGAGGTGCCGAGTCGTTCCATCAGGCAATACGATGGTGCCGCTGGACTCGAGATCGGATCCTCCATCCTTTCGGCGAAGACGATACAGCATCAGTTCACTCTGATCCTCCAATTGAATACTAAACCAGTCCCATCCGGACAAATCTGGGCCGAGATCGGTCGAACCAAATTCATGGTCCATCCAACTGGTGCCGGCGACCTCGAAACGTTCCGTGCCGATCGTGAGGTTGCCGGTGGTCGCCAGACGCGTGAATGAATAATAATGCGTCGCGTTCCCCTCACCCGCTCCTTTCCGGCTGATGCCGTCGCGCCCATGGACGACCAAGGGCTTGGCCGGCTGCAGCTGCAAATCAAGGGTCGCCGTCCCGTCGCGCGCAAACAACGTGTGCATCCCGTTCGGAGCGGGCGCTGCCTCTGCCCGCCAATCGTCGATCCAAGCATGGAGCCGAGACTCTTCCGCGCCGGCTTTCCCCAACCCGGCCCTGCTAAGCTTCTCCGAAAAATGAAACCGCCGGCCTTCGACGTCCGTCACGGCCAGATGCGCCAGATACAGGTGGCTCACCGACCACTGCGACGGCTGCGTCTTGATGTCCTCCGGTGAAACCGCGCGGCGGAAGAACGTCAACTCATACCCGAAGAGCCGGCCGGTTTTGGCCCGAAGATGGCCCGTGTAGTACCACCATTCCGTCCGATACGATGGATGCGATCCATGGTCTCTCGGGAACTCATACCGATAGCCGGCTGCCGCCTGTTCAAACGACGATGGCAAGACAGGCTCACTCAATGCAATTGAGGGAACTCCGACCATCCCGGCGGCACACAACATGATGACGCGCACACCACGGCGCACGGCTTGAGGGAAGGGGCGGATTTGGACAGAGCTGATCGGCATCGGCCATCCTCTCAGTCAACGCTTATAGCACGGGGATCGACGGCCACACAAATCGCCTGTACTGGAGCGGGTTTTTCGCGTTCACGCAGTTGGAACGTGCGCAGGAATGAGCGTTGACAATTTTCACGACTCTCGGCTATCGTGAGTCATGCAGATGCATCAAGAACGCGAGCCTCCCGGCCGCACACCGGCCGAGCGAATGGAGCCGGTCGCGATCCCCAGTCGCCTCCCGGTGTTCCCATTGCCCAATGTCGTCTTTTTCCCGAAGACGTATTTGCCGCTCCACATTTTCGAACCACGCTACCGCTCAATGGTCGCCGACGCCTCAAATGGAAGCCGCCATATCGCCATGGCGTTGCTCAAAGAAGGATGGGAAACGGATTACTATGGCAATCCGGCGATCTATCCGACGCTCTGCATCGGACGGATCATGAGCGTGCAACCCTTGCCGGACGGCCGTTCGAATATTCTGCTCCAGGGACTCGAGCGCTGCGAGATCCAGGAAGAGCATTTTGAGAAGCCCTATCGCGAAGCGACCATTCACCTCAAACCCAGGATCGAGGAAGAAGGGCTGCCGGCGGATGTTCGACGCGCGCTGGTTGAGATCCTTGGACGGTACTTGCAATCCAGGGAAGACAGCACCGCCTGGCAAGGGTTTTTCCGTGAGGATGTCAACGACGAAGTGCTCGTCAACACCCTTTCCACCTATCTGGAATGTACACCGTTGGAGAAACAATTCTTGTTGGAGGCAGACGGGTTGCGCCAACGGGCCGGCCGGCTGAACGATCTGATCCAATTTATGCTGTTCGACCCGCACCGCCCAAAGGATTGGGAGTAATGGACCGCGCAATCGCAATCGACGTCAATCGGCTCTGCAAAACCTACGACAGCCACAAGGCCGTCGATGACATTTCGTTCCAGGTTTATGCCGGCGAGATCTTCGGCCTATTGGGCCCCAACGGCGCGGGGAAAAGTACCACCCTCCGCACACTCATTACCCTCTTGCACCCGACCTCCGGCAGCGCCGCTGTCTTCGGCCATGACACTGTGCGCGAGGCGGACCTGGTGCGGACACTCATCGGCTATGTGCCGCAGGAACGGGCCATCGACCGGTTTCTCACGGGCCGCGAACATCTTGAGCTGCTCGGCGCGCTCTACCATCTGTCGAAAGCAGAAGCCGCCAAGCGCATCGACGAACTATTGACGCTGGTTGAACTTAACGCCCATGCGGATCGTCCGGCCAAAACCTACTCCGGCGGCATGAAGCGCAAGCTTGATATCGCCTGCGGCTTGCTCCCCAATCCGAAAATTTTGTTCCTCGACGAGCCTACCCTCGGCCTCGATGTGCAAAGCCGGCTCAGGATCTGGGAATACGTACGGATGCTGAAGACTCGCGGCCTCACGGTGGTCATGACGACCAACTACCTGGATGAAGCGGACCAGCTGTGCGACCGACTAGCCATCATCGACGGCGGCAAGATCAAGACGCTGGGCTCGCCGGCTGAACTCAAGATTGCGCTCGGCGGTGACATCGTGTCGCTGACGCTCAAGGAGCAGGATCGAACGGCAGGATTGGAGGCCGCGTTGAAACACCAGCCGGCGATTACATCGGTCCGGACGACGGACAAAGGTCTCGATATTCGTGTGGAATCACCGGAAAAAGCCCTGCCGGCCATTTTGGAGTCGGCCAATCGGTTGGGATGCAGCATTGAGTTCATTCAATACAACCGGCCCCGATTGGACGACGTCTTCATCGCGCATACGGGGCGGGCCATCACTGAATCGAAGCCTGAGGCCGAGACCACCTAAAGGAGTGCTGTGGAACATTATTGGCAAGAAATCGGCGCGTTGACCATGCGGTGGGTGAAGCGGCTGAGTCGTGAGAAGTTCAGCATGCTGTTCACTCTGGTACAGCCCATGCTGTTCTGGCTGATCTTCTTCGGGAACCTGTTTCAGCGGGCAGCGGATATGCAGGTGACCCAGGCCCCCAACTACATCAGCTTTCTTGCCGCCGGGGTTGTCGTGATGACGGTCCTCAACAACGGTTTGGCCGGCGGGGTTGATCTGCTGTTCGACAAGGAAAATGGGTTCTTGGAGCGGCTGATGTCCACGCCGATTCATCGAACCTCCGTCATTCTGAGCCGGTTTATTTTCGTGATGGGGATCACCTCAATGCAGGTCCTCGTCATTCTTGGCGTCGCCTTCCTCTTTGACGTCCATCCAGCGACGGGCCTGCTTGGAGTCGCAACGATTCTCCTGATCGGCATGATGTTCGGAGTGGGACTCACCGCCATCTCCATGGCCATGGCCTTTTCCGTAAAAAGCCACGGCGATTTCTTTTCCGTGCTGGGATTCTTGTCCTTGCCGATGATTTTTTTAAGCTCCGCGCTCGTGCCGCTGGCAGCCATGCCTGGGTGGATGAGCTTTCTCGCGAAGTTCAACCCCATGACCTGGGCCATTGACGCCGTGCGGCCCTTGATCCTGTCCGGATGGAGCGAAGCTTTGCCGCATGTTGGCATGGTGGTGATCGTGATGCTGGTATTCGACGCATTGTGCTTGTACGGAGGCGCCAAGGCCTTCCGACGGGCGATGGGATAAACGGCCTCGTGAAACACGAGGCTCTTTCGGCGAGTGTTGAGTTGTGAGTGTTGAACTGTGAATTGGGCCTCAAACTCAACACTAAACACTCAACACTGTGACGCACTATGGTTACTCCTGAAAGCCAAATCCGAGCGCTGATTCGCTTGCTCTCCGACGAGGATGACCGGATTGTTCGCACCATCAGCGGACAACTGATCACGATCGGACCACCGGCGGTTCCCCTCCTGCAGGAGGCCGAGATCGAGCAGCCGGAGATGGCCGACCGAATCGCCTCCGTGCTGGAAGAAATCCGCTGGGGCAAGCTGGAAGAAGAGCTGGTGGAACTGGCTGCACAGCCGGATCAGACCATGAACCTGGAAGCCGGAGCGTTCTTGATTGCCCGCCACGCCTTTCCGGCGCTCGATGTCGCGCAGTACCTGTCACAACTGGATCGCATGGCCCAGGAAGTGCGGGCGCGCATCGGCCTCCGGTCGTCCGGAGAGGAAACGGTCAATGCGCTCAACCGCTATTTATTCGTCGAACAAGGGTTCAAGGGCAATACCAAGAACTACTATGAAACGGACAACAGCTACCTCAACCGTGTCATGGACCGGCGAGTCGGCATTCCAATCAGCCTGTCCGTGGTCTACCTGCTGATCGGGCAACGGCTGAATCTACCGGTATTGGGCATTGGTATGCCCGGGCATTTTCTTGTGAAATACGAGTCCGACCGTTACAAGATATTTGTCGACTGCTTTAACGGCGGCGCACTGTTGACCGAGAAGAATTGCGCGCGGTTTCTGACGGAAGCGGGTTACGGATTCGACGACACCTATCTGCAACCCAGTCCGGTTCGTGCAATCCTCTCCCGAATGGTGAAAAATCTGTTGGCGATTTACGCGAAGACCAACGAGCCCGTGAAGACCGCCCGCCTGACCAAGTATATTGAAATTCTGGGTGGTGAACCGCGCGAAGAAGGGTTGTAATTTACAGTCTGATCGTCAACAAGTCTCTTCCCTTCCTGATCTTGCCCCCATACCGTTCCCCAGCCTGAGCCTTCACGTCGTACCGATCCGCGATCGGATAGAAATGTGACAGGATGAGCTGGCCGACGCCGGCCTCTTGCGCAACTTGGCCGCATTGTCCGGCGTGCAAATGAACCGGCCCCGGCTTATTCGCCGGAAATGAGCAGTCGAGGACGGCCAGGTCCGTGTTGCCGCAGAGACGCACGAGGCTGTCGCAATATTGCGTATCGCCGGAATAGACCATCGATTTCCCCTGATACTCGATCCGATAACCAACGCTTGAAAGATCCGGAACGTGGACCAGGGGTTTCGGAACGACGCGCGTATCCCCGATCATGAATGCCTTCACAGAGACTTCTTTCAACGTCACCTTGAATGGCGGCCTGGAAAAACTCGGGAAGGCTCCCATGATTGTCTGCAGCAACCGTATCGTGCCCCGCGGACCGATCACTGTCATGCCGGGGCGGCGCCCTCCTTCGTGCTTGGCATAGATCACCGCGTCGAAGAAAAACGTGATGAAATCGGAAAAGTGGTCCGCGTGAAAATGGGAGAAAAGAATATGCGTGACTTGATGCCGGTTGACGCCGGTCTTGATCAGATTCATGAGGGTACGAGGTCCAAAATCGAGGAGAATCTGTTGGTCCGTACACACCAGATACCCAGCCGCGGCACGCGTGGGATGCACATTGGTACCGGAACCCAGAATGGTGAGCTGCATAGCGTCAGCTTGTAGGCTCTCGAAAACTATCTCGGAGACGTCGTAGTGACAGACAAACCTGATCCACTTCTTGCGGGCTCAAAGCCCGCGCAAAGAACGGCCGCAGGAACGCGATGTGCGCAGCGAACGTCTTCCGGAAAGACGCCTCCCCTTTCGCAGTCAGCAAGACCCTCGTCGAGCGGCGATCGCCACGTATCGTCTCCCGCCTGACGAGGCCCTTTGAGACCAACCGATCAAGCACTCCGGTCAACGTGCCTTTCGTGACAAGGGTCTGCTCCGATAACTCCGAACAGGTCATGCCGTGGGTATCGCCCAGCGTCACCAGCACGTCGAACTGGGAAGGAGTCAACTTCATCGATTTGATGTGTCGGTTGCCTGTCCGCCAGAAGGCAAGATAGGCCTCGACCAGTGGCCGAACGAGCTTGAGGTGGGGATCGTCCTTCAGATGAGGCAGTTCCACGGGGCCAGAGTAGTCTGCACTTCAAGCGAGCGTCAAGTCCGGTGTCTGAGGAAGGGAGCGGGATGACGTCCGTCGAACCCGATTCGTTGACGGTTGATCGATCGCGCCCGTAAGATCCGATTCCTATGATGGAACGTGATGCCCGAGGGCACGCCAATCTGACGTCGATCATCGTCCTGGTCGGCCTTCTCGTGGCCGGAGTGTGGATCTGGAAAAAGCTGCCTCCTGACACCCAAGAGTATGTGGTCGACCAGATAGTGCCGATGGCGGCAGGTGGAGTCATAATCGGATCGATCGTGGTGGTTGTGATCCGGAACCTCACTCGTCGAGCCGCACAACGACGTGAACGTGACCGACTGATCACCGCGTTTCAACGGGAAACGGTTCCGAGTAAGAAATTGGACCTGTCCTTCGCACTCATGGAGTGTAACGCCTACCGAACCGATGGACTGGATACGGTAGGACCGGACCTCAAAGACCTCTGGTGCACCACACTGCAGCAAGCCGTGGGGGATGAGCAACATCGCGTCAGAGGCATGGCGGCGAGTCACTTGGGCGCGCTGCAGGACGAGTCGGTCGTGCCGCTGCTTCTTAAGGCGCTGGAGGACGACCACCCCTACGTGCGCGCCTGCGCGGCCTTGGGATTGGGACGACTGAGAGCCGTCGACGCACGTGAACGTCTCAAGACCGTCATGGAACACGATTGGGATCAGACCGTACGGGGCCGGGCTAGAGAAGCGCTGGAACGGATCCGAGGGTGAAGATTATGCAGCTTGAGGCTTGACCTCTTCCGAAACCCACTCAAGCAGCACAATCTCTGGCCGACAGTTCAAACGAAACGGGAGAAAGGACCACCCGAGTCCACGATTGACGTAGAGCCTGTGTCGACCGGATTCGTGCCAACCGTCCACACGGCCATTGCATCCGGGAGGAAGCCAGAAGGTGGGAATGCCCGGCACTCTCCACTGGCCTCCGTGGCTGTGCCCGCACAGAATCAAGTCGATGTCATGATGCGCTTCTACATAGTCCAGAATGTTCGGGGCGTGGGCCAGCAGGAGAATAAACCGGCGGTCGGCACGTGTAGGCACACATCGGAGATCGGCCCGATGCAGAGAGGGATCATCGACTCCCACAACGATCAATTCTGCCGTTCCTACCGAGAGCCTGGCGCTTTGGTTCATCAACAAGGTAATCTTGTGCCGGTCGGCCAACTCGGCATATTGCGCGACCCCCACGCCACTGTAGTGGTCGTGATTCCCTAACGTCATGTAGACAGGTGCAACGGCGCGCAGCCGCTCGAGAAATCGAAAGAGGTGGGGCAAACCTTCAGGGACGTTCAGCAAATCCCCTGTGATAAAAATCCAATCGGGGTGCAGTTCGCTCACGGTGTCGACAATACGATCATGCCGTGAATGATAGCGATCCAGATGCAAATCCGTCAGATGGACGGCGCGACGACCGGCGAGAGAGGGATGGGTATGGGTCAGCACAGAGACATCGTGTTGAGACAAACCCCATTCCCAATGCGGCACAAGACTGAATGCCCGATAGAGCGGTTCACTGAGGCAATACCCGATACAGGACCGCACACGATCAGGCCATGATACCGTCCGTCGTCGGCTCATTCTCCAACCCGTGATTGGCCCGGTCGTTTCGCCATGGACAGGGAAAGTATACCATGCGCATGTTTCTTAACAGTTTTGATGGTTTAGCTACGCGCGGGGCTGTCATTTCACAAAGTCGAGAAGAGTAATGCTACCGCTCCATCCCTTTCTTACCAGCGACCTCCCCGGAATCGGCGGCCACATCCGCACCGTCCCTGAAGATTTTCAGGTCGAGGAGCGGCCGCTGTATTTACCGTGTGGGGACGGAGAACACCTCTACATCAAAGTCACCAAACGGCTGCTATCCACGCCGGATCTCGTCAAGATAATTTCCGCCGCTGTTGGCGTAAAGGCGCAGGGCATCGGGACTGCTGGGCTCAAAGACGCACGGGCTGTCACCACCCAAATGCTTTCTCTGCATTTCGTGACGCCTGAACAACTCAGTCGCCTGAAGCCCGACGATCGGATCCTGTCCATCGACATCCTGGGACGCCACCGGAATCGGCTGCGGCCCGGACACCATGCGGGCAACCGGTTCCGTTTGGTCGTCCGGGACATTGCCGATCATGCGAGAACGACCGTGCCCGCCGTACTGACAACGCTTCAACAGCGAGGCGTCCCCCATTACTTCGGCCCGCAGCGGCAAGGCAAGAAAGGTGAGAACTATCTCGTCGGCGCAGCCTTGCTGACTGACACAGCCAAGCGGGCGCAGCTGAGCCGGGCCAAGCGGATGTGGTACCTCAATACGTTCCAATCGCATCTCTTCAACCACATCCTGGCTCAGCGGATCGACTCGATCGATCGTGTCTTTGTCGGAGATTGGGCCATCAAGACAGACAACGGCGCCTGCTTTCACGTCGAGAATGCCGAACAAGAACAGCCGCGCGCGGATCGCTTCGAGATCAGTCCGACGGGAATCTTGTTCGGCTCTCGGGTCTCGTGGGCCGATGGTGAGCCGGGACGGATCGAAGAGGCTGTCATGACAGACGCGGGAACCACGAAAGACGCCCTTATCGCCGCGGCAAAGACCTGTGGGTTTCGGGGAGAGCGGCGCGCGTTGCGGATTCCCTTGGCGGAACTTGACTGGTCGCTGGACGGTTCGGTCCTGACCCTTTCGTTTACACTTCCTCCCGGCGCCTACGCCACGAGTGTGCTTCGAGAACTGATGAAAACTGATACGCTCAGCTGATAGTTGATGGCCTTCCCATTGAACGCCCTTCCAGCACGTGAGTGGTAGAATGGAGACACGAGATCAAGCGTCAGCCCATGAGCCTCCATCAAGAAACGGTCCTCCTCAACGGACACCTTATTGACTCGCTGCTCTCGGCCACAGTGCTGGAGAGACCGGTATGAGCCGCCTGCTCATCTGCCCGCCGGACTTCTTCGGAATCGAATACGAAATCAACCCCTGGATGCGGCTCAGCAATCGGGTCGACCATGAACAGGCCGTCAAACAGTGGCACGGGCTGATGCGCGTCTTTGAGCACGATGTGGGGGTCACGCTTGAACGAATGACACCGGTGGCGGGACTGCCCGATCTCGTGTTCACCGCCAACGCCGGTATCGTGGTCGGCCGTACGGCGGTCATCAGCCGCTTTCGCTATCCTGAACGGCAACGGGAGGAGGCACACTTTGAACACTGGTTCCGGGAGCACGGCTACGAGGTAATGACGCTGGAGTCAGGACTGTTCTTTGAAGGGGCGGGAGATCTCCTCGGCTTTCCGGACTGTTGGTTCGGTGGCTATCGCCAACGGTCGGATATCCGCGCCTTCCCATTCCTGAGCGAACGATTTCATCGAGAGATCATTCCGCTCGAACTCATCGATACCCGCTTTTACCATCTCGACACCTGCTTCTGCCCCTTGAGCGGAGGCGACCTCCTCTATTTCCCTTCAGCCATCGATCACTATGGTCAAATCGCGATCGCCGAGCGAGTGTCAGCAGAGCATTGTCTGGCTGTTCCAGAACATGAAGCCTTACGGTTTGCCTGTAACGCAGTCTGCGTGGGCAAGCACGTCGTCCTTCCCTCAGGATGTCCTACGACAGAAGGGTTACTCCGGAAGCGTGGATACCAACCCCATTCCGTGTCGCTTGGCGAGTTCATGAAGTCCGGCGGCTCAGCGAAGTGTCTGACGCTGGCACTCGATTGAGACACGTCATTCGTCATTGGTCAACCGTCAATCGGAACGTCAGTCATCTTTCCCGCGATTGACGCATGACGGTTGACGAACTTATTTCTTCCGAAATAGAAACGCGCCATACAGACCGGCAATGGTGATCGTGATCAGCTCGATCGTCTGCAACATACGGCTGATGACCGCATCAGGGCTGGGAGGAGAGAGAATGAAATGCATCCCCAGAAATTCCGGCGGCTGCTCGGGTGGAGCTTCCCAGGGTGGAAATACGATGGCGAGCACCAACGCCGCCACCATCCCATACAGCACATGGATGTTCAATTGTCCTGGTTCGGATCGGCCGGATTGCGAGGGTGGAGGCGCCTGCGCAGGCTCGTCCAGTTGCCGGCCGCAGTACGTGCAAAATCGATTGATTTCGGGTTGTGGGCGCTGACAGGCTGGACAGGTTTGCATCGGCATAGCCTCCCAAGACCGTGGGTAGGCTACACCGATCGACCCGGGTTTACCAGCCTGCCAAGGGTAACCTGCTAGAAATGCACACTGAGGCCGAAGGAAGCGTGAAACATTTTATAGTCCGCGTCGAAGCCGAATAGATTGAAAATGCCAGCCGGCGTTTCGTCAAAACTGAATCTGGTGTAGTTGAACTTGCCTTCTCCGAATAGTGCTACCTGTCTTGTAATGTAATATCGAACCCCCGCTTGCGCATTCACGCCGAATCCCATGCTCGATTGCGTATTGTTCGAGGTCAACGCCGGATCCTCGATGCGAGCAAAGAAGAGTCCCGGCCCTACTCCTACATACGGCTGCAATCTTGTCTTATGGTATCGAAACATCACATTCAATGGCGCAAAAGTAAGGACTCGCAAGTGCAAACCCGGAAGCTCGATAGACCCAGAGGATCCCGAAGGCCCGGTGAATGTAGCCACTTGCTGTTTGATATGAGGAGTGGTGTTGTAGACTTCTGCTTCTAAACCAAGCCAGGGAACAGCCTTGAAGTAATGGCCCACCTTCGCGCCATACAGAATAGATTTCTCTAGAGATTGAGCGGAGATGGTCGAGCCTGGAGCAAATACCCCGGTCAGGTCTCCCTCGCCAAGACCCTTCCCCGCCACAGACGGCAACGTCACACCAAATTGTCCGGCGATGTAGGTCTCGGCATACGTCGCGGAGACCTGTGTGGTCGTGGCTAATGCCAGAACGATCGTCGAGAATGCGAGAGACTGGACGGCTCTTTGTATCTGATTCATTCAAACACCCCGTGTGTTACGCATGTTCAGCCTGTATGTCGATGCTAGACCTTGCGGCTGTTTTGACAAAGCCATTTCTGAAATCCTGGGGAGAAACGAGCAAACCCCGTGCCATTTGCAGAATTGCGAGACGCGATGTGGCCTGTCGGACTTGACAGATTGAAAATGCTCGTCCCGTTCGTTGACAGGAGAATGAGGGGCTTCCTATAATCCGCCGGGTTTATAACAAAGGCACATCTCGACTCTCCTACGTCCCACCATGCAGGCCGTCAAGAAATTGAGCGTTATCGGTGCAGGAGCCTGGGGAACGGCGCTCGCCAAACATCTCGCTGAGAAAGGGCTAGAGGTCCGCCTCTGGGCGTATGAACAAGCCGTGGTCGATGCCATCAACAGCGTTCATCAGAACCCGATGTTCCTCAAAGGCATCGCCCTCCCTACACATCTGAAAGCCACGTCGTCCCTTGCCGAGGCCATACATGCCTGCGACGGCATTGTCTTCGTGGTTCCCTCACATGTCACCAGACCGATCCTCAAGAGATTGTCTGGCTGTCTTTCGAAACCAGTCCCGCTGATCAGTGCAACCAAAGGAATTGAGGAAGGCACGGCCAAGCTGATGACTCAGGTGATGGAAGAGGTCCTCCCTGCCTCGATGCGCGACAGGCTCATGGCCCTCTCCGGACCGAGCTTCGCCACCGAATTGAGCGCGGGACGTCCGACTGCGGTCTGTCTGGCCGGCCCCGACAAGCAACTGGTTCAGCAATTTCAGCAGGCTTTGATGTCGCCCGTATTCCGCGTGTACGCTGACACAGATCTGGTCGGCGTCCAGTTGGGCGGTGCATTGAAGAATGTCATGGCGCTGGCGGCCGGTGTGGTCGACGGGTTGGAACTCGGACTCAATGCGCGCGCGGCCCTGATCACACGCGGCTTGACTGAAATTGTTCGATTAGGCACCGCGATGGGGGCGGACCCGCGGACGTTTTACGGACTTTCTGGTGTCGGGGATCTCATTCTGACGTGCACCGGCACACTCAGCCGGAATCATTCGGTCGGTGTTCGTCTCGGCCAAGGAGAAGCGTTGGAGGCCATCGTGGGTGGAATGCAGGCGGTCGCCGAGGGTGTACGGACAGCCCACGCGGCACTAGGGCTCGCGCGGCAATATGGTGTAGACATGCCTATTACGCAAGAGATCAACGCCGTGCTGTTCGATCACAAATCGTGCCGGAAGGCCGTCAGCGATTTGATGGAACGGGACGCAAAACCGGAAAAGGGGCAGGCATGAATCCAGAACAACTCGAACAGTTGCTGACGCGTGTCCGCGATGGACGCGTCACAGTGGCTCAAGCGCGTGAGCGGCTACGGTCCATGCCCTTTGAAGACCTCGGCTTCGCCTCGCTCGATCATCACCGGTCTCTGCGCCAGGGATTTCCCGAAGTCGTCCTCTGTGAGGGGAAAACCGTCTCGCAGGTTGTCGCCATTACGCGATCGTTTATCAAGAAGCGCGGTCCCTTCCTCGCAACCCGTGCCGAGCCGGCGATGGCACGCGCGATCTGCAAGCTGGATCGGCGGGCCCGCTATTATTCAGATGCGCGCATCGTCGCCATCCACCCTCCCTCACAGACACCGCTGGGCCATGTGCTCGTCGTGTCGGCAGGCACGGCGGATGTGCCGGTGGCCGAAGAGGCCCGCGTCACGGCGGAAGTCATGGGCAGCCGTGTCGAGCGCCTTTACGATGTCGGTGTGGCGGGTATCCATCGCTTGCTGGGAAGAAAAGAACGGCTCTTCGACGCCAGGGTCATCATCGTCGTCGCCGGCATGGACGGCGCGTTGCCGAGCGTCGTCGGAGGCTTGGTACACTGCCCGGTCATTGCCGTTCCAACCAGCCGAGGATACGGCGCCAGCTTTGGCGGGCTGTCTGCGTTGCTGACGATGCTGAATTCTTGCGCCGCCGGCGTCGGTGTGATGAACATCGACAACGGATTCGGGGCCGGCTGCCTGGCGCACCGGATCAATGCGTTAGGCGTGAACGGTGAACGGTGAGGAGAAAGAGAGTCTCCTTCGTCTTCTGACGCCTCACCCCTTCCCCTTCACCATTCGCTATTTCACTTTCACCGTCCCCCGCTTCGGCCACGCCACCATCGTCGTTCGAGGACCTTTATCCCCGTTCGTCAGCAACTTGATGCGGACCTCATACGAATAGGTCCCGGCGCTGGCCGGTTGATGACGATGGTCTTGCCCATCCCATAACAACGCAATGGATACCTTGGGTCGCTCGTGTTCGCCCGTGACTGCCGGATAGGCCTCCACAGATTGGCGCTGCGTGAGAAAGCGAAGGGACGCCCTCGAGGGCGAGCTGATGAGGGACGTCACTTCCAACAGCGTCGAATGTTCCACTTCTTTTGGAAGTTGCACAGTCACATCAAATTGAAGCGAGCCGTTGCCCGGCGTATACGGCGTCGGCGTGACGTTCAATCCGATGATCTTCAGCTCCGGTTCCGGACGGGGAGGCCTGGACTGCTTCTGCTTAGCCACCCCATCGATGGGAAACAGGATCGAAAGACACAGACCGAGAAGGCCTGCCCAGAGGACTGTCTTTTGCAAAATTGGCTGCAGTCGCGCCACGGCCGACATCAACATCGTCATGCACATATCCGAGGTGCGACTGTGGCGAGCGCTGTGCCCACGTTCACGTTCATCGGACGGGGGGATAGCATAGCCATCATCAGCTGTCAATGAGCCAGTGCCAGCGATTTGCCGTTGACCGGCTGCTTCTGTAAGATGAGCCGCTGTGGCTCGGTGAGTTGAGGGACGGAGTGGGACGGCATCTGCATTTCGACTGTTTTTCAGGCGTCAGCGGAGACATGATCCTGGGCGCGCTCGTCAGCGCCGGCTTGTCTTGGCCGCAGTTGATCAGCGGGCTCAGGCGCCTGAAGCTGAAGGGGTACCGCCTACGCAAGCGCGACGTGCATCGCGGCGCGCTCCATGCCACAAAGGTGGACGTCATTATCCAACGAGGGTTTGACCGTCCGCTCACCTTATCCCGCATTCGACGGATCCTGTCCGCCAGCACCCTGCCCGATCCGGTGAAACAGCAGAGCCGCGCCGTGTTCGACCGGCTGGCCGAAGCAGAAGGCCTGGCCCATCGAGTAGAGGCACAGGATGTCCATTTTCATGAAGTGGGTGTGATCGATTCGTTCATCGACGTGGTCGGCAGCATTCTCGGCTGCCATCTCTTACAGGTCACACGAGTGACGGCATCGGCCGTCAATGTGGGAGCCGGCACGATTCAGACTGCTCACGGACTGCTCCCGGTGCCGGGTCCGGCGGTTGCCGCACTGGCCAAAGGCATTCCGATATACTCCGATGGGCCCCGATGTGAGTTGGCCACACCGACGGGAGTGGCTCTGCTGAGAACCTTGACGTCAGATTTTTCCTCCGCGTCCGTCCTGACTCCGGCCACGGTCGGTTACGGAGCCGGCGATCAAGACCCGGAAGGCTGGCCGAACGTCTTGCGCGTGTTCCTCTCGAATGAACCCGAACCGACTGCGCGCGCGATCGACCAGGTGGTGCACATCGAAACCAATCTCGACGATCTCAACCCGCAAACCTATGAGCATGTGATGGACCGTCTATTTGCCGCCGGCGCCGTGGACGTCGCACTGATTCCCATCATTATGAAACGCAGCCGGCCCGGTGTCGTGCTGAGCTGTCTTGCCGCACGCCATCGCATCGATGCCGTATTGGACGCCGTATTCCAGGAAACCACCGCCCTGGGTGTGCGTGTTCAAGAGGTGGCCCGCCGGATCCTCCCGCGGCGCTTCGTCTCCGTCAAAGTGCCAGGCGGGATAATTCATATGAAGGTGGCCACTCTAGGCACGGGGAGAGAAAAGGCCGCGCCGGAATATGCCGACTGCAAGCGCATTGCCGATAGTACTGGCCGCTCTCTCAAAGATGTGATGGAAGCAGCCGTTCACAGCTATCACCGCCTCCGTTCGGGGAAGACATGACCGATCCTGCCGTCTCACCGCCAATGTTCTCCTTGGTACCTCCTGCTTCACGGTGCGACTCGTGACCGTTTTAGCCTACACGCTGCTGTTTGTCGCGTCAGTCGCCGTGACGCTGGGAGCTTGCGCGCTCTTTACCAACGCGATCGAGTGGCTGGGGAAACGGCTGGGCATTTCCGAAGGAGCCGTCGGCAGCGTGCTTGCCGCGATCGGCACGACCTTGCCGGAAACCTCAATCCCGATTATCGCCATTTTCTTCGGCGACGGACAGGAAGAAAAAGAAGTGGGGTTGGGGGCCATCCTCGGCGCGCCATTCATGCTGAGCACATTGGTCCTGCCGATCCTGGCCATGCTGCTGCTGCTCTATACACGGGCGGGAAAACGCACGGCCCGATTTCAACTCAAGTACGGTGAGGTGGTCACCGATCTGGTATTTTTTACGATCGGGTACGTGACCGCGCTGGCCTGCATTTATATTCCCTCCCGACTTGTACACATCATTGCGGCCGTCGCCTTGATCGGCATGTATGCCTACTACATGAAGATAAAACTGGGCACACCCGATGCCGAAGGTGAAGGCAGTCAGTTGGACCCGCTGATCTTCTCCAAATCAGCGGCCACACCGTCCCGTCTGATGATAGGGCTTCAAAGCGTGATTGGCTTGGCAGGGCTGATCTTGGGCGCCCACATGTTCGTCATGGCCGCAGAATCACTGGCTGGATCGTTTGATGTGTCTCCGCTGCTCCTCGCCCTGCTTATTGCCCCGCTCGCGACTGAACTACCTGAAATGTCAAACAGTTTCCTCTGGCTCTATCGCAAGAAAGACCGCCTCGCCGTCGGCAATGTCACCGGAGCGATGGTATTCCAAGGGACCGTGCCCGTCTCCGTGGGATTGCTTGGAACAGACTGGGCGATCACATCAGCCGCCAGCGTGACGATGGTGCTGGCCGTGCAAGCCACGGTGTTCTACCTGCTCCAATTGCTCATCGGTGGCTACTGGAGGGCCTGGCTACTGAGCAGCGGGGCACTGCTGTATATCGGCTACACACTCTATCTATTTCTGAGATAGTGAGGCACCGCATGGCCAAGGCCGTATCCGGTAAAACGCCGTCCACCACCAAACTCCCGCTCCTCGGCCTGACCATGGGCGACCCGGCAGGGATCGGGCCAGAGGTCATTGTGAAAGCGGTAGCAGGCCGAGCCCTGCGGAACATCTGCTATCCAGTCGTGATCGGGTCTCTGCCTGTGATGGAACGGACCATCAAGGCGCTGAGGCTGAGCCTCAAAGCTTTTCGCGTGGACGGTCATGACCCGCTCCCTCGGCGGAGCGGCACCATCGCCGTGCTTGACCCCCTGGACACCCCACTGACACGATTCACGCCGGGAGTGGCAGCGGCAGAAACCGGCGCCGCTTCGGTCGCCTTTATCAAGAAAGGCGTGGAGCTCGCCAGGATCGGATGCATTGACGGCATTGTGACCGCGCCGATCAACAAAGAAGCCATCAATATGGGCGGGTGTCGTTATCCGGGCCACACAGAATTGCTGGCGGACCTGACCCAGGCGAACGAAGCCGGCATGATGATCGTGGGCGGCCCTCTACGCATCATGTTTGTCACCACACATGTGGCGATCAAAAACCTCCCCGCCCACCTGACCCGGGCGAACATCGAAAAGAGCATCAGACTGGCACAGATGGCGCTCACGACGCACTTCGGCATCAAGAAGCCGAAGATCGGCGTTGCGGCACTGAATCCTCATGCCGGCGAACATGGGCTGTTTGGCGATGAAGAAACCCGTGTCATTCTTCCGGCATCGTGCGCCGCCCGGGCGCAAGGCATTCTTGCCAGCGATCCGTTGCCCGCCGATACGTTGTTCGGGAAGGCCGCCAAAGGGCACTACGATGGCATCGTCGCCATGTATCACGATCAAGGGTTGATTCCGCTGAAACTCGTGGCCTTCGGTACCTGTGTGAACGTAACCGTAGGATTGCCGATCATCCGGACGTCGGTGGATCATGGAACTGCTTTCGACATCGTCGGGAAAGGCATTGCCGATCCGGGCAGCTTGCTCGAAGCGGTGAAACTGGCCGCACAAATCGCCAACAACCGCCCATCCAAAGGCTAACCGGACCGGATCGCCATGCCACAGGATGCTCTCAAAGGACTCGCCGCTGTGCGGCTGCAGATTGAGAAACTCGACAAGCTGGCTGAACAGACAAACAAAGATCTCAATACGGTCGCGGGAATGGAACGAGTCGAGCATTGGAAGACCGATACCGTCGCCATCCTGACGCACACCGTCGGATTGCAGGAAGCGCAGAAATTTGCCGGTGTCCATCCAGAACCGTGTTTTACGAACGACTTGATCGAAGAATTTGCCGATTTGATCGAATGCTACCGGACACCCTTGGTGGCGCTGGCCAAACAGCTTTCGCACGTCACACCGTGACCTCCTCTGAGTCACCATCAGCCATCAAGCGACTCGGCCAGAATTTCCTGATCGACCCCAATATCGTTCGGAAGATCCTCGCAGTCGCCGAGTTACGCCGGCACGATGCCGTATTGGAAATCGGACCGGGACGGGGCATCCTCACGGAAGCTCTTTGCCACGTTTCCGACCGTGTCACGGCGATCGAACTCGATCCACGGCTCCATGCCCATCTCTTGGAGCGGCACGCCGACACACCGAACCTGACGCTCGTGCTCGGCGACGCGATGACCCACTCGCTGGAAGGTCTTCCAATCGGAACCATCGTGGTAGCCAACCTGCCATACTATATCTCGACGCCGCTGCTGTTCCGCCTTCTGGAACAGCGCGACCGATTTCCACGGCTTGTCTTGATGCTGCAAGACGAAGTGGCCGATCGGCTGATTGCCAAACCCGGCAGCCGCGATTACGGTGTGCTCTCCGTTCTGGCCCAATACGTCACCGAGGTGACAAAGGCGTTCAAGGTCTCCGCCCATTGTTTTCGGCCACGACCAGAGGTCGGTTCTGCCGTCGTAGTGTTGCGGATGAAGCAGGCGCGGGAACTCAGCCCGGAGGAAGAACCGATGTTCACCAGACTGGTCAAAGCCGCCTTTGCGCACCGGCGGAAGACGCTCGTGAACTCATTGAAGGACGAGGGCTATGATGTGCAAGTGGTTCTAGAGGCACTACGGACGTGTGCGCTTGAACCAGTCGTCCGCGCGGAAACTCTCCCCGTCGGCCAATTCGTTGAATTGAGCCGACGAGTCACCCTCCCTCGCCAGCATGCCGAATGAGTCTCGCGAAAGACGTGTCACTCGATGTGTGACCACGGACCGTCCTCTCTGTTGATCCCCCCGCCACCTTTGCTGTCATGCTTGTGTCGATGCTCTGTGTATTCACTTCCTCCAACAGCTTGACATTCAATTTGCTAGAGAGAAGGTCTCTGGGAGTGCTATGCTATTCCAAATGAGCTGGAAAGTCAGAGGCGCGTTCCCTGAACAGGCATAACGGAATGGAAGGAGAGTCTGTTCCATTGACAACCATACGCCGACCCGTCGTTGCAGGGCTCTTCGTGGCACTGGGGCTTCTGACCGGATGCGCTGAGGAGTTTGCCATGTTCCACAGCAGATCAGGAGACCCCATTCTGATTGCTCGCCGTGCCTATACATCGGACGCATGTGCGGAAACACTCAAAGCCGATGCGGCTCGGCTCGGCGTGACGCTCCGATACATTCATGTACGGGGCAACTTTGCCGGTCGTTCGTTACTATGGCCTTTCGAGCACGGGTATGCGTGCGAAGCCGCTATCGGTCCGGAACAGTCACCCACAGGGGTCTATCCCCGCGGGAGGGAGCTCGTTCTCAGAGGTTTCTGATCTCCTCACAAGCCGGTGAAACTGGCATTTGCTCCGCACGAGTCGATCAAGATCGACAAAATAGAAAATATTTTCCCCATCCCCCGCCCCAACCTGTTGACATCACTGAATCTAGGGAAGGTCTGATTTATTCCCCGTTGGTGATGTGCTATGAGAAATGCAGCACTGAACGGGAGGCGCATCCATGCACCAACAGACCTTTGCCGAAGTCCCCTTCGAGCAGTATCGCAAATCCACCCGCCGGGAACGGTTCCTCGATGAGATGCATCGCGTGGTGCCGTGGGCGGAATTGGTGA
>VGXE01000024.1 GCA_016873455.1 Nitrospira sp. | reverse complement strand
TCGTCTGCCCCGAACCTGATCTGATCACTGGATGCTCGTCCGCCGACAAGGAGCGCGAGGGCATCGATCAGGAGCGATTTCCCTGCTCCCGTCTCCCCTGTGAGCACGGTAAACCCGGCATCAAGAGTCAAGGCGAGCTGTTCGAGGACGGCGAAGTTGGAAATACGCAGCTCGGTCAGCATGGCTGCGGCGCGGAGATCACGCGGTGCCGGTATGTTGGGCGAGCAGCGAATCAATCACGTCTTTGAATTGCCGCTTGGGCCTGGCCCCGACAAGCTTCTCAACCGGACGGCCATTTTTAAAGAACAAGATCGTGGGGATGCTCATCACCTGATAGCGCCCTGCGACCTCCGGGTTTTCATCCGTATTGAGCTTCAGGACCTTGAGTTTCCCGGTATACTCCTTGGCCAGCTCATCGACGATCGGCGCCACCATTTGGCACGGCCCACACCACACCGCCCAAAAATCGACCATCACCAATTCTGAGGCTTTCATGACTTCGGCATCCCAGGTTGAATCTTCCACTTTCAAGGCATCACCAGCCACGTCTGCTCCCTCCTATAAAAATAGATCGCACACATACACGTGAAGGCATCGTACCCCAGCCTCGTTTTTGCTGTCAATTGCGGACACCGCGAACACACCGGCATTGGTTCACACTGCCGTCATCACCGACCTCCGGCTGTTTTGCCATCAGTTTGCGGCACCTGTTCGACACGGCCATAGGGACCTCCGGGGGTATACCACGGCAGCCCACGTTCACCCCAGAGTAACGGGGACAGGATACTCCGCAGCACCGCGGTGCCGGTATTTTCCGTCCATCCCAACCCCGTAAGGCTGAGCATAAAATTAAACTGCTGACGATCGGGGAACTGCAAGTAATAGATTCCGGCCGACCAGCACTTGCAGGGATTCTGATAAAGCGCCACGACATCGTACTCCGGGCTGCGCCCATGCTTCACGTCGTAGTAGCCTTTGGCTCCGACCGTCCAGCCCCACGGCGTGCGAAAGGCCCCGCCCATGGTCAGGAACAGAATCTCATCCGTCGGTGCGTACACTTCATTAAAGGAAATGGGATTCCAGACATCCCCGCGTCTGACACGATTGCCGTCACGAGAGTAGCGCTGGCCCACATCAATGTACCAGTTGCTGCCTTCTTGCAAACGAAGGTCGGTGTTCACCTGACTTACGACCCCTTGATAGGGGTCAAAAAAGGCATCGACGGTCAGGTACTGATTGATCGGCGGCCGCCGGCCTGCGCTGATGTCCCCAGCTCCACGCCCAAACCCAGCCGCACCCAGTTGAGACTGGACGGCATGCGGGTGTTGATTGCCGATCACCGCCCGCAGCCAGATATCGGAAAATTTTCTGCCTTGAATGTCGACCGTAGCCGGCTGAAGAGGCTGGGTCACCGACCCCAGAAATGGATCAACTCCGGGAGTAAAATCCCGCGCGCGCGTCTGCACCGCCCCTACATGGTAGCTCTGCGCCACAGTCAGATCCAGCCAGTTGAACGGACGATCCTTCCCTTGCTCCAAAATGCGGCTGCGCAAGGCATAGGTCACGAGATTTTTCTTGGGCAAATCATCGACCTGATCGATCAGCGTCAGTTTCGACTGATCCGTGCCTGGCACATACTCATAGATGGCGGACGGTTCGATCGTGTGTAAAAAACCTCCATTGCGGCCGAGACCGTACCGGCGCGTCAGTTTCGACATCGCCTCAACCCCAACCCAAAATGTTTCTCGATTCTGTGCCGCGGCAGCCTGTGCGCCTCGGCTGTAATACACCTCACGGAACTTGGCTTGCGGCCTGATGCCGATGATATGCCCCACATCGATCACATCGGTCGCAATACCGGGAACCACGTCGGCCCGGTTGAGCGTAAAGCCCTGTTCCCGGTAAAAGTTGACGAAATTCCCTTCCATTCCAAACCGCAGAGGCGAATTCAATAGTGAGACATCGGGCAGGCTATATCCGACTTCAGGAAGCCGCTGAAATGTATCCTTTCCCCCGGCCTGCAACGGCTGGAGATAGCGCCCCAGCAGGTAGAGATTCCCATACGGCAAACGCTGAGTCGCCAATAAGTTAGACTCGTTGCTGGGCGACGCGCGCAACGTCCCGGAATTACTCAGTTGCTGGAAATAGTTGGGGTCTGTAACAAAGTTGATATTGGTCCGAAGCAGAAGCGTGTCGGTGAACAATTGCGTATGGCTGCCGGAAAAAGTCGCGCGCGCCTTCTTGACATCCTCCCCCGTCTCGCTCACCCCCGCAACGTTGGGTAACTCCGTCTGCTGGAGATAGCTCACATGCCACTGTCCACGCGACCGCCGGTCCAAGACATACCGATAATCGAAATCCGACCCATAGCCCAACTGACTATAGTACTTCGGCGCAATGGTCAGATCCTGACTCGGATTGATGGCCCAATAATAACTGCCTTGCGCGTGAAGGCCAAACCGGTTGTCGTACGCGACGAACGGCATCAGGAATCCAGTCTTCCGCTTGGCCAGGGGATACGTCAGCGCAGGGATGGGAAGGACCGGCACCTCGTTCACGCAGAACCACGCTTTTTTCAGTGCCATTGTATCGCCGAACGTGACATCGGCATCCTCAAATCGCAGGCGCCAAGCCGGCACTTCCCCATCCTGTGCATCGCAGTTCGTAAAACTCCCCCCCTTGACCCGGTAGTGATATTCGGAGAATCGTTGTAAGAGCCGGCCCGACACCAGCGTATTCGTGCCGGGGGCGAACAGCTGCCCCTGTGTCACCACGCCGGCTTCGGTATTCACGTTCAGCTCCAGCCGCTCGGCGGTCACGTTCGTTTTCGGATCCGTCAAATGCACGCGGCCGGTCGCGGTGAGTATTCCTGGCAGCGCTTGAATCGTCACGTGGTCCGCCGTGAGCATAAGGGCACCTTGGCGCACCACGACGGATCCGTCTGCTTCGTAGAGTTCTTGATCTTTCCGATAGTCCAAGCGGGTAGCCGAGATTTCCAGCGGTGCGGATCCGGACGAAGAATTTCCGGCAGGTTTCTGAATTTCAGCGGCCCAAAGGGAAAGTCCCGGAAGGGAGACTACCAAGACCCACCCAAGTACAAACCGCCGACAGATCCGTCGCCAAGGATCTGCCATGCTAGCCCCGAATCACTGACAGCCCACAGCCGTTCACCGCCGCCTTGATGTCGCCAAGCAACATGAGCGAGCCGGTTACACAGATGAGATCAGCGGGGGAGGCCTGTTGCTTTGCCTTCTGTAACGCCTCGGCTGGCAGCGGCACCTCATACACCGGCTTGGGCCAGTCTCTCAGCGATTCGCGCAGCTCGTCGACGGTCGCGGATCGGGCAAGACCGGCTTGCGTCAACACGATTTCAGAGATCAGCGGAAGTAATGGCGCAAGGAATTCCCGAAGATCTTTGTCCCGCATCATGCCCCACACGAGAATGATGCGTGCATTCGGATGACTGGCGAGAAATTCCCCCAGATACCCAGCCAATACCCGGGAAGCCGCAGGGTTATGGGCCCCGTCCAGAAGGACGCGCGGAGCCTCTTCAATGACCTCCAACCGCCCTTCCCACACCACCGAACGCAATCCCTCGCGGACCGCCCGCTCATTGACCGGCACTCCGCCACCAACACCCGCGGACTCGAGCAAGGCGATGGCACAGGCGGCATTATCCAATTGATGCCGCCCGACCAGCCCGCATCGAAGCCCCTCAAACACTCTTCCCCATCCCCGATAGGTAAACCGATCACTGTTTCCCTCAACGACGAATTCACCGCCCAGCCGCCGCACCGGCGCAGCACGCTCGGCCGCAACCCGCTCGATGACAGCGCCCGCTTCGACTCCCATCCGCCCAATGACGACTGGCACGGCTGGTTTGATGATTCCAGCCTTTTCAAAGGCGATGGCCGCTTCGGTCGTTCCCAAATACTCCTGATGGTCCAGTGCAATGGTCGTAATCGCACACGCCATCGGTTCAACCACGTTGGTGGCGTCGAACCTCCCACCCATCCCGACTTCCAACACCGCGAGATCGACCTGGGACTCTGCAAAGTACAGCAGCGCGAGCGCCGTTGTCAGTTCAAAAAAAGTCAGACTCATAGCCGGCGGAACGGCGTGGCGCAATCGGCCGACCAGCTCAGCCAAGCGGTCTTCCGAAATCATCTCGCCGCCGAGGCGGATGCGCTCGCGGAAATCGACCAAATGGGGAGAGGTGTAGACACCCACCCGCAACCCGGACGCACGCAACATCGCCGCGGCGATGGCGACCGTCGATCCCTTACCGTTGGTCCCACCGACGTGCAAGACACGCAGCCTGCGCTCCGGATGACCGAGCGTCTCAAGCACGGCCTGCATCGGCTCCAGGCCGAGCTTGATCCCATGCTTCTGCAGACCATAGAGGTATTCAATAGCGGCGGGATAGGTCATCAACAAACCGGGAGGACGAGGAACGTCTAAAAATGGGAGACGAGCGTGCTGACCGTCTCTTTGAGCTGCTTCCGCTCGACGATCATATCGATCATCCCATGCTCCAGAAGAAACTCTGCTCGCTGAAACTGATCCGGCAGCTGCTGTTTGATCGTCTGCTCAATGACGCGGGGGCCTGCAAAGCCGATCAACGCCTTGGGTTCCGCAATGATCACATCCCCTAACATCGCCACACTAGCGGTGACACCGCCAAAGGTCGGATCGGCAAGAATCGAGATGAACGGCAGTTTCGCCTCTCCTAGCTTTGCCACAGCCGCCGACGTTTTGGCCATTTGCATCAGCGAAAGAATCCCCTCCTGCATCCGCGCGCCACCCGACGCCGTCACCAAGATGACCGGCACTTTCAGCTCCAGCGCCCGATCGATGGCACGGCAAAGCTTTTCCCCCACCACCGATCCCATGCTGCCGCCCATAAAGCTGAAATCAAACACACACAGCACGACACGGTTCCCATTGACCAATCCCTCGCCGATCACCAGGGCATCCTTGCGGCCGGTCTTTTCTTGTTGGGCCTTCACTCGCTCCGGATATGATTTGGTATCGTGAAACGTCAACGGATCTTGCGCGTGCAACTCGACATCCCACTCTTTGAAGGAACCCAAATCGACGAGGAGCCCGATCCGCTCCATCACGGAAATTGGGAAATGATATTCGCACTTGGGACAGACCTTGTTATTGCGGTCGACTTCCTTGCGATACACGATTTCCCGGCAATGATTACACTTGAGCCACATGCCCTCACTGCCTTTTGACCGAACAGGGGCCGCGGTCTCAGCCGCTTTGTCTTTTTTGAACCAGGCCATGGGTCCGTCCCTCAGTCAATCATGGGGAGCCTCATTGGCTCTCACCGTCGGCGGAGAATAGCACAGCCGTGCTCCTGACGCACGTGCAAACCGGGCTCGTGCCCATGTGGCGCACCGCGAACCGCCTCTATGACCAGGCCAGCCTCGCGAGCATCCAGATCCCGATCCCGATACTGGCTACTCCGGCACAGCCCTGTAGTCCCACAAACAGACGCCGGCTGGCCGCGAGTGAATACACCAGCGGGAGACTGATCGTCAGCCCGATGGCCATCATCCCCACAATCGAACCCGCGCCAAAGACCGCAATCGACAACAGTCCCGATCCCAACTCCTGGGTCGACGAGAGCACAATCAGCATCAGCGCCGCCGATCCCGCCAGTCCATGCGCCATGCCGATGCACAGCGGCCGGACAGAGCTGGCCATCCAATGCCGGTGGCGATGATCATCCTGCTGCTGATGGCTATGGAAATGGACATGCGGGCCGTCATCGTGGTGATGGCGATGGACGTGCCACCGTTCCCGGTACAGTTTCCAGGCCAACGTCCCGCCAAGCGCGATCAGTAAGAGCCCCACACTGGACTCCGCGAGGAGCTCGAACCGTTCGGGGATACGAATGCCCCAGGCCAGGACCACCGCCCCCACAAGCAACAGCGTCGTGGTATGGCCAATCCCCCACCAGAATCCTACGGCACTGGAGGCCCGAAATGAGGGCCGTTCTGCCAGAACCGTCGAGATCGCAGCAAGATGGTCGGCATCAAGCGCGTGCCGGAGGCCAAGCAGGAACCCCAATCCCAAAACCGCGGCGTACGATGGATCGCTCATAGCGTGGTTCGATACTGCTCAGATCGAGACTTCGATAAAGGGCACACCCTTGTCGAGAGTCCGTTTTTTTCTGAATACCAACATAAACATTAACATGAAGATTGCTACTTAAGTCCTCTATTTCCCTTTATCCACCTCTTGCGTGCATTTCCAGATGAGGGTCTTCGCGCAGCCGATCGATGCCGATCAGACTACCATTCCTGAGCCCCACTTGCTCAAGCCCTTTCCGCTCCTCAGCACCTCGGTCTTGTCGAGCAGCCCAACCATGACAGATCATCTCTCGCATTGCTTCCGCGCTGGCCCCTCTTCGAAGCGGCTGGCGGAGATCCATCCCCGACATGGCATACAGACAGAGATACCACAAGCCGTCCGCCGTCACCCGGCTGCGATCGCAGGATCCGCAAAACGGCATGGTCGTGGACGGAATGATGCCAAAGATCGTCCCATCCGGCAACCGATAGCGCTGCGCCGGCGCCGCTCCACGCTCAGGCAGAGGAGCGACCGTGCCATAGTGCGCGCGCACGTCATCCAAGATGCTGGCGCAAGACACCACTTTCTCCATCGACCACTCATTCGCGCCACCCACATCCATATACTCGATGAAGCGGACTTCGGCCTGATACTGCCTGGCGAATTCGATCAACGGCACAATCTCGTCGTCATTGAACCCTCGAATTGCGACAGTATCCAGTTTCAGATCCGGAAATCCTGCCTTTCCAACGGATTCGATGCCGTCAAGCACACGGGCAAACTCGTCCCGCCCGGTCAACCGGCGGAATCGCTCCGGCCTGAGCGTATCCAGACTGACGGTCACGCGATGCAGCCCCGCCTCATAGAGCTCTTGCGCATACTCGGCCAAGAGCACCCCGTTCGTGGTCAGCGCGATTTCCTGGATGCGGCGATCCTGGAGCAGCAACCGCACCAACCGCGAGAGGTCCCGCCGCAACAGCGGCTCTCCACCGGTCAGCCGGATCTTCTCCACGCCCACATCGGCAAAATACCCTGCGAGGGTCGCCAATTCTTCAAAGCTGAGGACATCTTCACGCGGCAGCCAGACATAGTCTTCTTCAGGCATGCAGTACCGGCAACGCAGATTGCAGCGATCCGTGACAGACAATCGCAAACTCTTCAGCGGGCGCCCGAATCGATCCTCCACCGCCACAGGCGCTCTGTTTACACCGGGTTCATCCATGGGTTGCAATCGGTCTCTTCATCAAATTTTGAATGGTGAATTTTGAATGGTGAATTCTGTGATGCCGTATGGCGATACTATTACACATTCAACATCACACACTGAACATTCGGCATCCCCGATGCCGTTACGGATGTTCCTCCACCCACACCTCCCCGTCCGGAGTCCGCTCCAATTTCCAGATTGGGGTAATTTGTTTCAATTCATCAATCGCCCATTGACAGGCGCGAAACGCCTCTGCTCGGTGCTCGGCGCCGGCGATGATCAGCACGATATTTTCGCCGATCGAAATCTCGCCGTAGCGATGAATGATCAGCAATTCCAGGATATCGAAATCCTGTAACGCGCGCTCGCGGATCTCCCGCAGTTTTTTTTGTGCCATGCCCTCGTAATGTTCGAACGTGATGCGGTCCACATCACGGCCCCGCGACCGGTCACGCGCAACCCCCAAGAACGTGGCGATCCCGCCGATACGTGTTGACCGGCTACGCACCCGATCCAGCTCCTGATCGAGAGAAAAATTCTCCCGCTGCACTCGGACGAACAGGTCATCAGAACCAGCTGCCGCGCTGTTCATGCATGATCTCCTTCACGACTCTCAGGATGCCCAGCTCCGCCGGCAAATGGCGGAAGGAGCGCAACCTCATCGCTGGCATGAACGATCGTGTCTTCGTGCGCGATTTCCTGATTGACCGACACCAACACCTTCTTCTTGTGGATCAATTCTCCGATGTGGGGATACCCTGCCTCGATGGCGGCAATCACGTCCTTCACCTTGGCTCCGTTGGCTACATTCAGCGACAGGGCCGGCTGGTTTCCCGCCATCATCTTCGTCATGCCAAATAATCGAACCGTAACCATATGGTCCAAATCTTAACTTTAAACTTAACCTTCTCGCGTATACACGCCTGATTTTCCACCTGCTTTCGACAGCAAGCACACCTCCGAAAAACTCATCCCGCGATCCACCGACTTGCACATATCGTAGATCGTCAAGGCCGCCACAGACGCCGCCGTCAACGCTTCCATTTCGACTCCCGTCTGTCCGGTCGTCTTCACGGTCGCCGTAATCGTAATCGAACACACCCCGCTCAGGTCCGGCTGTCGGTCTTCCCTGAAGGAAATATCGACGCTCGTGAGGAGCATCGGATGGCACATGGGAATGAGATCGGGCGTCTTCTTGGCACCCATCACACCGGCCACTTGCGCGACCGCCAACACGTCGCCCTTGGCGATCGTTCGTTGTTGAATTTTTTCAAGGGTTTCTGGCCGGAGCAATACTTTCGCCTGCGCCGTAGCCACCCGTTCAGTCGAAGCCTTGGCAGACACATCGACCATGCGGGCACGTCCGGCCTCGTTGAAGTGGGTAAATTCAGCCATTTTCTTCGGTGAATCAGTGCGTTATGGCAATGACGTGGAGAGATTATAGGAGCCAAGGGAAATGAAGGTCAAGCAGGAGAGCCAGGACTCCACAAGGGCCACAACAGACAGACCAATAAGAATCCATAAGAAATCAGGAGACCACTCAGCACAACCGAATCTCTTCACCCACATCAATCTGCAGACGCTGCGCGGCACTCTCCTCACGCAAAAAGATCTCCAAGGTACCCCCACTGTTGATCAACGCAGCGGGACGATCAGGGCTCCCTTGGCTATAACTCCCCACGATGTCGCTGACAAGATGCGTCCCCACGTGTATCTCCAACACGTCATTGTCTAATGAGGCTCGAAGCTCCTGCACCTGTCTCGCCGTGATGTTTGAAATGAGATTCCCGAATCGATCGATGGAGACGACCTTCCCGATGAGCAACTCATCATGCCGAATCGGGATGGCCGGAGCGCTACGGATTGGATCATGGATAGCCGGCCCCATAAAGGCCGGGGGAACTCCCCTGCTCAACCACGCCGCCGTAGGGGCAAACACATCACGGCCGTCAAACGTCGATCCGGCTGTCGCCAGACGATACTGTTTGTTGTCAATCTGCCACATCTTTGCGCCCGGTTCCTGCTCCAGCACTTCGCTGAACAACCCATTGTCTGGACCAATGAATATCGCGCGGCCGGTGGCAATCAGCAACGGTCGGCGCGCGGTGCCGACACCGGGGTCAACCACGGCAACATGAATGGTACCGTCGGGGTAATACCGATAGCAGGACCGGAGAAAATACCCGGCCTCGTCGATCTGATGCGAGGTGATTTGGTGTGAGAGGTCGACGATGGTCACGGCGGGATTGATCGACAAAATCACCCCCTTCATACTCGCCACGAAATGATCGCGTTCGCCGAAGTCCGTCAGCAACGTGATCAGAGGGGGGGCCGTCGACACGGCTAAATCTCCTCGAACTTGATCTCCACCACTTCGTATTCCACCATCTTGACCGGAGTTTTGACCTCGACGAAATCACCGACCCGCTTGCCGATCAACGCACGGCCGACCGGTGATTGGACGGAAATCTTATTGAATTTCATGTCGGCTTCGTCCTGTCCAACCAACGTATATTGCTTCTTGGATTGAGTTTCCTGCTCGATCACCGACACCGTCGCGCCAAACACGACCGTCTCGCTGACTCGTCCGGTGATCTCGACGATCCGGGCCTCGGCCAGCTTGGTTTCGATCTCGGCCATCCTGGATTCGATGAATCCCTGGCGTTCCTTGGCGGCATCGTATTCGGCATTCTCGCTCAGATCGCCATGGGCGCGCGCTTCCGCGATTGCCTCGATATTTTTGGGCCGCTCGACTTTCCGCAGGCGGTCTAATTCCGCCTTCAACGCGTCGTACCCCTTCCTGGTAATCGGTGTCGGCATGGTGATCTACCCTCGGAACGCTATGCCCGATGGTACTCCTGTAAAGAACGGATGGACAGCGTCTTTTTTACCATCGCCTCAATGGCCAACACGGCCGCTGTGGCCCCCCGCATCGTCGTGTAATAGGACAACCCCTTTTGAAGGGCCTCTCTGCGAATCGACACCGAATCGGAATGAGCCGATGCGGTCCTCACGGTATTCACCACGAGTGTCACCTCACCATTTTTAATATGGTCCACGATGTGCGGTCGCCCTTCTCTGACTTTGTTAACGTTCGCCACCGTGATCCCGTGTGCTCTCAGATAGTCAGCCGTTCCGGATGTCGCTTGAATCTGAAAACTGAGCGCCTGCAGCCGCCTTGCTACATCCAAGGCTATAGGGCGGTCGCTTTCCTTGACACTAATAAAGGCGGTTCCGGATGTTGGCAACATCGCCCCTGCTCCGGCCTGCGACTTGGCGAAGGCCCAGCCAAAGTCGCTGTCGATGCCCATGACCTCTCCGGTTGATTTCATTTCCGGCCCCAACAGCACATCCACACCGGGAAACTTATTAAAAGGAAACACCGCCTCTTTAACCGACAGATGTGCCGGCTGCGGAGCCTGTGTGAATCCAAGCTCCTGAAGAGACTTCCCGAGCATCACTTTCATCGCGAGTTTTGCCAACGGCACGCCGATCGCTTTACTGACAAACGGCACGGTCCGCGATCCCCGCGGATTGACTTCCAGGACGTAAATCGTGGTGCCTTTCACGGCGAATTGCGCATTCATCAGCCCGATCACGCCGAGTTCTAATGCCAGGACCTTCATTTGGCGTTCGATCTCGCGCACCACGCTCTGCTCCAACGTGTACGGAGGCAGGGAGCAAGCCGAATCGCCGGAATGTACCCCGGCCTCTTCGATATGCTCCATAATGCCAGCCACGACGACCGTCTTTCCGTCGGAAATCGCGTCGGCATCCACCTCGATGGCGTCGGCCAGGTATTTGTCGATCAGCACAGGATGCTTCGGTGACGCTTTGACGGCGGACCGCATATACTCGAGTAATCCCGTCTGGTCATAGACAATTTGCATCGACCGCCCGCCCAGCACATAGGATGGCCGCACCATGACGGGATACCCGATCGACTCTGCGATCCGCACCGCTTCATCAACAGATCGCGCCGTCCCGCTCTCCGCCTGCCGCAGGCCGAGCTTGTTCAACAGGTCTCGGAACCGCTCTCGATCTTCCGCCAAATCGATCGCGTCCGGACTGGTCCCGAGAATTTTGACGCCGGCCCGTGACAGGGGAAGCGCCAGCTTCAGCGGCGTTTGCCCGCCGAACTGCAAGACGACTCCCAACGGCGATTCCGTCTTCACAATATTAAGCACGTCTTCTTCCGTGAGCGGCTCAAAGTACAGCCGGTCCGAGGTGTCATAGTCCGTGCTCACCGTTTCCGGATTGCAGTTGACCATGATCGTTTCAACCGTTTCTTCCCGAAGCGCCATCGCCGCGTGCACACAGCAGTAGTCGAATTCAATGCCTTGGCCGATGCGGTTGGGACCTCCACCGAGAATCACGACTTTCTTGCGATTCGACGGCCGGGCCTCGCATTCATGGCCATAGGTGGAATAGAGGTAGGGCGTATGGGCCTCAAACTCCGCCGCACAGGTATCCACCCGTTTGTACGTCACGGCCGGGCCCGGTGCCGCGCTTGTTCCACTCTTGTCCGATCCCGTGCGCGCCTTGCGGACTTTGGCTGGTTCGAGTCCGAGTAGCTGCCCGATCCGGTCGTCTGAAAATCCCAGACGCTTGGCCTCATGCAGCACTCCCCCCGCCAATGCCGCAACCCCGCCACTCGTGTTCACAAGCGTCTGCTCGAATCCGATCAATTCCCGAATCTGCTCGAGAAACCAGGGGTCGATTTTTGTAATTGCGAATAGGTCGGCGTTCGTGAGCCCGAGCCGGATACCGTCGGCGAGATGCCACAATCGCTCTGGCAGCGGCGTCCGAAGGATTCGCTGAGTTTTCTCCAACGTCGCCTCGCGATCGAAATCGTCCGGAATCCCCCGATCGATCCCCACCCGCGAGACCAAACCGTTCAGCTCCAATTCCAGCGAGCGAATGGCCTTTTGCAGCGCCTCTTTGAAGGTCCGTCCGATCGCCATGGCTTCGCCGACTGATTTCATCTGCGTCGTCAACGTGGGATCGGCTCCCTTGAACTTTTGAAACGCGAATCGTGGAATCTTCACTACCACGTAGTCGATCGTCGGCTCGAACGAGGCCTTGGTCACGCCGGTGATATCGTTCGTGATTTCGTCCAGCGTGTACCCGACCGCCAGTTTGGCGGCGATCTTCGCGATCGGGAAACCCGTCGCTTTCGATGCCAGCGCGGAACTGCGTGACACCCGCGGATTCATTTCGATGACGACCATCTCTCCATTCGCCGGATCGATCCCGAATTGGATGTTGGAGCCGCCCGTATCGACGCCGATTTCCCGAATGATCCTCAGTGCCGCATCCCGCATCCGCTGATACTCTTTGTCGGTCAACGTCATCGCCGGCGCGACGGTGATGCTGTCGCCGGTATGGACCCCCATCGGATCGAGATTCTCAATCGGACACACGATCACGACGTTGTCCTTCAGATCACGCATCACCTCGAGTTCGTATTCTTTCCACCCGATCACCGACTCTTCAATGAGCACCTGGCTGACCGGACTCATCGCTAGGGCCCAATCGATCAGCTTCTCGAATTCCTCCCGGTTGTAGGCGATGTTGCCGCCGGTTCCGCCCATCGTAAACGACGGGCGAATGATGGCCGGAAAACCCGTCATCTCCAGAATCGCCATCGCTTCATGGCGCGTATGCGCCGTCCCGCTCTTGGGCACACGCAGACCGATGCGCTGCATCGCCTGCTTGAACGCATCGCGATCTTCCGCTTTGTGAATGGCCTCGGCCGACGCGCCGATAAGTCGAACGCCATACTTCTCCAACACTCCGCGCTTGACCAGTCCCACGGTTGTATTGAGAGCCGTTTGTCCACCCATTGTCGGAAGTAACGCATCCGGACGCTCCCGCTCGATCACTTTTTCAACGACCTCCACCGTGATCGGCTCGACATAGGTGCGATCGGCCATTTCAGGATCAGTCATGATGGTGGCGGGATTGCTGTTGATCAGAATGACCCGATAGCCCTCTTCCCTGAGAGCCTTGCACGCCTGCGTCCCCGAATAATCAAACTCGCAGGCCTGGCCGATGACGATCGGACCGGACCCGATCATGAGAATGGAACGAATATCTGTACGTTTCGGCATGTGATTCTAAGTCCAGATGTTGATTATCCCTCTTGCAACAGCGGCCCGATCGATGGGCGATACGGCGACGGCTGGACCGGCTCCACCGCACCGGGGCCTCGATAATACTTCATGGCCTCAGGCAACCAGGCTTCGATCTGATTGATTCGTGAGGTATCGGATGGATGCGTCGACAAAAACTCCGGGATATTTTGTTTCGCCCGGAAGCACATCTTGTCGATCATCTCCCTGGGGCAGCCGCTCATCCGCTCCCAAAACGGCACTGCTTCACGGGGATCGTAGCCCGCCTGGGCCATCAACCGGAGTCCGATACGATCCGCCTCCGCTTCCTGGCTTCGCCCAAACGGCAACGACACCCCCACTCCATACGCGCTCATCGCGGCCATGGCCGCATCCGGACGTCCCGCGGCAGCTCCGGCAGCCAATGCGCCCACTTGGGCAATGCTTTCCAACACGCCACGGCTATAACGCTCGGCGCCATGCCGTTGGAGGGCATGCGCCACCTCATGGCCCATGACCGTAGCCAAACCATCTTCAGTCTTCGTCAGTGGAAGAATGCCCGTAAAGACCGCTACTTTGCCGCCCGGCAACGCAAAGGCGTTGATCGAACGGTCGTCCTGAATGACGACGAATTCCCATTGATATTCCGGTTTATTGGCCGCCGCGGCGATGCGAGTTCCAACGCGGTTGACCATGTCGTTGACTTCTACGTCATCGCTCAATCGGGCTTTGCGCAGCACCTCATGAAACCCGCTGATGCCCATGGCGATTTCTTTTTCTTCAGAGATATAGATGAATTGATCCCGCGATGTGCCCGGTGCCCGATAGCAGCCAGCCAGTGCGGACATGACGCCGATTGACGCACCCATATTGAGAAGACCGTACAGTCCCATCATGCCCCGCGCACCGCAGCACAGCAGGCTGCGGCGTCCAATCGGCGCCGCATGCCATCGATCGCTTGACGTATCAGCCGACGGTAGCATCAAGAGTTCCAACGTCTCACTTCATGTGTTGAATCACTTCATCGATCATTAGGGCATCCACAGATACATGAACTGCGGTGTGCCGCCTCGTGCAAGTGCCATGACATCGAACTCAGCCAGACTCGACAAGGGTCCGGGAGCCAAGAGCTTCGAATAGACATTGTTCGAATACTCGCCGGGACGATGATAGGTGACGACCCTTGCTTCCGTCAGCTTGGCTTTCTTCTTGGCCAATTCGATGGCGTCTTCCAGATAGCCGATCTCGTCCACCAATCCGCTCGCCTTCGCTTGGTCTCCCGTATAGATTCGACCGTCGGCCAGTTTCTTAATTTGATCCATCTGCAACTGTGGCCGCCCTTCCTGCACGACACTCAAGAAGCGCTGATAGAAGGAGTCAATCAGCCCCTGAAAGATCGCCCGCTCTTCGGCGGTCATCACCCGGAACGGCGAGCCCATGTCTTTCCGAGGCCCCGACGTCACTGCCGTCGCTTCCACCCCCACCTTTTCGAGCAGCCCCCGCGCGTTGACAGTCAGCATGATGACCCCGATGCTGCCCGTGACCGAGGAGGGATGCGCCATCACCGTATCGGCGGCAGCCGCGATATAGTATCCCCCGGACGTCCCCAGATCCATGATGGAGGCGACGATAGGAAGCTTCCTGGATGTTTTGAACGTTTTGAGCTCGTGATAAATGATATCCGACGCCGTCACTGTCCCCCCGGGTGTATTGATCCGGAGGACGACAGCTTTAATGCTGTCGTCCTGCGCGGCTCGCGTCAGTTGTTCCTTGATTCGCGCGAGCATGCTCGGGGCAGGAATGAACCCCTCTTTCTCCTGAGAGCTGATCATGCCTGACACTTCAAGCAGCAACACCTTCGCGCTACCCGTCCCGCTCACCTGCACTTCTTTGAGCGGCCCAGGCGCTGGAAAGAACGACGGGTAAATACACCCTGATAGCGAGAGTGTTGCGCACAGCACCGCGATAAACCGATTACACATGATGGGTCTCCATAAGTCGGACAAATTCCTCGAAGAGATACGCGGAATCATGAGGCCCCGGAGATGCCTCCGGATGGTATTGAACCGAAAACACAGGCTGATCCAGACAGGCCATACCTTCAATCGAGTGATCATTCAAGCTGAGATGGGTGATTGCCACTCTGCCGGAGCCGGTTTCGACCACCGGCGGCTTGTCCGGCACCCCGCTGAAGGGGTGGGGAATCTTGACTGCAAAATTGTGGTTCTGGGATGTAATTTCAACCTTCCTGCTTCGAAGATCGATCACCGGATGATTCGCCCCGTGGTGGCCAAACTTGAGCTTGTAGGTCTCTAATCCCAATGCGAGCCCCAAAATTTGATGTCCCAAACAGATGCCAAAGATCGGATACCGCCCGATCAGTTTCCGCACCGCTTCCATGGCATAGGGAACGCCTTCTGGATCACCGGGTCCGTTGGAGAGGAAAAGACCGTCCGGCTTCAGCGCATGAATCTCTTCGGCCTGCGTCGATGCCGGGACCACGGTCACCTCGCAGCCGACATCGACCAAGCGGTTGAGAATGTTCTGCTTAACGCCGAAATCATAGGCGACCACCTGCCAGCCCCGCCGGTCACGCCCACCCTCCCGTTTCAGACCCGCTTCCGGAGCCCAGGCTCCGGATCCTGTCTTCCACGCATAGGACTGCCGGCACGTCACCTCCGCCGCCAAGTCCCGTCCCACGATGCCTGGCGCGTCCTGCGCTTGCGCCACGGCCCGAGCTGAGTCGAGTCCGCCGTGTGTAATGACCCCCTGCTGCGACCCGTGTTCCCGCAAATGCCTCGTCAAGGCCCTCGTATCGAGCCCTTCGATCGCCACGACATGCGCCTGCGTCAAATATTCATGAATGGTTTGTGTGCTCCGCCAGTTGCTCGCCAGCCGGCTGGCCTCCATCACCACGAAACCCTCGGCCCAAATCCGGTGGGACTCCCGATCCTCCGGCGTCGTCCCGTAGTTGCCGATGTGGGGACAGGTCATCGTAATAATCTGCCCCTTATAGGAGGGATCGGTCAGCACCTCCTGATAGCCGGTCATCGCCGTGTTGAAGACAACTTCCCCAACCGTGTCCCCTTCATACCCGAGCGCGCGGCCCTCGAAGCAAGTACCGTCCGCCAACGCCAGTAATGCTTTCTTCATGACGTCGCCCCACCCAACGTGAGTGACCGGTGCGTCTTGATTCCCATCAGCATAACCCCCAATACCAGCGTCACACCATACAGGATACGAATCGGCGTGAGGACACGAAACAGGGCCTCGAACGCCGCCTTTTTCGCTGCCTCTCCTTGGGCAGCAAACGCCTCCGCCTGAAGCGCCACCGCCTGCGGGTGCAGGACCAGAATGATGACGCCTGCCATCGCGACCATCGACATCAGCACGAGTAATTCTCCCCGGCCAACCGCCACAGCTTGATCTCCACTCCACCACCGATACCAGGAGGAGGTACACAACACTACCACGGCACCGATCACAAAACGCTGATAGCCTTCGAAGGCCCGCGTCAACAACAGCCCTCCTGAATCCTGTCCACCGAACGTATTGAACACCGCCGGAATGACCGCACCGATCAGTACGGCCATCCCCCCGACCCATAGACCCAAGGCCAGCCACTCAAGCGTCAGACAGCAGACGAGGCTCCAGTGGGACGAGCGCCGCACGCTGTTATCGCTCCGACGATCCGGCCTCGAACACGACCCGTCCCCCCACGATCGTCGTCTTGACCTGCCCCTTGATCTTCCAGCCGGCAAACGGTGTGTTGCGGCTCTTCGAGCGAAACTTGCTCGGATCGACCTCCCATTGGGCATGCTGATCGACGATCGCCACATCGGCATCCGCACCGACTGCCAACGTCCCCTTCTTCAGACCGAACGCCGCCGCCGGAGCAGAGGTCAGCTTCGCCACAGCCTGCTCCAACGACAACACACCTTCTTCGACCAGCCCCAGCGTCAACGAGAACGCCGTCTCCAGCCCGACGATGCCGAATGGAGCTTCGGTAAAATCCTGCTGCTTTTCTTGTGTGGCATGGGGCGCATGGTCGGTCGCAATGACCTCGATGGTGCCGTCGCGCAACCCGTCTTTAATTGCTTGGACGTCATCCCACGTCCGCAGCGGGGGATTCATCTTCGCATGAGTATTGTACCCACGAACCACTTCTTCGGTCAGCGTAAAGTGGTGGGGACAGGCTTCCGCCGTCACCTTGATTCCCCTCGCCTTTGCCTCTCGTACCATGCGGACCGACCCGGCCGTGCTGATATGGGCGAGATGGAGCCGCGCACCAGTCAGTTCCGACAGCGACAGATTCCGGGCGACCATGACATCTTCCGCGGCCGCCGGAATGCCGGGCAATCCCAACTCGGTCGAGATCAGTCCTTCATTCATGCAGCCGCCTTCCGCCAGATGCAAGTCCTCGCAATGATCGACAACCGTAAGATCGAAGGCCCGCGCATATTCCATTGCCCGGCGCATGACCAGGCTATTCATCACCGGCCGGCCGTCATCGGAAATCGCCACGCAGCCGGATCGCCGGAGATCGCCGATTTCCGCCAATTCTTTTCCTTCAGAGCCTTTTGTAATCGCGCCAACCGGCAAGACATTGGCCAGGCCAGCCGTCCTGGCTCGTTCCAAAATAAACTCGGTGACCGCCTGATTGTCGTTAATAGGGCTCGTATTGGGCATACAACAGACGGTCGTAAACCCGCCGGCCACCGCGGCGGCACTCCCGCTCTGAATCGTTTCTTTATATTCAAAACCGGGCTCTCTGAAATGGACGTGCAAATCGACGAAGCCCGGCAAGACCAGCATCCCAGCAGCCTGGATCGTCGTACAGCCAGGGGGCGCCGACAGATCGGACCCAACCGCCGCCACCTTACCCTGCTCAATCAGCACATCCCCGATCCCGACAAATCGGCCTGGATCCACTACCTGCCCACCCTTGATCAACATTGGCTTCACAGCAATACCATCTCCCTTTCCACGTACCGTCATCCGGCTCCGGACATGAGATACAAGATACCCATGCGCACCGCCACTCCATTCGCCACCTGGTCGAGAATGACGGACGAGAGACTATCCGCCACATCCGGCGCAATTTCCACCCCTCGATTGATCGGCCCCGGATGCATCACGATGGCGCCAGAGTCAGCCAACTTGACTCGCTCTCCCGTCAACCCATACAACCGCGCGTACTCACGAATGGTCGGAAACAGCGCCCGCCCCTGTCGCTCGAGTTGAAGGCGAAGCATCATGATCACGTGAACCCCTCGCAGCCCCTCGTCCATATTGGAATAGACCTTCACGCCCAACTTCTCAACGCCCCATGGCATCATCGTAGGCGGTCCGACCAACCGCACCTCAGCCCCAAGCTTCGTGAGCGCATAAATATTGGAGCGCGCGACGCGGCTATGCGACACGTCACCGACAATCGCCACCCGCAATCCCTCGAAGCCAAGCCCCCTCTCTCGAATGGTGTAGAGATCGAGCAGGGCTTGCGTAGGATGCTCGTGCCAGCCATCGCCGGCATTGATCACCGAAGATTTCACCCCGCGTGCCAATGTGTCAGCCGCCCCGGCAGAGGAATGGCGCAGGACGATAATGTCCGCCTGCATGGCTTCGATATTGCGCGCGGTATCCAGCAGCGTTTCGCCTTTGACGACACTGCTGGACGAGGGCGAGAAGTTGATCACATCGGCGCTCAGCCGCTTCGCCGCCAGTTCGAACGATGTCCGCGTCCTCGTGCTCGGCTCGAAGAACAGATTGACGACCGTCTTCCCCCTGAGTGCCGGAACTTTCTTGATTTCGCGGCCGGTGACTTCTTTGAACGAGTCCGCCGTTTCCAGGACCAGTTTGATCTCATCCACAGACAAGGGCGCCAGACTCAGCAAGTCCTTGCGTTTGAGACTCATGGCATCCTCCGCTTCACGGCTTGGCGATGACCACCCGGTCATCCTCCCCATTCTCTTCCAGCAAGACCTCGACTTTTTCCTCTCTCGAAGTCGGCAGATTCTTTCCGATGTACGTAGCCTTAATCGGCAATTGTCGATGGCCGCGATCGACCAACACGGCCAGCTGAATCTCTCCCGGCCTGCCGAGATCCATGAGACTATCCATCGCCGCGCGGATTGTCCGCCCGGTGAATAGCACATCGTCGACCAGCACGACGACCTTGTCCGCTAAATCGAAGGGCACTGAGGTCTTCCGCAACACCGGCTGATTCTTCCGCAGTGCCAGATCGTCGCGATAGAGCGTGATGTCCAACTCGCCGATAGGCACAGACACGCCTTCGATATTTTGGATGCGCTTCACCAGCCGATGGGCTAAATGGACGCCGCCCGTCCGGATCCCAACCAACGACAGATTGTTCACGCCTTTGTTATGCTCAAGAATCTCATGTGCGATACGAGTCACGGCACGGGCCATATCCCCGGCGTCCATGACCAGCTTCTCGTCAGCCCGCTCTTTCATCACACCCTGCTTTGTCGTCATGATCGTTCTCAGTAAGGCCACCCTGTGGACATAAAAAAACCTTCTCGCCATCGATTGGCCAGAAGGTTAGATATCGAACCCGGTCCAAGCCGGAACGCACACATAATCGACTCCTTGCCCACCTCACTGGATGGGCGTTAAAGGTAGGCGCATCTTACTGACGCAGGCCGCGGCTGTCAAGTTTCCGGAAACAGAACGGGACCATCGCATGAGGCTCTTGTCTGGTGTTGTAGCCGGACGGCCCCTTCCTTACAATGTGGCGCACAGGAACGATCGTTCGCATGGCGCACTTCACACTCTATTGCACCCGAGTCCTCCCGGATCCGGTCATGACCGCGATCCGGGCACGATTTGCGCTTGTTCACGAACCGCTGGATCATCCTCCTTCCCGGGAAGAATTAGCGCAGGGATTCGCCCAGGCGGACGCCGTGATTTCGACCCTTGCCGAACATGTAGACCATACCGTGCTGGCCTGCGCCTCGCGTCTCAAGATCATCGCCAACTACGCAGTGGGCTACAACAACATCGATGTGGTCGCTGCCGGCCAAAGAGGGATCGTCGTGAGCAACACGCCCGATGTCCTCACCGATGCCACAGCGGATCTGACGTGGGCGTTACTGCTTGCGGTCACCCGACGGGTGGTGGAAGGAGACCGGTGGCTGAGAACAGGCCAGTGGCCCGGCTGGGCCCCCACACAAATGCTGGGAGGCGATCTCACAGGCAAAACACTCGGTATCATTGGCATGGGACGAATCGGTCAGGCCGTTGCCCTGCGGGCGGCAGGATTTCGCATGCCCGTCCTCTATACCAGCCGCCGGCCCGTCGCCGTCCCTGCCGGCCTTTCATGGACGCGATGCTCGCTCGACGAGGTCCTGACGCAATCCGACTTCCTCTCTCTCCATGTCCCGCTTACCGATACCACCCGTCATCTGATCGGCGCGCACGAGTTGCAGAGTATGAAACCGACGGCCTGCCTGATCAACACCTCTCGAGGGGCGGTCATTGACGAGACCGCTCTCGTCACGGCCCTGGAAACCGGTCTGATCGCCGGAGCAGGCTTAGACGTGTACGAACATGAACCGGCCATTCATGCGACATTGACACGGCGCGCGAACGTCGTTCTGCTTCCGCACCTCGGTTCCGCAACCTTGGAGACACGCATACGCATGGGCATGATCTGCCTGACGAATATCGCGGCGGTGTTGTCCGGAAAACCGGCTCCGAATCGGGTGGGATAATTCAGCTAGCCAGGCGTAGGCCCACGCCGTCCAATGATCGATGGACCTTGAGCGCCGCCAGTCGCTGCGGCACGTCGTGGAAGGACGGAATGGTTTGGAATGTTGCGACGGCCTTTCCCCATTGCGCCTCGGCTTCATACAACAAGCCGAGTTCGTAACGAATAGCCTGGCCCTTTGTACCGTGGCAACGAGGATCGATTGAAACAAGCTCAAGCTCTGACAGGGCTTGAACCAAACAGCCCTCTGCTTTATGGCACAGCGCCGTCATGAGGGATGAATCAAGATAGTAGGGATCTCCCTTCCGCGAGCAATCGAATTCCTCCCTCGCTTCCTGAAAAAGTCCCATGTTCTTATACGCAACACCCAACGTAAAGTGCGCCTCAAGATCAGGCGGTGAGGTCACTGCTTCTTGCAGCGCTCCCAATTCCGGCTTGGAGATCCCCGCAGTCGAATCGTCAATCACCTGAGGAGTTTCCTGCTGTGGTGTCTCTGTGACACGGAACTCCCTGGCATCGGATTCGACCTGAGATGCAGCCGACGGGACCACGCTTCCACCCATTGGTTTCTCGGAACTCGTGATCGTATCAGACTCAGCATCTTCCCAGATTGTACCCTGGGATTGGCCGGATGGGGGTGACGATACCGGCACCCTGAACTCATCAGGCTCAGCTCCCACGATCGAAAATGTGTCGGCAGCAGGACAAGCCCCTTGCGACTCCCTCGCCTGAGACTCGGAAACCATCGGCTGTCCATCAGATTCGGAGGAGTGGCCAACCTCAACAATGGGTGTTCCTTTTATTTTCGCGGCAAGACGGGCCACGAGTTCGGTATCCGGGGAAAGCGATTGAACCTTTTCGAACAGCTCGTCGTGTAAACCTTCCATCCCTGGCTCAGGATGGGCCAGTAAAAACTCCGCCGCCTTGGCGTACTGTTCCGCGGCTGCCGCAGGCTCCTGCTTCTCCTCGAACAGCTGCCCATACAGTTCAAGCAACGGGGCAGAATTGGGTTGCGCAGTAAGAAATTCCACAATCAACGATTCGGCCAAGGTGAAATCCTGTGCACGAAGCGCGGCCCCCGCGAGAAACCGATATTCGCCTAGGGCGACCTGAAGATCGCCTTGTTGCAGGTGCAGTTTCGCAAGCAGCTGGCAGACCTGTGGATTCCCCGGCTCGCGCGACAGCATTTGATTGAGAATCGCTTCTGCTCCGGCATACTGTCCTTCGGCAATCCGCCGGGTCGCCTCCGCCAGCGGACCGGAAAGCTCGGCCGACAGGTTTGCGGCAACAGGTGCGCCTCCCGGTTTCAGAGGCTGGACCGGAACGGTCCCTCCCTTTCTGATACTCTCGACAAACTGCATGGCTTCGCTGTTCTTGGGGTCGATTCGAAGCACCGACAAATAGGCCTCTTTCGCCTCTTCATAGCGACCCTGCGCCGAACGCTCACGGCCAAGCTGCAGATAGACCTTCGTCGCGTCATCCTGAAGATTTTCTTGAACGCACAGCTCAGCGATGCGTTGCTGGGCATTGAGATTGGATGGATCGTGGACGACGATGATCTTGTAGATTGCGAGCGCCTCTTTCGTCTTGCGCGCTTTAAGGTAGTGCTTTGCCAGTATCAGATAATCTTGAACCGCGCTGCTCACCAGACCGCGTTCCGCATTTAAGTCTCCCAACTGCCGATAGACTTCAAAACGAGTCGGGTCGCATTTGAGCACCTTCTTATACGCGGCAATGGCCTTGAGCGTCGCGCCTTCGGCGTGAAAGGCTTTCGCGGCTTGCAGAAAGGCGGCGGTCGCTTCCGAGACCACATTCTGTTTCAGATACAAATCACCGATGGAATTGTGAATGCTGCCGTCGTGAGGTGCGTCTAAGGCCAGTTTTTTCCATTCTGAAATGGCCTCACTATACTGCCCCCGTGCAGCCATTAATTGTGCCTGTTGCAGAACCCTGGTGCGGTCAGACGTCACCGTAACTTCCTCCTCTGAGAGTTACGGTGACGCTAACAATCTTCAGGAATTTTGTCGAGGAAATGCCTGAATTGAACGATCACGCGAAGATGCGCTGCACGGCCCCTCCCATGAGGGAAAGGCCCGTGCAGGCGTTAGTGACTCGGGGGATACTCAGGAGGCCGCCACGGCCGCCTTCAGCACATTGGCGGCTTGAGGCCCCTTGGCGCCTTGGACGATGTCGAACTCGACGTTCTCACCTTCCTTAAGGCTCTTAAACCCATCCCCCTGCAGTGCTGAATAATGCACAAACACGTCTTCTCCACTATCAAGACGGATAAACCCGAACCCCTTCCGATCATTGAACCACTTGACCGTCCCTTTTGTCTTCACAAGCCCCTCCTTTCCTCAATGACTACGCACAGTTACACTGCGCTGTCATTAAGCCGTGCGTTGAAATAAGAACCGAACGGTAAGACACGAATCTGGCGGGTGTGACCGACGGGCACCTGAAGAAGAGTTGCATCACTCACGGAACCCATCGTGATTATCAAATTTCGCGCTGCATGTAACATAGCGCTCTTCGTCTGTCAAGCGAATCTTTCGCCAACCGCTTTCCTCCCCAATGTTTACAAGGGCACGAGACTTCCCTATAGTGAGGTCCTCGACACTTCCACCTACAAGAATCCCGTGATCCTACGAACCCTGCTCGATCGATATATTTTTACGGAACTGCTCTCGCCGTTTGGCCTCAGCCTTGGTGCGCTGTGTTTCGTCATGCTGACCCGTGAACTGTTGCGCCTGGTCGAACTATTGGTCTCAAAAGGAGTCGGCCTCTGGTCAGTCTTGAAAGTCATCGCCATGCTGCTCCCATCCGGCCTGGTACTGACCCTGCCGATCGCCGGCCTTATCGCCTCGATCACCGCGTTTGGACGTTTGTCATATGACAAGGAACTCGTGGCCATGCGCGCTGCGGGACTGAGTCTGTTCCGCTTGTCGCAACCAGTTTTTCTCTTTTCCCTCGCGGTCTTTGGGCTCACGCTTGTGTTGTCCCAATGGGGGCAACCATGGAGCTCGCTGAACCTCAAGAAAGTGGCGTTGAATCTTCTCAAAGATCAGCTTGTGCTTGCGCTGGAGCGGGGCACATTCAATGAACCGATTCCCCACATGGTCATCTACGTGCCGGAGTCCGTCGACGGACAGCCCGCGAAGGGCATTTTCGTATCCGACGAACGGACCCCGAAGGAACCTCGTATCATCGTGGCGGAAGAGTATCGGGTGTTCATGGACCGCGTGAATAACCAGGTGGCCCTGAGGCTGGTCAACGGGGTCATTCATACCAGGCCGGATCAGGCCGACCAATACCGACTCGTCTCTTTCTCCAGTTATGACATTAAGGTCAGTCTGAGCCTGAGCAGTTATGCCGCGACGGAAGAACGACCGACCTACGAGCAAATCATGACGATGATCCAGAAATCCGACGGCAAGGACACGACCGGGCTGCGCCGGCTCATGGAATATTACAAAGATCTGGCCTTTCCCACCGCGTCGCTGGTGTTTTGCCTATTGGGAGTGCCGGTGGGTATCGTATCGAAGCGATCCGGACGTGTAGGCGGGTTTGCCGTCGGTGTACTGATCATCGTGATCTTCTACTTGCTCAATGTGGCCTGCGATTTTCTGGTCACCACGGCATGGATCGGACCGTTTGCAGGAGCCTGGATGCCGAACATCATCTTCATTGTCGTCACCATTGCGTTGTATCTCAAGATGAGCCGCCAGTAGACGCCATGACCATACTCTTCCGATATATCCTGCGCGAATACGCCAAGATCTTTTCGATGTGCTTTGCCGGGCTCATGACCATTTATGTGGTGATCGACTTTTTTGAAAAGATCCGGCGGTTTCTGCGATACGATACGGGGGCAGGCCCGATTCTGATCTATTTCGCGCTCAAAATTCCCGCCATTGCCTTTCAAGTCGTGCCGTTCGCCGTTCTGGTCGCCACGCTGCTTACGCTGGGCTTGCTCGCCAGGAACAACGAGATCACCGCCTTGCGCAGCTGCGGGGTCAGCCTTCTTTGGATGACGTCTCCCTTCCTCCTATTTGCATCATTCATGTCCGTCATTCTGCTGGCCTTCAGCTCCTCAATCATCCCGATCGCTTCAGAAAAAGCCGAAGAGGTTCGCCTCGTCCATATCGAGAAAAAGCCGGTCCCGTTAACCATCACACCCACCCAGCCATGGGCCCGTATCGGCACCGATACGCTGATGCAAATTCACGGCATCGACACCGGAGGCGCGACGATCCATGGCATCCGGATCTTCCACTTCAACCAAGCCTTTCAGCTCGACCAGCTTGTTGAAGCCGAGATGGCGCAGTACAGCGCTGGCCACTGGACGCTCTTGAACGGCAACCGCCGGCTCTTTCAGCCAGACCATGTCACCGAGCTGGGCACCTTCGCTGAGCAACCGGCAGCCATTCCATTGATCCCGGATGATTTTTCCTCATCGCTGACCGGCAACTCCGAAACCATGACCTTCGGGGAGATCCGCAACTACGTCGGCCGGCTCCAGCCTGAAGGCATGCCGTTCTCGAGGTTGCTCACGGACTATTATGCCCGACTCGCGTTTCCACTGGTGACCGTGATCATGGTGCTGGTCGGCATCGCGCTGGCATTGCGGCGAAGCGGAGTCCGCGGGAGTGGCATGGCCGCAGGAATCGGCCAAGCATTCATCGTGGGATTTTGCTACTGGACGACGCATTCCGTCTCGATCGCACTGGGACGGGGGGGCGCGCTGGCACCGATGCTGGCCGGGTGGATGGCCAACATCCTGTTCGCCAGTTTCGGACTGTATTTATTACTCAAAGTACGTCACTAAACGGCCCTCCCTAGTTGACTGCTTTCCGCGCTTCCGGTAAGAAAGGAGCGGCTTGCCGCTGTAAAGGAGAACCGTATTATGAGCTCGCGAGTGGTGATTACCGGTCTGGGCGTCGTCTCCTCCATCGGGATCGGTGTGAGCGAGTTCTGGAAAACCGCGCTTGCCGGCCGTTCCGGGATAACCCCCATTAAATCGTTCGAACCGTTTTTCATGGCTGCCTACCGTTCGAAAGTTGCTGGACAAGTCCATAACTTTTCACCAGAACAATATCTGCCAGCCAGCCAGAGCAATCGCGTGGACCGCTATGCCCAATTCGCGCTGGTGGCAGCAAAGGAGGCCCTTGCCGACGCCGGCATCGTGATGGCCAAGGAGTCGCCGCACCGGGTCGGCGTGATGGTCGGAGCCGGCATGGGCGGCATGGTCATGGGAGAGCGAGAGATCACCCAGCTCTTCAAAACACAAAAACCAAACCGCGTGCATCCCAATTTTATTCCTACGATCACGCTCAATTCCGCATCCGGCATCGTGGCCATGGCCTATGGCGCCAAAGGCCCGAATCTCACGATTTCGACGGCCTGTTCATCCAGCGCCCATGCATTGGGACAGGCTCTGTATTGCATCCGAACGGGCCAAGCTGACGTGGTCATTGTCGCGGGAGCCGATGCCAGCATCACACCACTCGTATTTGCGGGCTTTTGCTCCTTGCGCGCACTGTCAACCGAGTACAACGACACACCGCAACGCGCGTCACGCCCCTTCGATCGGCATCGCGACGGCTTCGTCATGGGTGAAGGAGCCGGCGCGTTAATCGTGGAATCCTTAGCCCACGCCAAAAAACGGAAAGCGCGTGTGTATGCGGAACTCGCCGGATATGGCGCGACGAGTGAAGCCTATCATATGGTCATTCCCAAAGAAGACGGCGAGGAAATCGCGACCACCATGAAAATTGCGCTGAACTCAGCCGGCCTGACACCGGCGAACGTGGACTACGTGAATGCCCATGCGACATCGACGCCCATCGGCGATCAGGTAGAGGTCAGAGCGATCAAGCGGCTATTTAAGACCCGTGCGAATGCTGTCGCGGTCAGCGCGACCAAGTCGCTGGTCGGCCATACGCTCGGCGCGGCCGGAGCCCTGGGTGCCATCGCGTCGTCCTTGGCCATTCACACCGGGCAGATCCATCCCACCTTGAACTATGACGACCCCGATCCTGATTGCCGTTTGGACGGCATCAGCCGGCAGACTCAGGAGCGCAAGATCCGCGTGGCTCTTGTGAATTCATTCGGATTCGGCAGCAACAACGCAACGGTGGTGCTGAAGAAATTCGCGGCATGAAGGGCCTTCGTCCATGGATATCCCATGGAGCGCCCCTGTGACGTACCATGATGACAGAACACGGCAATCCCACAGACATCCTCATACATTTTTTAATCGTCCTGAATATCCCGCAGCGCGCTGACGGGATGTTCGCGTCCACCAAGGAGCATCCATAATGGCCGACCTCGCGGTTACGCAGCAAATCATTCAATCTCTGGCCACCTACCTGAAGCGTGATGCGGCGTCCATCACGGAATCGCATCATCTCCGGGACGATCTCGGGCTCGATTCGGTGGCCGTCATCGAGTTGCTCTTTGAAATCGAAGACCGTTTCAAGATTCAGATTCCCGATCAGGACCTCGTGGGGTTGAGCACCGTTGGATCAGTCGCGGCCTACGTGCAAGAGCGGCTGGTTTCCCCCAACGCCGCGCCGAAGGCCCCGGCTAAAGCCGCAACCACATCCGCGACTAAACCTGCGGCCAAATCGTCTGCGAAGGTCGCAGCCAAACCTTCGGCCAAAGCCGCCGCTAAACCAAAGGTGAAGGCCAAAGCCGCATCGCCGGCAACCAAGAAACCAGCCGCCAAGGCTGCCAAGAGCAAGAAGAGGTAACGACGCCATGGCCTTGCCGAAGCTGCCAACCCCCATTACCCTGAGTCAAATCCACCAGATTGTCGGCGGAACGATCCATGGTGACGAAGCGACCCCCATTTCCCAGCTGGCAAGTTTATCGGATGCAACCCCCCAGGCCTTGTCGTTCATCGCCAACGACAAAGCGCTGAAGCTGCCGGACGGATTCCAAGCGGCCGCCGTACTGATTCATCGTCATGTGCCGGAACTGACGATTCCGCAACTTGTCGTGGGACATCCGTTGATGGCGTTTGCCATGGTGGCACAACGGTTGTACGTGCGTCCCACTCCGCCTCGCGGCGTCGCCGAGGGAATGACACAAGGCACCGGTGTGACCATCGGAGCCGATCCGTCAATCTGGCCGTTCGTCACCCTCGGCGATCGCGTCACGATCGGCGCCCGCGTCACACTCTATCCTGGCGTCTTCGTGGGGTCAGACTCTAAAATCGGGGACGATTGTGTGCTCTATCCAAACGTGGTGGTCCGGGAAGGCTGCTCGCTGGGAGCTCGGGTGATTGTGCACAGCGGCACCGTCATCGGAGCCGATGGATTCGGCTATGTCCAGCACCAGGGACGCCACCAAAAAATTCCACAACTTGGCAACGTGATCATTGAAGACGATGTGGAACTGGGTGCGAATGTGACCGTCGATCGTGGCACCCTCGGCGCCACCCGGATCAAACAAGGCACCAAGGTCGATAACTTAGTTCAGGTCGCGCATAACGTCACGGTGGGCGAACATTGCATCCTGGTTGCCCAGGTGGGGATCGCTGGCAGCACGACCATCGGCCACCATGTGATCATCGGCGGACAAGCCGGCCTCTCGGACCATATCACGATCGGCGATCAAGTCATGATCGCCGCTAAGGCGGGAGTCAACCGCAGCGTGGAGTCGAATCAGATCGTCGGCGGAGCTCCGGCCCTGCCGCGCGAACGGGCGCTGAAAGTTCAGGGCGTCATTCATCATCTCCCGGAGATCAATCAGCAGGTTCGAGACTTGGTGGAGCGAGTGGCGCAGCTGGAACAATCAATCAGGCGACCGACGACGAAGGCCAGCAGACCCCGTACAAGAAAAGCGTAGTTACGGTTTCTCCGGCATGATCACACGCCGCCAGAGAAACAGTTTCGCCCAATAGAATCCCGCCCACGGCATCAATATCGCCGGGAACGGATGGACCTCTCCATACACGATTGCCGCCACCCCGCTCCCCACCAAGAGCGCGACACCGGCCAGATAGGCCACCGGAATCAGTTGGCGTCCCGGATGCTCGATCGACGGGGCCGGCGTCTCCTTCTTCATCCGTGCTCTGTTCACCCCCGCGCGCTGCTTCATTCGAGCACTCATCCGAGCCGCCCAAACATCGGGAAATTTTGCAAATATGAACCGGTGGTACGACGTTTGGGCAATACCGAGGACTACTCCGACCACAATCAGCATCGAGCTTGAGGCAAAGGTGGTCCAGGAATACGTGTCGGTTGCCATCCATTGGTAGCCCAATCCACCGATTCCACTGACTAAACAAAACAATCCCACAATGCCGGACGGAAAGAGGATAAAGGTCCTCACATACTCACGCGCCTGTTTGTCGACTTGTCCAGGGTGATGTGCAGTAATGAGCTTGGGCACGTGTGGCCTCCGACCATTTGTTAAAGATCGGCATTATAACGGGATCGCCTGCCAGATCCAATTCCCATTACCGATCAGCCCCCATGACAATACACAGACCATCGGCGTGGCCGGGTGAGATGAACGAATATTGAGTGGACTCGCTTCAGCGAGGAAGGATGTCTTCGATGGAGGCGATCTCAAGGCGGCCGAGCGTCACCCACTGTTCCGCCATGGGGGTCAACGATTGAAGACGTACTTCTACGGCCTGCAACCGCTGCGGCAATGTCTCGTCTTTTCGGTAGGCCGCCGCACTGAGAAATGACTGCACGCCCTGCAGAAAACTCGTGATGGTCACTGCATGAATCGTCTCGGCCGCCTCTTTCAGCGAGGCAACATGGGTTGCGATCGGCGCCAACTGAGACGAGGTGACGAAATCCCTCGTGCCTTGCTGGCGCAACTGGCGGAGTTGCTCCGTCATCATTGGAACCCGATCATGCACTTCTTTCAGAAATTCTTCGTCGACTCTGGCAAGATCGCGCAGAATGTGCCCCACCGTTTCCACAGCGATTTGATCCTCCTGTGGCCCGACCTGCTGCTCGGCACGCGCAATGACCGCTTCCAGAGAGGTGGCTCCGGTTGGTTGGACAGTATCGGCCCATTCTTAAGTGGCGCCTGGCGGATAGCTGACTACGCGGCGGTCTGCCGTGTCGTCAGATGGTCATAGTACACCTGGTCCGGCGTCTGGC
>VGXE01000023.1 GCA_016873455.1 Nitrospira sp. | reverse complement strand
GTCGCCGCCGGTGTGCCGTTCAAGGATGGGAAAATGAGACGGTCAGGAAGTGTGAACCGCGACAGAAACGATCAGTCCGAGAGGACCGCCGCCTGAACCTCATTTACACACCTATTGACAAGACCTCTGCTGCTGCAGCCTTGCCGCCTGAGCGAGAGTGCAATGGCAGGGGCGGGATGCGTTTCAAGGCCTTCTTTTTCCACTGGCGCTTGATCAGTGACCCGAGCACGAGAGTATAGGTGTTGCTCGGGAGCGGCATCTCTTCTGAGAGTTTCGCAGCCAGGACCTCGTTTTTCTCCTCCTCGCGCCACTCATACCAACGATACGTGGGGATGACGATGAGCATGTAGGCCGGGACTTCCGGCATCACCCGCACCTGTTTTCGCACGAGATAGGCCTCTCCGATTTCTTCGAGGGCGGAAAGCTCGTTCGCGAGAGCCTGGGCTGCCTCACGTGACAGGTCGTGCGGGAGGAACAGGTCATCCGGTGTGATTTGTTGCCGTTCCTCTTCTGCCCGGGCGAGCAGCTCGCGCCGTTCCATGGCCCGTTCGCGATAGCCTGCGGCGTCTTCCTGCTGCCCGGTGCGGACCAGAAACTCTTCTGCCAACGCCGCAGCCGAGAGAAACGACTCCTGATCCTTCGCGACGGCCCGTTCGAGCCGCTCCAACCCCGTCCGATCGCTTTGCGCCAGAAGCAGTCGGCCGAGCGCGAAATTGGCGCTGACATGGTCGGGTGATCGGTCCACCAATTGGCGAAACAGCGGGATCGCGGCGTCGCCTCCATCGAGCACTTCAGTTTTCGTCGCATATTCCCACAGTTCGTCTTCCGTCAATGACTCAGCAAGCGATTTTTCCCACAGCGCAACCACACGAGCCTGAGAGGCCTGGCTCTCGTCGTATTTCTGCTTCCAGGTTTCCTTGACCTGCTCGGCCCATTCGCGGTTGAGCTGTTCACATAACGCATCGCACGTCTTGCCTAGGAAGTATCGGGCTGCGTGATCCTGTTCTGTGCCAAGCAATTGAGGAATGGTGGAAGAGGTGGAGTCGGACGCTTTGTTCTCGGGGAGCCGCGCCAGAGCTGCTAATCGATCTGCCAGCGAGGGGTGTGTATCGGCATAGCCGGTCTGTTCGTGCGTCGCTTCGCTGAAAAAGGCCTGGGCCCGTTCCCGGTGCGCCGGCATCTGAATTGAGCCGGCCAAATCATGCAAATAGGACTCGGGTGGTGTGGCGGTCTTTTTGTTTCGCCGGTCGAGCGACGGCCAGAACGACTCCTGTAACATTCGTCCAACGACAGAGAGGCAGGCGAGGGCGTCCTTCATACAGTGCGGGCCAACGAGGCGCGCTGCATTGCGGTCGGCTTCATACTCTTGTTCCCGTGCCATGACGAACGAATAGGCATTGAAGAACGGCGCGTACCACGCCAGGAACTTTGTGAAGACGAACGACGCCCAGTGCTATTGTACTGAATTAATCGACGGATTGCGCACCAAAAATAGCTTTTAGATCTCAGCAGTTACGGCTTTTGAGAAAACGTTACTAATGATGTATGGCTCTGGCAATGTTTCCGCGTAGCAGACGCTTTGAACGTCTTACTAGGACTGACACGGCTGATTTCACCCTGGGGGCAGTCGACAGCAGTCAGGGCAGTTTTGATGGGAGCGCCGAAGGCCTTCAGGCGGTTGGTCGGAGCCTGAAGGACGATAACGGCAATGGTGAAATTTGGGATGTTCTGCTGAAAAGCAAGATTGCGGTCAACGGTTACAACTTCGTGCCTCTCGATTTCCTTGGCCAATCGACGGTCAATGCACTCGTCGAGGAGGATTCTCACGAAGCCTTGGCGAGCATGCGAGTTTTGGCTTCTTCGAGGAAGGCAATCACTTGCTCACGCGTGACCGTCGGAAACCCTTGCAGAAAGTCGTCGATCGTTTCGCCGCCTTCCAAATACTCAATCAGAGTTTGAACTGGGACACGGGTTCCTGCAAAGACGGGCGTCCCGCCGAGTACGTCGGGCGATGACGTGATGAGGGGTGGCTTCGCGGTAACCATGATTCCCAAGGATAACGAGGCCAGGGGTGATTTACAAGCAACCTATTGGTTGTAAGCGGCCGTGGTATGCCGGATGCCAGGTGTCGGCTCTGTCGTCACATGGCATGCCAAAGGACGACTCAGGTGACAGTCGTGAGAGGCAAGGGATAAGGGACAAGAGGCAAGGAACAAGATGGGCGGGGTGTCTTATCGGCGGACTATGTTAGGATGCGCCGCATGTCGGTGCTCAAGCACGTCTTCTGGATTTTTCTCGCCCTTCTTGCCGCCGTAGCCCTCGCGTTCATTGCCGGTGTCGTCAACCCTCATGAAAAAGTGAACGGGCTCTGGTTGGTCGTGGCGGCGGGGTGTATCTACACCTTGGCCTATCGGTTTTACGGCCGCTGGATCGCCAGGCAGGTGGTCGAGCTAAACAATCAGCGCGTGACGCCGGCGGTGCGGTTGAACGACGGGGTCAATTTCCATCCCACCAACAAGGTCGTGCTCTTCGGCCATCACTTCGCGGCGATTGCCGGAGCCGGTCCGTTGCTGGGTCCGGTGTTGGCGGCACAGTTTGGCTTCGTGCCTGGGTTTCTCTGGCTGGTGATCGGCGCGGTGTTGGCTGGGGCGGTGCAGGACTTCATCATCCTCGTCGCCTCGATGCGGCGCAATGGGCGCTCGCTGCCTGAAATTGCGCATGATGAACTCGGATCGGTCACAGGGACGGCCACGGCTGTCGCGGTCCTGTTTATTGTGGTGGTGGCACTCGCGGGGCTTGGCTTCGCGGTGGTGAACGCGCTCTATGAGAACGCCTGGGGGACGTTCACGATTGCGATGACGATTCCTATCGGCCTCATCATGGGCTTTTATCTCCAGAAGTTTCGTCCAGGCGCGGTGGCGGAAGTGTCGATTCTAGGCGTCGTCCTGCTGATTGCGGCAGTGCTCTTTGGCCGAGTCGTCGCGCAGTCGTCGTATGCCTGGCTGTTTGAGTTCGACCGGCCGGCCTTAGTGTGGTTGTTGGCCGGCTACGGATTTCTCGCCTCGGTGCTGCCGGGTTGGATGTTGCTGGTGCCGCGCGGGTATCTCTCCACCTTTATGAAACTCGGCGTGGTGTTTTTGCTCGGCTTTGGGGTGATCCTCATGGCGCCGACGATTGAAATGCCGCGGGTGACGGCCTTCGCATCCGGCGGAGGACCGATTATTCCGGGCACGCTCTTTCCGTTTCTCTTCATCACGATCGCCTGCGGGGCTGTATCGGGATTCCATTCGCTGGTGTCGTCCGGCACGACGCCGAAGATGATCGAGCAAGAGTCGCAGGCGGTGGTGGGTTATGCGGCGATGCTATTGGAAAGTTTTGTCGGGGTGATGGCGCTGATCGCAGCCTCGGTGTTGATTCCCGGTGACTATTTGGCCATCAATACGACGTTAAGTGCTGAGGCGTTGGCGGCCATGGGCTTTGCCCCGTCTCGCATCGCGGAACTGTCACAGATGGTTGAGGTCGATGTCGCTGGACGCCCCGGCGGTGCCGTGTCCCTGGCGGTCGGCATGGCCTCGATCTTCGCGGCGCTGCCCGGTATGTCGGGGTTGATGGCCTATTGGTATCAGTTCGCGCTGGTTTTCGAGGCGCTCTTTATTCTGACGACGATCGATACGGGCACGCGCGTGGCGCGCTATCTCATTCAGGAAATGGCAGGGCGTGTCTATGCGCCGTTTCGTCGGATCAACTGGTTGCCTGGCGTATTGCTCAGCAGCGGGTTGGTGGTGGGGGCTTGGAGTTATTTGATCGGGACAGGGAATATCTCGACGATCTGGCCGATGTTTGGCGCGGCGAATCAGCTGCTCGGGACATTGGCGCTCTGCATCGGGACGACGGTGCTGATCAAGATGTGGAAGTCGCCCTATCTGTGGGTGACGGCAGTGCCGATGCTGTTTGTGGGTGTGATTACGCTGACCGGCTCGTATGAGATGTTCTGGATGTTTTTGAAGAAGGCGGGCACGGCGGCAACAGGGCAGGCCTTTGCGTTGTATCTCGACGCGGTGCTGGTGGCGGTGGTGGCAGTGCTGGGCTTGATCGTCTTGAGCGATGGGATGCGGCAGTGGTATGGCTATGTGATTTTGAAGCGGCCGTTTACGTCGAGTGAAGTGGTCGTGATGGCGGGTGGAGGATCGGCGGGCCGAACCCAGACGGCGATTTGCTGTGATGATGAGAAGAGGTTTAAGCTCCCGCACGGGACCGGGTGTTGTTAGCAGGATGTTGAAAAAGACCGCCAGCGGCGTTCTCACATCGCTCAGAGGCTCAACATACGACTCAGAGTATGCTTCGCCTCTTCGCTCGTTGCGGCCTTGCTGGACGGCCTTTTTGACCATCCTGCGAGTCTTGTCGGTATGTGGGGGTGTCTTCACGTTTGACGGATGACGTTTGACGAATAACGAGGAGGGAACCGTGGCTGATCAGTTTTCGTTCGATGTGGTGTCGGAAGTGAATATGCAGGAATTGAAGAACGCGCTGGATCAGGCGACGAAGGAGATCAAGCAGCGGTTCGACTTCAAGGACTCCAAGACGGAGATCACCTTGAAGGAGAAAGAAAAAGAACTCGTGGTGGTGTCGGACGATGAGTATAAGCTGAACGCGGTGCAGGAGATCATCAAGCTCAAGTGCGTGAAGCGGGGGGTGTCACTGAAGGCGTTCACGCAAGGCGCCATTGAGCCGGCGTTGAGCGGTACGGTGCGGCAGATCGCCAAGATTCAGAGCGGGCTCGCGTCGGACAAGGCCAAGGAGATTACGAAGGCGATCAAGGATTCGAAGTTGAAAGCTCAGGCGCAAATTCAGGGTGAGCAGGTGCGGGTGCTCAGTAAGAGTAAGGACGAGCTGCAGTCGGCGATTGCGTTCTTGAAGGGAAAAGACTTCGGGGTCGATTTGCAGTTTACGAATTACAGGTGACAGGGTGGCGTGATGGGGGCGAGGCAGCGGGGATCGTTCCTCTGCTCTTGATCGCGAGGTCGTCAGGCTCATGACCCAACTCGTCGGCCTTCTGCTTCTGTTCCTTGGTACGACTCTGCTTGGCTGCAGTCGTAGCGACCCGATCGTTGTCATTCAGCTCCATCCCAAGAACCCCGACATCATCTACGTTGCCACGAACGACTACATTTATAAGACGCGGGACGGCGGTCGGACCTGGACGAATCTGTCACGCGGCATGAGCCATTCGCGTGTTATTTCAATGGCGGTCGATCCGGTCTATCCGGCGACGGTCTATGCCGGGACAAAAGGCGACGCGGTCTTTAAGAGTCACGACGGCGGGCAGCGCTGGATCCCAATGCGCACGGGACTGGATGATACGACGATTACCTCGGTCGTCAATCAGTTCCTCTTCGATCCGGCCGACAATCAGCACATTTATCTTGCGACGACGATGGGCGTGTTCGAGACGAAGAACGGCGGCGAGAATTGGTCCAAGCGCATGGACGGTATGAAGGAAGTACTCATGGTCGTGACGCTCGGCATGGATCCAACGAGGAGGCAGACGCTGTATGCAGGCACGAGCGGCGGCGTGTACAAGTCGGTCGATCAAGCCGGTCATTGGGAGAAAGTGAATAACGGATTGGTGCCGGCGGGGATGCTGAAAACGTCGCGTGCGCTGAATGTGACGTCGATCCTGGTCGATCCCTTCGAGCCGAACACGGTGTATGCCGCGACACTGAGCGGGCTCTATAAGACCCTCGACGGCGGCCAGGCATGGCAGCGGATCGGGGCATCACTGTCCGACCAAATGATCATCGGGATGGTGTTGGATCGCGCGAGGAGGAACGTGATTTATCTCGTCGGACGCGATGGCGTGCATTGCAGTGATGACGGCGGGATGACATGGAAGACTCTGAATAACGGACTTGCGACGACCAATGTCCGATCGATCGCGCAGAGCGAGACAGATCCGAACCTGTTCTATGTTGGCACCAACGGCAGTGGTTTGTATCGTAGTGCCAATTCGGGTGAAATATGGGAGCCGATATCGACGGTGTTGAAGGGATGATCCTAGCCCGCATGATTCATGAACACTTCCGCTACAATCGCCGATCCGCTGTTCCGACAAGCCTGTGGCCGGCGGGCTCGCCCCTCGGACAGTCGACGTACTGCACGAGTACGCCTCAGGTCCTCAGGGCTCCGCGCGCCGGTCTCACGACGCGGCTTGGCAATTTCGCGACGAACTGTTATGAATAATGCGGGCTAGCGGCGCTTCGTGTTGAAGTCTGAATCTCCGATGGAGGGACCGACTCCCCGGCGTTGAATGGCCGAAGCGCCCTCATGGTTTTGCGCGTTGTCGATTTCGAAACCGGTACTGCTGGGCATGGTGGTGTCTTGAAGATCTGTTCCGGGCCGATGGGACAATTGGCTGTCGTGAATGTCATCTCCTCGGCGAGGACGAAGCGATTCTCCGACATTGCTGTAAGGGGACACGGAGGCGCCGATATCTGCGCCAAAGTTGGCATTCAATTTCGTGTCTTCGATGTCTCCACCGATGCGGGAGCGCAACGTGGTGTCTTGAATTTCCATGCCTGTGGGTGCGGCTGACGGAGGCTTTTTGGAGGAGAACTCTTTTCTGATCGCCTCTTCTTCGTCATGCAGCTGTTGTTTCACCCGGCCGCTTCGCTCGTAGTCCGCACTCTCAAGCTCTTGGTGCGCGTCCTTCAATTTATCCAGACGGGTCCTGAGCGAAAATAACTCATTTCTCGCGCGAGCTACTGTGCCGACAATCTCGCTGAGTGTGTATTGGCGGGCAAAGGTTCCGAGCTTCGGCGCGACACCGGCTCCTCCACCGAGTCCCCCGTTTCCTGACCCGACCCCAAAACCGGTCGAATTGAAGACACCCTTTTGCTGGACGGACTGTAAGATGTGATTGGCTTCGTCGATCAGATCGACGATCGCTTCCGGTGCGTCGTCAGAGGTGACGCAGCAGGACAGGAAGTTCCGATAGCGCTCCGAGAACTTTGACGCGTCAGTCTGTAAATCCACAATCTTGATCGGGTCACGATCCGGAACGTCATAGCCCTGTTTCCTGGCGTTCTCTCGAAACGATTCACTCGCTTGCTGGTCGTACAGCGGTTCGCAGCCGGCCCGTTTCTTCGTCGAGAGTTGCTGATCCTGAGTCTTCCCGGGACACCAATAGATTGATGCCGGTGCATTCAGTGGATTGTCCGGGTTGAATTCTTTTGCCTGCGCTGTCCTCGGTATCACGCCAAGCCCAGAGAGAGAGCATAGGGCTAGTGCGATCAAGAGAACTCGCGATGTGAGTGGGTGTAGTGTGTGCATGCCGTCATTCTCTTGCCCAAGCCTGCAGAAGTCAATGAAAGCTGAATAATTGGGCGAAGGGAAAACCATCCATAACCACCCGTTGAATAAAAGAAATTCTCCAAGAAATTACCATTGACAACAAGATTTACGAGAGTATACTCCCATCGTCGTGGGTAGAAGTGGATAGAAGTGGGTATTAGAGATAAGATGGAGACATGTCACAGGCAAGTATTAAATAGAGAAATATTGCAATGGCTTATGCATGGCAAATCCGAGGTGGTCTTGGATTGCACGGTGGGATATGGTGGACATGCCGAGGCAATTTTGGATAGTTCTGGTCTGTCTATGAAGCTGATTGGGCTGGATCAAGATTCTCGGGCGATCGCATCTTCACAAGAGCGGCTGAAGAGATTTGGCGAGCGAGTGGTGTTGAGAAGGGGAAATTTTGAGTGCGTGAAACACCATCTTGAGGAAATCGGGGTGCCGAACGTGTCGGGCGTACTCTTCGATCTTGGGGTGTCATCGCCTCAGCTGGATGATCCTGCCCGAGGGTTCAGCTTCACGCAAGACGGACCGCTCGATATGCGCATGGATCAAACATCCGAGATGGCGGCGGCGGACTTTGTGAATCGCTGTGCGGAGGAAGAGCTGGCCGACATTATTTTTCAATATGGAGAAGAGCGCTATTCGCGGCGTATCGCGCGCGCGATCGTGCGTGAGCGGGAACATCGGCCGATTAACACGACGGGTACGCTTGCGTCCCTTGTTGCTGGAGCCGTGCCGTCTGCGTATCGGCATGGACGGATTCACTGTGCGACGAGGACATTTCAGGCGCTTCGAATTGCCGTGAATCGGGAGCTTGAACGGCTGGAGCCGTCGCTTCGGGATGCCGTCGAGCTCCTGGCGCCGTTGGGGAGGATTTGTGTGATCTCGTTTCACTCTCTTGAAGATCGCATTGTGAAGCACACCTTTCGATCGTTGGCGCAAGGGCCTGCCGCGTGTCTGTCGGTACTCACGAAGAAACCAATTCTTCCCTCTGAGGAGGAGTGCCGGGAGAATCCACGGGCTCGGAGTGCGAAGCTGCGGGTGGCCGAACGGTTGCCGGAAAGGATGGCTGCATGAGGCTGCTGGCGATATGCGTGGGGTTGTGTCTGGTATTTCTGTTCGTGTGGGAGCGGGTGGATATGGTGCGGGTGGGGTATCAGGTCGAGCGGCTCAAGCAGGAAAAGACGGTTCTCGAGCGCGAGCGCGACCAGCTGCGCATCAAGGTCTCCGCGCTCAGTGCTCCCGATCGGGTTGCCAAGGTCGCGGCGGAACGCCTTGGCATGACACCACCTCAGAGGGGGCAGGTGATTGTGGTGCAAGCCGGGCCTTTGATGGCACCGCCCATGCAAAGTGCTCCAGTGGAACTCCGGGTCGCCAAGCATGAACCGGTCGATGTGAGGAGATAGTGGCTGGGTCTCTTCGGCGTAATCGTCGCTATGTGATGCTGCTGGTGCTTCTCGGCGGGTTTGGCATCGTCCTGTTTCGCTTAGTGTCGCTCCAAGTGTTGCAGGCCGCTGAGTTGACGGTGAAGGCGGACCGTCAGCATCAAAAGACTGTGTCGTTGGAAGGGGCTCGAGGCACCATCGTCGATCGCAATGGGAAGGTGCTGGCGATGAATCTGGAAGTGCCGTCCGTCTTCGGCGTGCCAACCGACGTGGACAGTCCGGCCAAAACGGCGCGTTTGCTCTCACCGGTACTCCACGTTCGGGTGAGTGAGTTGGAGCAGAAGCTGCGCCAAGATCGCCGCTTTGTGTGGCTGGCGCGAAAGCTGGACCCTGAGCAGGGACGATGGTTCGATCGCACGCGGGTCGAGGGGATCGGTGTGGTCATGGAGGGGCGTCGGTTTTATCCCAAGGGTCCCCTTCTTTCCCACCTCTTGGGCTTTGCAGGAATGGACGGCCAGGGGTTGGAGGGTATCGAACGCCGATATGAGTCAGACTTGCAGGGAGAGAAGCGGGTCACGGTCTTACAGCGTGATGCGAAAGGCCGCACGGTGTTTTCGAAGGGGCAGCAAGCTGAGCAGGCCCCTGCATCTGGCCATCGACTCGTGCTCACGATTGACGAAGTGATTCAGTACATTGTGGAAAAAGAATTGGACAATGCGGTGGCCCGCGCACAGGCAAAGTCCGGGACGATGATCGTGCTGGAGCCCAACAGTGGAGCCCTATTGGCGTTGGCGGGCAGCCCCCGTTTTGATCCCAACGTCCTCTCCAATTTGAGCCCGGACCGTTGGCGAAATCGCGCATTGACCGATGCCTATGAGCCTGGCTCCACCATGAAAGCGATCCTGGCCGCCGCAGCCATAGAAGAACGGGTGATGAAGCCTGAGACCCTAGTATTCGGGGAGCAGGGGAGTATGGCCATTGCGAGTACCGTCATCCACGATCACGAGAAGCTCGGCTGGTTGACGTTTGCGCAGGTCATTCAGAAGTCCAGCAATATCGGGGCAGCCAAGGCCGGCATGGCGCTGGGGGATCAGCGCTTGCACCAGTATCTCCAGACCTTCGGATTCGGGGCGCGGACGGAGATCGATCTTCCGGGAGAGGTGACAGGCTTGCTGAAAAACCCCAAAGCTTGGGGCCGGCGAACCGTGGCTTCCGTCTCGATGGGGCAAGAGGTTGGCGTCACGCCGATGCAAATGGTCACGGCGATTGCGGCGATCGCCAATGGGGGAGAGCTGATGAAGCCCTACGTCGTGTCGGAAATCCGCGATGCCCAGGACGAACTGAAGCGCCAGATCCTTCCCCAAGTCAGACGGCGGGTGATTTCGCGGGAGACGGCGCGTGCTGTAACCAGGATTCTTGAAGGAGTCGTGACTGAAGGAACGGGGGGAAAGGCTGCGATTAACGGATTTCGCGTTGCCGGAAAGACCGGTACTGCGCAGAAGATCGATCCACGCACCAGAGCCTACTCGGATTCCAAGTTCGTCAGTTCTTTCGTGGGGTATGTGCCGGCGGACAATCCCCGATTGGCCATGATTGTGGTGATTGATGAGCCTCAGGGAGAGGCTTGGGGTGGGGCTGTGGCGGCCCCCGTCTTCAATCGCGTCGGAGAGCAGGCGTTAAGTTATCTGGGTGTGTCATCGTCGGAGCCGGTCAAGCTGGCGATGGCGGCGAGCGGGCCATAGGCGGCGTGTAGTGGGATCGTCATGACGTTTGCAACAATGCTTCAGGCGCTTCAAGGACAGGTGGCGATCGTCGAGGGCGGAGGCGATCACACCATTTCGGTGCATGCCGTTACAGACGATTCACGCTCAATCCAGCCTGGGAGTGTGTTCATCGCGGTACAGGGCGAGCGGGTGGACGGGCATCGTTTCATTCCGGCGGCGGTGCAAGCCGGGGTGGCAGGTCTGGTTTCGCAACAACCGGTGGGGAATCTCTCGGTTCCATTTGTTCGCGTGGCGGACTCCCGCAAGGCGCTGGGTCTGCTGGGTAGCCGTTTCTATGGAGAGCCGTCGTCCCAGATGCGCATGATTGGCGTGACAGGGACGAACGGGAAGACGACGACGACGTATGTGTGCAAAGCCTTATTGGAAGCATTGGGCCAGCGGGTCGGCCTGATCGGGACGGTGGGCTATCAGATTAGCGGAGAGACTATTCCGGCCTCGCATACGACCCCGGGCGCGCTCGAGTTGCAACAGCTCCTTGCCAAAATGGTGGCAGGCAACTGTACCGCCGCCGTCATGGAGGTCTCTTCCCATGCCCTGGCCCAGGAGCGCGTTGCCGGCTGCGAATACGACGTCGCGGTTTTTTCCAATTTGACGCAGGATCATCTCGATTTTCATAAGACCATGGACGAGTACTTCCAGGCGAAGTTGCGGCTCTTCACCGGGTTGACGGGAACGCGCAAGTCCAACAAGCGGGCCATTCTGAACGTGGACGACCCGATGGGGCAACGCATCAAAGAATTGTGCCCAGCCCCGGTCTGGACATACGCGCTGAAAACTCAGGCGGATCTTCGGGCAGAACATGTGCGGCTATCGTTGGGGGGGACGACCTTCACGGCGGCGACCCCGGCCGGGTCCTTCCCCGTCGAGAGCCATCTGGTGGGTGAGCACAACGTCTACAATTTGCTGTCCGCGATTGGCGTTGCGCTCAATGAAGGGGCGACGCCGGATCAGATACGAGCAGCGGTGAGGCAGGTGACCAATGTGCCGGGGCGATTCGAGCGTGTAACGGCGGGGCAGGCGTTCACCGTCGTGGTCGATTACGCCCATACGGAAGACGCGCTGGTCCGGCTGCTGACAGCTGCGGAGGCGCTAAAGGCGGGGCGTATCATCACCGTCTTCGGCTGCGGCGGAGACCGTGACCGCGGCAAGCGGCCGAAAATGGGAAGGGCGGCCGTGCGGTACAGCGATGTCGTTGTCTTGACGTCGGACAATCCCAGAACGGAGGACCCGCTGTCCATTTTGCAAGAAGTGGAAACCGGCGTGGCCGAGGCGCTCAAAGAGCGGCCGCACGTCGAGTATCGGAAAGTGACTGACCGGCGGGAGGCGATACACGCGGCAGTGCAAGAGGCTCGCGCCGGCGACATGGTGTTGATTGCGGGCAAGGGCCATGAAGATTATCAGATCATCGGGACGCAGAAGATCCATTTCGACGATCGTGAGGTGGCGCGTGAGGCCATCGAACGGTGCAGGGCCCGTGCGTAGCGTGGCCGGAGTGTCATAGGGGAGTCGCATGCCGCTATTCACCGTCGAAGAATTACGAGAAGTGATCAGCACCAAGGTCTTGGCCGGCGAGACGTCTGGTTGGATGAAGCAGCCCATTCGATGGATCAGTTTGGACAGCCGGTCAATTCGCCCAGGGGATCTCTTTTTAGCCATGAAGGGTGATCGCTTCGATGGACATGACTTCGTCGGGGCCGCATTGTCGCGGGGAGCCGTGGGAGCGATCGTCCACGATGCGTATCCTGTGGGAGCGCTTGCCGTCAAACCAGTGTCGAAGTGGACTGTGCCGTTTATTCTGGGGGTTCGAGACCCGTTATTCGCGTACCAACAGCTTGCGACTCACCATCGGAGCCGGTTTGCCATGCCTGTTGTGGCGGTGACGGGAAGTAATGGCAAGACGACTACGAAAGAAATGGTCGCAAGCGTGATGGCTCATCGGTGGAAGATTCTCAAGACGGAGGGGAATCTCAATAATCGTATCGGAGTGCCGCAGACCCTCTTTCGCCTCAATGGGCGTCATGAAGGGGCGGTCATCGAGATGGGGGTCGATCAGGTTGGCCAGACGACCAGGCTCTGCGAAATGGCCAGGCCTACCATCGGCGTCATTACCAACATCGGTCCAGACCATCTGGAATTCTTCGGAAGCATGGAGGGATCCGCGCAGTCGAAAGCGGAGTTGCTCGACTGGCTTCCTGCCGAAGGCACGGCGGTCTTGAATGCGGATGATCCCTGCTACGATTACTTGGCGTCGCGGGCTCGATGCCGCGTGCTGTCCTTTGGCCTGTCCGCGAAAGCTGATGTCCGCGCCATGGATGTGAAACCCGATGGGCGCAACGGCTCGATCTTTCGTTTGCTGTTTTCGGGGAAGGTGCGGCACACCATCGTCCGCATTCACGTGCAAGGGACTCATAACATTAGCAACGCGCTGGCTGCAGCGGCGGTCGGGGCCGTGCTCGGTCTTCCGGCTGCAGTCATCGCGCAGGGGCTCTCCCGGTTTCGGCCTGCGGCGATGCGGTCACAGGTCTTTGTCAGCCACGGGGTGACGGTCATCAACGATTGCTATAACGCGAATCCGGCCTCAATGAAGGCGGCCGTCCAACTGCTGGTGCAGCGGGGAGAAGGCCGGAAGAAGATCGCCGTGCTGGGCGACATGCTGGAGTTGGGGGTTGATGCCGTCTCGTTGCATCGGGAAGTCGGGGCCTTCGTGGCGCAGCAGGGCATCGATCAGCTCATTGCCTGCGGCACGTTGGGTAGGAGTTTGGCGGAAGGCGCAACCCGGGCGGGGTTCGATCGGGAGCACATCATCCTGGCGCCAGATGCCTCATCGGCGGCCGCCGCCGTGAAGGCGGTCGTGAAGCCCGGAGATGTCGTCTTGGCGAAGGCATCGCGTGGGATGAAGCTGGAGCAAGTGGTTCACGCGTTGCGCGGGACAAAGCGCGTGGCGAAGAAGGCATCGTAATCGGCAGTGTGTGCGGTCCGGCGCCAGAGACGCCGGACCGCGGGAATTGTCATCAGGCTATGCTCTATAACTGGCTCTATCCTCTGCATGCGGAGTTTTCGTTCCTGAACGTCTTCCGGTATCAGAGCTTTCGCATCATTTACGCCGCCGTCACCGCATTCTTGATCGCATTCGTCCTGGCGCCGTCCGTGATCCGGAAGCTCCAAGAGATCAAGTTGGGGCAGCAGATTCGCGACGACGGGCCGAAGCGGCATCTGGCCAAAAGCGGCACGCCGACAATGGGCGGAATCCTGATCATCTTCGCGGTCACCCTGTCTACCCTGCTGTGGGCCGACATCTCGCGGCCGATTATTTGGCTGGTGCTCGGCGCCACGCTGGGATTTTTCGCCATCGGATTCGCGGACGACTATCTCAAATTCGTGAAAGCCCAATCGAAGGGATTGACGGCGCGGCAGAAGTTCACGGCTCAAGTGTGTGTCGCGTTGGCTGTCGCACTCGTTCTGTATTTTTTGCCCGGGTACAGCACGAAGCTCAGCGTGCCGTTCTTCAAATCGTTCACGCCCGATCTCGGATGGTTCTACGTCGCCTTCGCGGTACTCGTCATCGTCGGCAGTTCGAATGCCGTGAACCTCACGGATGGTCTGGATGGGCTTGCGGTCGGTCCAATCATGATCGCCGCCCTCGCGTATACCGTGGTGGCCTATGTGACGGGTCACCGATTGATGTCGGAGTATCTCTTGATTCCTCATATCGAGGGGGCGGGAGAGCTGGCGGTGTTTACTGCCGCGATCCTGGGATCGAGTCTGGGGTTCCTGTGGTTCAACACGTATCCGGCGTCCGTGTTCATGGGAGACGTGGGGTCGCTTCCGCTTGGCGCAGCGCTTGGAACGGTGGCGGTCATTAGCAAGCACGAGCTGCTGCTGCTCTTGGTCGGCGGGGTCTTTGTGATTGAGGCGGTGTCGGTCATTTTTCAAGTCCTCTCGTTCAAATCGAGGGGAAAACGCATCTTTTTGATGGCGCCGATTCATCACCATTTCGAAATGAAGGGCTGGGAAGAGCCCAAGGTCGTGGTGCGTTTATGGATCATCGCGATTCTGTTGGCGCTGCTGAGCCTCAGTACGCTCAAGTTGCGGTGATGTCATGGTGAGTATGGAGACGATGGAGGTGGCGGGAAGCAGGGTCACGGTGGTGGGGCTCGCGCGAAGCGGCGTGGCGGCGGCTCGTCTGTTACAGGCGGCGGGTGCGGTGGTCACTGTGGCTGATAAGAAGGAACCATCGCAATTGGGGCGGATGCTTGAGCAGCTGGACCGGTCCCATGTCACGGTGAATCTGGGCGGTGGGTATGAGTCAGCGTTGGACACCGCCGATCTCGTGGTCATCAGCCCCGGGGTTCCGTATCGCATGGACGCGTTGGAGCGTGTTCGCCGTCGAGGGGTGAAGGTATTGAGCGAGCTGGAGCTCGCGTCGCGATTTCTCTCGGCGCCAATTCTTGCTGTAACCGGCACCAACGGGAAGAGCACCACAGTGACGTTGATCGGCAAGATGTTGCAGCGCAGTGGCAAGCGAGTGTTCGTGGGGGGCAATCTGGGGACGGCGCTCAGCGAAGCGGCCGGAGAGGCTCTGCATGCATCTCAAATGGGACACCCCGATCCGTTCGATCTGCTGGTCGTCGAAGTGTCCAGCTTTCAGCTCGAGACGGTGGAGCGGTTTCACCCGTGGATCGCCGCGATTCTCAATGTCACCGTGGATCATCAGGACCGGTATGAGTCGATCGACGAATATGTTGCGGCCAAACATCGGATCTTCGAGAACCAAACCGCGTCCGATTATGCCCTTTTCAATCTGGACGATGTGCGGGTCGCGGCGCGTAGACATCATGTGAAGGCCAGAGTCCTCGGGTTTACGAAAACGCCATCCTTGCCGCCTGATGTAGCCGGCGGAACCTATCTCGATGGTGATCGGATCATGACGACCGTGACCGGTGGGTGTCAGGAAGTGTGCCGGCGCGGCGAGATCAAGATCATCGGCCACCACAATGTCGAGAATGCCATGGCGGCAGCGACATACGCGTTGTTGAGCGGGTGTCCGCTGGACGCGATCCGATCGGTGCTCGGTGAGTTTCCAGGATTGGAACACGCGCTGGAAATCGTCCGGGATCGGCGCGGGGTGCGTTTCGTCAATGACTCGAAGGGGACTAATGTGGATGCCACCCTGAAGGCACTGGAGAGCATCGACCAACCGATTTGGCTCATCGCCGGAGGACGAGACAAGGGGGGCGATTTTTCGCGGCTCGCTCCAGCCATCCGCCGACGAGTCAAGCGGCTGGTCTTGATCGGCGAAGCCGCACCGCTGATCGCCGGGGCCGTGCCGGGCTATCCGGCCATCGACCGGGCGGGGACGTTGCGCGAGGCGGTTGAGTTGGCAGCTGCTGGAGCGGCAGCAGGTGAGGTGGTGCTCATGTCGCCGGGGTGCGCGAGCTTCGACATGTTCGCCGATTATCAAGACCGGGGGCGCCAGTTCAAGGCGCTCGTCAACGGCTTGCCATGACGACGCGCCCCGTCGGCGCGGACATCGTCTTGATGTGAGGGCCGATGACGGATGGATTCGACGAATTGAGGATGGAGAATGTCACGGAGATCGGCCGGAACGCTGACGTTGCCGTGGACGCCGGCCAGCCCGCGTCCCCCGAAACGGGTGGCGATGGATCATACCCTGCTGGGAATTACGGTCATTCTGGCGCTGATCGGCTTGGTCATGGTGTTCAGCGCAAGCGCCGTTGTCGCAGGCAATCGATTCCACGACCAGGGATTTTTTCTCAAGCGTCAGCTCATATGGCTTACGTGTGGGCTTGTGCTGCTGCATCTGGTGGCGCGCATCGACTACATCTGGTGGAAACGTCTGGCGATTCCCCTTCTCGGCTTGATGGGTCTGTTGCTCGTGATGGTGCTGGTCCCGTCGCTTGGGGTTGTGGCGAACGGGGCCAGGCGGTGGCTTCGATTGGGACCGATTTCGATTCAGCCGGCGGAACTGACGAAGCTGATCGCCGTGATCTATTTGGCGGCCTACTTGGCAAAGAAGGAGGACCGGATCACGAACTTCGGCAGCGGGTTGGTTCCGCCATTGCTTGTGATCGGGGTGCTCGGAGGTCTGGTCTTATTAGAACGAGATCTGGGAACCGTGGTGGTGATGGGCTCCGTTGCGATCAGTCTTTTGTTTCTGGGGGGAGCGCGTCTTTCTCACCTGGTGTCTCTCGGGCTCTGTGCCGTGCCGGTCGTCTTGGTGCTTGTCCTCGGGTCCAAGTATCGGCGCGACCGGCTGATGACATTCCTGTCCCCATGGAAAGATGCTTCGGACACGGGGTTTCAAATCACGCAATCGTTTCTGGCGTTCGGCAGTGGCGGCCCGTTTGGAGTGGGATTGGGCGAGGGCAAACAAAAACTCTTCTTTTTGCCGGAGGCGCATACCGATTTCGTGTTGGCGTTGGTTGGAGAAGAGCTGGGACTCGTCGGGACGGGGGCCATCATTCTGCTCTTTGCTGTGTTCGTCGTTCGGGGGTTTCAGGTTGCCGCGCGAGCACGAATGCCGTTCGGGCGGTACCTCGGTATGGGGATCACCCTGCTGATCGGCGGACAGGCGCTGATCAACGCCTCTGTGGTGACAGGGCTCGTGCCGAACAAAGGGTTGACCTTGCCCTTCGTCAGTTACGGGGGGTCGTCGCTGGTCACCTGTATGGTGGGGGTCGGGATCTTGCTGAACATCTCGCGAGATCGGCAGACGGGACGGGAAGAGTCCGGGCGGAGCGGCCGCGGTGGGTCGGGTCACCGATGACGATCGTGATCGCCGCCGGGGGAACGGGAGGCCATCTCTATCCGGCTGTGGCGTTGGCGCGGGAATTTCAGCGCAGAAATTCTTCCAGCCGGATCCTCTTCGTTGGAACCGAACGTGGCATTGAATCGAAGGTGCTCGCTCATGAAGGATTTGAATTGCTGCTCATCACGGCGAAGCCAGTGATGGGGAAGGGCGTTGTGTCCGTGCTGCAAGGGTTGCTCTCCGTGCCAGTGGGGCTTTGGCAGTCGCTCTGCATTCTCCGCAAGCACCGGGCGGATCTGGTGATTGGAGTGGGAGGCTATACGAGTCCGACCATGCTGGTTGCTGCAGCGCTACGAGGGATTCGGCGGGTGATTCTTGAGCCCAACGCCTACCCTGGCATGGCGAATAAAGCGGTTGCGCCATTCGCGCAAAGGATTTTTCTGGCCTTCGACTCGGCGGCGGATTTATTCGACCGAAGTAAGGTTCGAGTGGTTGGTACGCCCGTTCGGCAGGAGTTTTTGGCGCTATCCGAGCCGAACGAGGCGACGACGTCTGGCGGATCATGCGTGCATCTCTTGATTTTCGGCGGTAGCCAAGGGGCAAAGGCCATTAACAGTGCGGTGCTGGATGGGCTGGTCGCATTGACGGCCCGGCTGCCCCACCTGGCAATCACGCATCAAACGGGAGAAGCGGATTATCGTCGGGTGCAGGAGGTCTACGAGAAGTTGGGTGTACGAGCCAAGGTCACGCCCTACTTATATGACATGCCGACCGTTCTGCGCTCAGCTGACCTCGTGGTCGCGCGGGCTGGCGCCATGACGATCGCGGAGCTGACGGCCTGCGGAAAGCCGGCGATCCTGATCCCGCTTCCGACGGCGATTTATGACCACCAGATGAAAAATGCACGGGCCATGGAAGCAGCGGGCGGCGCGATCGTTCTGCCTCAAGCCGACCTGACTGGCTCGACGCTGAGCGACTCGATCACGGCGATGGTGCAGGACCCCTCACGGCTTCAGACCATGAGCGCCAAGAGCCGGGCGATGCGGCGCATCGATGCCGGTAAGGCGATAGTCCGAGAATGTTACGCACTAATGGGGGTGACACATGACGGCGACAGGTCTGTTGGAGAGGCAGGCGCCTAATGCGGTCCCGGAGCAAAGAGACGGGCGTCGTGCCTCATATGGACGCCAAGGAGTAACGCGCATGGGTATGTTTCGCAAGACCCAGCACATTCATCTGGTTGGCATCGGCGGTGCCGGCATGAGCGGGATTGCCGAGGTTCTGTTGACGATGGGATATCAGGTGACCGGCTCGGATCTGCAGGCGTCGGAAACCACCAGGCGGTTGGAAGAACTCGGTGGAAAGATTTTCTTTGGGCACCAGGAGTCGAACGTCGGCGACGCGCAGGTGGTCGTGATCTCTTCCGCTGTGGCGTCGACGAACCCTGAGGTGGCCGCAGCGAAGGCCAGGCAAATCCCGGTGATTCCGAGGGCCGAGATGCTCGCGGAATTGATGCGGCTCAAGTTCGGCGTGGCGATCGCAGGGGCGCACGGCAAGACGACGACCACCTCGATGGTGGCGAACGTGCTGGCGCAGGGCGGACTCGACCCCACGATGGTGATCGGAGGAAAAGTCAACGCGCTAGGCAGTCACGCGCGGCTCGGACGAGGCGATCTGCTGGTGGCGGAAGCGGATGAGAGTGACGGGTCGTTTCTCCGCCTGTCTCCGACGATCGTGGCGGTGACGAACTTGGATCGTGAACATCTCGATCATTACGGGTCGATGGAGCGCATCAACGACAGCTTCCTGGAATTCATCAATAAGATTCCGTTTTACGGCTTGGCGGTATTGTGTGTCGATGATGAACGGCTCCGCGCACTGTTTCCCAAGATCGTCAAGCGGTATCAGACCTACGGACTTCACGACCAGGGTGGGGTGGCGCTAGACTTCAAGGCGACGGACATCAGCCTCAGGCAATGGGGCGCGGAATTTCGTACCTATTTCCGGGGGAAAAACCTGGGCCCGTTTCGACTTGCAGTCCCTGGCGTTCACAATGTCTCGAATGCTCTGGTGGCGATCGCGATCGGGATCGAGCTGGAGATTCCCGTCGATCTCATCCGCAAGGGCTTGGCCGCCTTTACCGGTGTTGAACGGCGATTCCATCTTCGCGGCGAAGCCGGCGGCATCATGGTAGTCGACGACTATGGCCATCACCCTACGGAAGTCAAAGCGACGCTGGCGGCTGCCAAGCAGGGTTGGGATCGGCGATTGGTGGTGCTCTTCCAGCCCCATCGCTACACCCGCACCAGGGATTGCCTCGAAGACTTTGCCCACGCCTTTGATCACGCCGATCACGTATTCGTGACGGAAGTCTACGCGGCGGGAGAGCCTCCCATACCGGGTGTGTCGGGTGCCAAGCTCGTCGAGACGATCAACGCAGCCGGCCATCCAGCGGTAACGTTTATCGAACAGAAGGAAACGATGCCGGATCAGGTGCTGCCGCATTTGAAGCCCGGCGATTTGGTGGTGACGTTGGGCGCAGGGGATATCTGGAAGGCGGGAAACGGGATACTCGCCCGGCTCGCGCCGTCTTCGTAACCAATGCGTGTTCGGGGAACAAGGAAGGCGGAAACACGTGGGACGACGGTGCCGCGCAGATTGCGGGAGGCAGTGGCCGGTCTCAGGGGGACGGTTCGCTTCCATGCGCGGCTTGCAGACTATACGTCGTTCAAAATCGGTGGTCCCGCTGATGTGTTGGTGGAGCCGGCCGATGCCGAGGATCTCGTTCAATTGGTTGTGCAGGTCTCGGCGCGGAAACTGCCGATGTTTGTACTCGGAGGAACGAATCTCCTTGTTCGTGACAAAGGCATCCGCGGGGTGGTGGTCAGCCTGGCACGGTTGCGCTCCATCAAGGAAGAGCCGGAATCGGTGCTCTATGCCGAAGGCGGTGTCGGGATGCCGACCCTCATCGGGTATGCCATTCGCCGGTCACTGGCGGGGTTGGAATGGGCGGCGGGTATTCCAGGAACTGTCGCGGGGTGTGTGGTGATGAACGCCGGCACCAGGCTGGGAGAGATGAAAGACTCAGTCAAAGCGGTTCGCATCGTCACGCCGGCCGGCAGAGTAATCGATTGTCCCGCGCGAGACATTGCGTTCAGCTATCGGCGGGCAGAGCTTCCGGCGGGAATTGTGGCAGGAGTCTGGCTCCAGCTGAAACCGGGTGTCCGGTCGGACATTGAGAAGGTCGTGAAGGACTATTTGCGCTATCGCCGGGATACCCAGCCGCTTACGCTGCCGAGCGCCGGGTGCGTCTTCAAGAACCCGCCGAACGATTCTGCGGGTCGAGTCGTCGAAGCGGCGGGATTCAAGGGCGCGCGTGTCGGCGATGCGGAAGTGTCTCGGACGCACGCAAATTTTATCGTGAACCAGGGCCATGCCACCGCCAAGGACGTGCTCGCGCTCGTTCGAAAAGTCCGCACGCACGTGGTTCGGAAGACCGGTGTGACATTGGACCTTGAGCTGAAAGTGGTAGGGCAAGCGTGATGCGGGCGAAGAAGACTATGGGACAAGGAAAACGGGTCAGCGGCGCGCGGATCGGTGTGTTGATGGGGGGGAGTTCCTCAGAGCGCGAGGTCTCGCTCCGGACAGGACAGGCGGTGCACCAATCGTTGCTCCGTGGCGGATACGACGCGGTCGCGATTGATGTGACTGCTCGTCTGCCGCAGGACTTGAAAGATCACAAGATTGCCATCGCCTTTCTCTCGTTGCATGGGCCAGGTGGAGAAGACGGATCGATCCAAGGCTTCCTTGAGACAATCGGCATGCCCTATACGGGATCGGGCATCCAGGCGAGTGCCGTCGGTATGCACAAGGTGGTGACAAAAACGTTGCTGGCCGCGCATGCGATTCCGGTTCCATCGGGCACGGTGATTCAGCGCGGCCATGCGCGGTCGTTGGCGCAGGTGCTCAAGGCGGCGAAGCTGACCTTGCCGGTGGTGGTGAAGCCGGCGTCCCAGGGTTCGACGATTGGGGTTACGATCGTGCGTCGGCCAAGCCAGTGGAAAGGGGCGCTGGCACTGGCGCATCGGTACGATCGGGACGCCATGGTCGAGGCTTTTATTCCGGGGCACGAAGTGACGGTCGGTATCTTGGGGAGTCCCAATGGTACGTTGGCCGTGTTGCCCGCCGTGGAAATCGTCGCGCCGGATGGGTTTTACGATTTCTCTGCCAAGTATCAAAAGGGGAAGACCCAGTATCTCTGTCCCGCACCGTTGCCGGCCAAGATCACCAGGCAGATTGGGGAACTGGCCCGCCGGACATTTCAGACATTGGGCTGTGAAGGTGCCGCCCGCGTTGACTTTCGAATCACACCGAAGGGCCGACCGTACGTCCTGGAAATCAATACCGTGCCGGGCATGACCGAAACAAGCTTGCTGCCGATGGCTGCGGCACAGGCCGGGATCGATTACGACCAGCTGGTCGTGCGGATTCTCCAGTCGGCACTCGCGCGGGCCGAGCGGATTCCACGGGCGGCGAAGAAGGAGCTGGCATGATGGGGATGTTTCGGAAGCGCCCACCCGTCTCTTCACCCGGACCGCGGAAGAACCAATGGAAGGGGTTGCGCACGGGTCAGGAGATTGAAGTCAAAAGGGGCCGGACTCTGGCCGGATGGAAGACCATCGTCCGGTGGGGGGGAGCGATGACCTTTGTGGGAGCGGTGGTGTGGGCAGGGACCGTGGGGGTGCAACAGGTGGGGCCGTTCCTTCGACAGTTGCTCGAGATTCACACGGTGACCGTGGATGGCCTGCATCGTGTCGATCGTAAGGAAATCCTTGATCTGGCCGGGGTGAAGCCCGGTATGCCGATTCATCATGTCCTCACGTCCGCCGTCAAGGCGCGGGTAGAAGCCCATCCGTGGATTAAAGAGGCAGTCGTCGAACGCGTGCCGTTGCATGAAGTGCGAATCGCCGTGGTTGAGCGAAAGCCCGCGGTGGTTGTCCGGGCGGGTGGAGAGAATTTTCTTGGTGATAAAGAGGGTCATGTGCTTGTGCGGTTAGGGCATTCGGATGATGGCTCGTTGCCGATGGTGACGGGTATCGATCCAGAAAAGTTACTGCGGAGCGACGGGGCAGTGCGGCAGGCGGTTGCCGCCGGGGTCGAATTGGCACGGCTGATGGGGCTGGCCTATGAGGGGCGGCTGTCGGTGAACGCCGCTGATCCTGAAAATCTCGTCGCCGCTGTTCGAGGCGTACAGTTCCACTTCGGCGAGGACGCTCTCGGCGATCAGTGGCAACGATTTCAGCAGGTTGTCCCGGCCATGAGAACGCTGAATTTCGACGGAGCCGGCGATGGAGCCAGTGACGTGGATCTTCGGTATGAAAACCGCGTCGTGGTACGGGAAAGGGGGTAAGGGCGATGCCGAAACGAGAACATATCCTTGTCGGACTTGACATCGGGACGACCAAGATTTGCGCGATCGTTTCCGAAGTGACCGACACAGGAGCGCTAAACGTGATCGGAGTCGGATCGAGCCCTTCCCGGGGGCTGCGCAAGGGCGTCGTGGTCGATATCGAAAGCACCGTCGAATCGATCAAGAAGGCCGTCGAAGAGGCGGAGTTGATGGCGGCGGTGCAGATCAACTCCGTCTACACCGGCATCGCCGGCAGCCATATTTCCGCCGAAAACTGCAAAGGGGTTGTCGCGTTGAAGCGTGCCGAGGTGACACGCGAAGACATTCATCGGGCGATCGAAAGTGCGCGCACACTGGCGGTGATTCCGCACGAACGCCGGATTCTGCACGTATTGCCAAGAGAATTCATGGTGGATGGGCAGGAAGGTGTGCGCGAACCGCTGGGTCTGTCGGGGAACCGTCTCGAAGTGAACGTGCATGTGATTACGGGTGCCGTGACATCGGCCCAAAACATCATCAAGAGCGTCAATCGGGCGGGGCTTGACGTCGTGGACATCATTCTCCAGCCCCTTGCGTCCAGTGAAGCGGTGCTGAGCCAGGAAGAGCGTGAACTGGGAGTGGCGATGATCGACTTGGGCGGCGGGACCACGGACCTCGCCATTTTCCTTGACGGCAGTATTCGGCATTCGGCTGTGCTTCCGATCGGGGGCCAGAATCTCACGAAGGACCTGGCGATCGGCCTGCTCACATCGCAAACCGAAGCCGAAAAGATCAAGACACACCATGGAGTGGCACGAACCGAACTGGTGACCGGACATCACGTGGTCGAAGTCCCGTCGGTTGGCGATCGTCCGGCTCGAACTTTTTCGCGACGAGACATCGCCGAGATTCTCGAGCCGCGCGTCGAAGAGATGTTTGAGCTGGTTCGGCGGGAGATTGCACGCGCGGGCTATGAGGGCATGCTGGGCGCCGGTGCCGTGATCACCGGAGGAACGTCACTCCTCGAAGGCATGCCAGACGCGGCCGAACGAGTGTTGAACCTGCCGGCTCGGCGGGGCGTGCCTTCCGGGATCGGCGGGCTGCGGGACGTGGTCGGTCACCCCAGTTATGCGACGGGGGTTGGGCTGTTGCTGCAGGCCCGCCGGCATGCCGATGATTTGGAGACAGCGGGACTTCACAGTGGAGGAGCCTGGGCCAAAATGATGGGATGGACGAAGCGAGTTTTCGAGGTCTTTTAACTCAGAGCCCTTGTGTGCCACGACGTTGTCACACGGGGAGAGGTGAGGAGGTGTCTTGATGTTTTCATTCAAGGAAGATGTGCTGTCACCGGTCCGTATTAAGGTGATCGGCATCGGCGGAGGCGGATGCAACGCGGTCAATACCATGATCACGTCCGGCCTGGCCCGCGTCGATTTCATTGCCGGCAACACGGATCTCCAGGCGCTTGACCGCTCTCTGGCGCCGTACAAGATTCAGCTGGGGCCGGAGCGAACGCGTGGGTTGGGCGCTGGAGCCAAGCCGGAAATCGGCAAGGAAGCGGCGATGGAGAGCCGGGACCATATTAAGGAGTGCCTTGAAGGGGCGGATATGGTGTTTGTCACGGCCGGAATGGGTGGGGGCACCGGTACCGGTGCCGCGCCGATCGTCGCCAGTATTGCCCGCGAGATGGGGATTCTCACGGTCGGTGTGGTGACGAAGCCGTTTCAATATGAAGGGCAACGGCGGCATAAACATGCGGAGGAAGGTATCCGCGATTTGCGTCGCCACGTGGATACGCTGCTGGTGATTCCAAATCAGCGGTTATTGGGAATCGTTGACAAATCGACGCCGCTCTTGGAGGCGTTCAAAGTCGCTGATGATGTCTTGCGGCAAGCCATTCAAGGGATCGCAGATGTCATCACGACGACCGGGCATGTGAACGTCGACTTTGCTGACGTGCGGACCGTGATGTCCCATACGGGACGGGCCGTGATGGGCATGGGGGTATCACGCGGGCCGAATCGGGCCATTGACGCCGCCCAAAAGGCGATCTGCAGTCCCCTCCTCGAAGAAGGCAGTGTTGAAGGTGCGCGCGGCGTACTCCTCAATATCACCGGTGGGGCGAATATGTCGCTTCATGAGGTTGAGGAGGCCGCTTCGATCATTCAACAGACGGCCGACTCCGAAGCCAATATTATCGTCGGCCAAGTTATCAATCCTGATCTGGGAGAGGATTTGGTCATTACCGTTATTGCGACCGGGTTTGAGCCGGAAGTTGATGTTGCGCCGGCAGTGGGCGCGGACCGTCCCGCGGTCAGGGCGCCGAAAACGGCCCAGCCCGTGCTGGCCGGGGTGAGTGCAGCGGGGGCCGCCGATCGTCCGACGCAGGATCTCGACCGCCCGACGTTCTTGCGGCGAATGAACGATGTTCGGGAGTCCATCGATCGGGCAGCCCTGGCGGCGGACGATGAATGGGATGTGCCGACGTTTCTCCGTAAACAGGCGGATTGATCCATAGATCCGTTGAGATCATGTGCCATCATTCTCGATGGGAATATCGATGACGAGTGACTCGGTCATTACCGTTCCGGCCTTTGCATCCACGAGGAGCGGCGTGCGCCATTTTTTTGGGACACGCCGGCATGCCGCCCGGCTTGCGTATGAAGTCGGGGCTCCTGCTCCGGCCCAGGAACTCGAAGGGGCCGCGCGATCCTCCTGGATGCTCTCCGTGAAGCAGGTACATGGTACTGATGCGCTGGTTGTGGATCGTGCCCTGATGTCGTCAGATCGGTTTTCCGGCGGCTGGGATGCCTTGGTCACCGATCAACGAGGCATCATGGTGGCGGTGAGGACAGCAGACTGTGTGCCTGTCTTGATGCATGATCCCAAGCGGAAGATTGTTGCTGCGGTCCATGCCGGATGGCGCGGAGCGGTGGCGGGCATTGTGGGGAAAACTATTGCGGTAATGGAATCACGATTCGGTACGGTGCCGGAACATGTGCAGGTCAGCATCGGCCCATCGGCGGGCGTGTGCTGCTATGAAGTGGACCAGACGGTATTGGACAAACTACCGGAGGCCTATCCCGATTACCAAAAGGTGGTGCGGGGACATCGAGATGGCAAGGCTCATCTCGATCTGAAGATGCTGATCAAGGAACAGGCACGGCATGCCGGCATACAGCAGGACGCCATCACGTGTGTCAACTTGTGTACCATTTGTCATGAGGACTTGTTCTTTTCGTATCGGCGTGAGGGAAAAGTGATCGGCACGATGGTCAGCGCGATTGGTCTTGCTGCTCTGTAGGAGAAATCCGGTGCCTCTGCCAATTGTGCAGTCCTTCCGCTAGAATAGAAGCGGTTCGCTAGGTTGAGCGGCCGGGACGATGGGAATCGAGGCGCAGGATGGATGTGATGACAGGAGAATCGATCGCCGATCGAGTTCGAGGGATTCTCGCGAACATCCGTACCGCAGCCGAGAGGTCAGGACGTGATCCCCGCTGTGTTCGTCTGGTGGCGGCGACGAAAACCGTGTCTGTCGAACATATTCGTGAGGGGATGGATGCGGGGCTGTCGATTCTCGGAGAAAACCGTGTGCAGGAAGCGCTTCCGAAGATCGAAGCGCTTGCGCAGGCCCAAGTCCGGTGGCATTTTATTGGGCAGCTGCAGCGACGGAAGGTTCGCTCGATCGTCGGCCTGTTCGATCTGATCCATTCGGTCGACAGTGTGGAATTGGCACAGGAGATCAATCGGCGTGCTGGAGAGGCGGGGCGCGCACAAGACGTGTTGCTTGAGGTGAATGTCGGAGGAGAGTCGACAAAGGCAGGTTTTCGTCCCAATGAGCTGGTGCGGCTGGTTGCGATGATGGCGCCGTTGACTCATCTCCGGATCAAAGGATTGATGGCTATCCCCCCGCCAACGGTTGAAGCGGAGTCAGCGAGACCCTACTTTATCCGGGTCCGTGAGTTGGCGCAGGCTGTTGTTGCGGAGAGAATTCCCGGTGTCAGCATGGACGAGTTGTCGATGGGAATGTCGAACGATTACGCTGTCGCTGTGGAGGAAGGGGCCACGCTGGTTCGTATCGGGTCGGCCATTTTTGGAGCACGCCATGGCTAATCCCTTGCTTGCGCAGAAGGTGGCATTCGTGGGTGGTGGGCAGATGGCCGAGGCGCTGATCGGCGGGATGCTGGCTGCCAAGCTGTGTCAGCCGGATCACATTCACGTTTCCGATCCGATGGCCGACCGGCTCGATTTCCTCAAGAGGAAATACGGGGTTCAAACCAGTGGATCAAATTCGGCGGTCGTGGCCTGGGGCGATATTGTAGTGTTGGCCGTCAAGCCACAAATGTTGGATCAAGTACTGAAGGAAATCGGACCTGAGCTGGCCAAGGTTCTCGTTGTGTCGATCGTGGCCGGGGTCCCGATCGGCCGCATCATCGATGCCTGCGGACCGCGCGCGCGCGTCGTTCGGGCGATGCCAAATACGCCAGCCATGGTGCAGCAGGGGATGACCGCATTGGCGATCGGGGATGGGGTGCAGGAGCAGGAGGTGGCGTCCGTGCGTGGTATCTTCGAGTCAGTTGGCAAAGTGGTGCCGGTCGAAGAACGGTTGATGGATGCTGTGACCGGCCTCAGTGGGAGTGGACCGGCCTATGTATTTCTCGCCATTGAGGCTCTGGCCGACGGCGGGGTAAAAATGGGGGTGCCGCGAGCCATTGCCGAACTGCTTGCCGCGCAAACTGTCCTGGGTGCGGCGCAGATGGTTTTGGAGACCGGGCAACATCCGGCTCGGCTCAAGGATCAGGTGGCGTCTCCGGGCGGGACGACTATTGCCGGCCTGCACCGATTGGAACAGGGTGGATTACGGGCGACGCTGATTAATGCCGTTGAAGCGGCGACAAAACGGTCGCAGGAATTGGGGCGCTGATGTTTGTGATGGGCAATGTTCTCTTAGGATTCGCCACTGTGCTCGATTACGGCTTGACGTTCTATACCTGGATCATCATCGCACGGGCCCTGATTTCTTGGGTCAGTCCAGATCCATGGAATCCAATCGTGCAGTTTCTGGATCGGGTGACGGAGCCGGTTCTCTCGCCGATCCGGCGGCGCCTTGGCTGGCGAATGGGTGTGGATTTGTCGCCGCTGGTCGCGATTGTGGCAATTACATTCTTGCAGATCGCAGTGGTACAATCGCTCAAAGACTGGGCGCTGCAGATGAATTGAGCCAATTCAACGGGGGGTGCCATGAAAATCACGCCACTCGACATTCAACAGATGGTCTTTCAAGTCAAGCTGCGAGGGTATGATCGGGACGAGGTCAACCGCTTCCTTGAAGAAGTGGCGCAAACCGTGGAATCCTTAAACCGCGACAATGCGGGATTGCGCGAGCGCATTGTCTTGCTCGAGCAGCAGGTGGGGGAATTGAAACGGACCGAAATGACCCTGTCAAATACCCTGGTCTCGGCGCAGTCGCTGGCCGACGACGTCAAGCGAAGCGCCCAGCGCGATGCCGAGTTGATCACCAAGGAAGCGGAATTGAAGGCCGGCGAATTGTTCCGGCAGGCGCGGGTTGAGCTGGCCGAGACACAACGGGATCTCTCAATGCTGAAAAAGCAGCGGTTGCTGATGGTGGAGCGAATGCGAGCGACCCTCCACACGTTCGAGCGTATGCTGGATGTTGAAGCCAGTGAGGCCTATCAAGACAGCGGCGTGCTTCCCGAAGAGAAGATGCAGGGCGAGTCGAGCCCAGCCCGCTGACTACCCGCGAGCAGTTTTTCTTGTGTCCAGGGGAGTATCCGGCCGGGCTCGCGGCAACTACGATGACACCTCCGTCACTCCACGCGGCGCTGAATCGGGCCGTTGCCGACGGAATCTTTCCCGGCGCTGTTCTGGCCGTTCGACAAGGAGGAGACCGTTGCTGGGTGATCCCGGCCGGTCGCCTTTCTTCTGATTCCGCCAGTACTCCCGTCACATCCACGACCATTTATGACTTGGCCTCACTGACGAAGCCGTTGGCGACCGTGACGGCGCTTGCGTTGCTGGTCCAACGTGGGCAATGCCGGCTTGATGATCGCATTGATGCCGTGTGGCCGGAATTGGAAGAGGCGCCGGTCGGGCCTGCGACAATCCGGCATCTGTTACTCCATAGCGCCGGCCTTCCAGGCTGGCGGGCGTTCTATGAGCAACTCTGCCCGGACGCAGTACTGCCCATGTCAGCAGGCGGCAGGGCAAATGCCGCTCGCCAATTCCTCCAGCTGATGAAACGAGAGGCACTGATCTATACGATGGGGGAGCGGAGTCTCTACAGCGATCTGGGATTCATGTTACTCGGACTCGTTGTGGAACGGATGAGCGGCAGTCCTCTCGACCGTTTTGTGGCTGAACACATTGCCCAACCGCTGAGTGCAGATCCGTTCCGCTATCTTCCCATAGGGCAGGAATTAGACCTCTATAGACCGGCGATGGTCGGCCACATTGCACCGACCGAATGGGATCCATGGAGGGGGCGGCTGTTATGCGGGGAGGTGCATGACGAGAACGCCGCGGCGCTGGGCGGTGTGGCGGGGCATGCAGGGCTTTTCGGGTCTGCCGAAGCGGTATTGGCCGTCACAGGCCATTGGCTTGCGGGTTATCACCGGAAATCGTCGATACTTGATCCCGGCCTCGTGCGGGAATTTTCAGCACGGCATGAGGGGATATCCGGGTCCAGTTGGGCGCTAGGATGGGATACCCCGTCGTCACCATCTTCCTCGGGGCAGTTCTTTTCCAGCCAATCGTTCGGCCATTTGGGATTTACAGGGACGTCGATCTGGATCGATCCGGTGTGTGAGTTGGAAGTGGTGCTGCTCTCAAACCGGGTCCACCCGACCAGACACAATGACGGGATCAGATCGTTTCGTCCGGTGATCCACGATCTCGTCTATCAGGAATGTATGGGGAAACGCTAAGGCTGGTCGTTGTAGTCGATCCAGGTTTCTTTTTCCGCCAGGTAGCGAGCCCCTTTGAAGTTGGCCCTGGTTCGCATGCGGGTGAATCCGAACCCCTGAAGCTTTTCGACCAGTTCCTTGACCGTTGCGGCGATGGTGGAATGGGATCCGCTCTCGACCGCAAGGGCTTCGTACGTGACCTTGGCGGAATAGCCGGATGCTGTTCGATTCACGAAGATGGCGCGGTTGAAATAGCGGTCGCTGGGGTCGACACCCTCGATCTGGTGTCGTTCAACGAGTCCTTCTTTTTTAAAGATCAACGGCAACGTGCTCATGTACTCCTCCGGAATCGCAATCAGCGCCGATATTGCTCGGCGCAACGTCGGCGCACAATTATAAGGGGAGCTGTTCGGTGACTGCAACCGCGTTGACAAGATGAGAGTCCATTACTATGATGCGCGCCTTCCCATATCGGAGATTCCGTTCAGAGCCTATCCATGAATATTCCCAACAGTCTGACGCTGCTCCGTATCCTGCTGGTTCCCGTCTTCATCGAATGCATGGCCTATCGGGCCTACGGTTTGGCGTTGTTGGTGCTGGTCGTGGCCGGATTGACTGATGCGGTCGACGGTCTTCTCGCGCGCCGATGGAATCAACAGACGAGACTGGGCATGCTCCTGGATCCGCTGGCCGACAAACTCCTTCTGACGTCGGCTTTTCTCTCGCTGTCGATGCTGCATCTTGTGCCGTCATGGCTGGTCATCTTGGTGGTGAGCCGGGACGTCATTCTCCTATTGGGGACCGCACTTGCGCATGTCACGGGGACTCAGGTCGATATGACCCCGACGTTCTGGGGCAAGGGGACCACGCTGCTGCAATTGACCTATGTGCTCCTGGTTGTCTTGTTAACCTGGCTCGGCCTCAGTCTTTCCATGCTAACCCCTCTCGTGGCGGCGATGGTTGGATTTACTCTGACGTCCGGGTTCCACTACATCTATCGTGGCTGTCGCCATACCACTACATCGCTTCCACCTGCTTGACGATCTCGCATCTCGCGGAGAGCCGGACGGCCCTCGGGGAAATAGTGCAATTATTTTGACAGGTTTTTGACCCCCCAGTAGACTCGATTCGTCATCAGGATTCTCTCTCACAACCGGCTCAAGGAGCCACAACAGGACGAGATCTATGGCCACGTTTGCCTATGTCGGACGGAGCAAATCGGGAACGGTAAAAAAGGCGAGCTCGTTGCCAAGTCGCGGGATGAAGCCGTCGAGCAGTTGCGCAAGCAGCACGTCGTGGTGACGAGCCTCGAGGAAAGAGGAGCCAAGCAAGGGTTGTCATTCAAGTTCGGCGGCGGGGTGAATGAGAAAGATCTGGTCGTGTTCACCCGCCAGTTTGGGACGATGATCAATGCCGGCTTGCCCTTAATTCAATGTCTCGAGATTCTTTCGACACAATCAGAGAATGCCACATTACGAACGGCTGTGGGCGAGATCAAAGGGCAAGTCGAAGGAGGCGCGACATTCTCTGATTCACTCCGAAAACATCCAAAGATCTTTGATGATCTGTACGTCAACATGGTCCATGCCGGCGAAGTCGGCGGGTTGCTGGATACCATTATGGGTCGTCTGTCAAAGCACATCGAAAAGGCGATGAAGCTGAAGGGTCAGATCAAGAGTGCCATGGTCTATCCGTCGGCTATTCTTGGCATCGCCGCCGTGGTGATCACGGTCCTGATGATATGGGTCATCCCGGTCTTTGAGAAGATGTTCAATGAAATGTCCAACGGGAAGATGTGAGGTGGCCCCGAAAAAACAGACACGGTGATTAGGCCTCACTCTCCCGCCGTTCGAACTCTTCCGGACTCCGATAGCCCAGCGCCTGATGCAGGCGCTGCCGGTTATAGAACACCTCAATATATTC
>VGXE01000022.1 GCA_016873455.1 Nitrospira sp. | reverse complement strand
AAACCTGTCAGAGACGGATTGAAGATCGAAGGCGGTCGCGGTAAAGTGTAGCGTTGGTTGTCGGTGTGTTGAGTAACCGTATCTCTTAATTTCATCAGGAGGAGGATCGACGATGATGCGTGTAGGTGCAATGTTGGCGGTCGTTGGTTTGCTGGCATTGGGTGCCGGGGTCGATGCGTGGGCCGCAAAGGATGACGGCAGCAAGGTCACGATCACGAGCCCGGCAGCTGGGGTGAAGGTCGGGAGCGATGTCGAAATTGTGTACGAGCTCACGAAGGGCAGCGATGCGACGCATGCCCATTGTTTCGTGGATGGAGAATATCAGAAGGGCTGGAAGGGGACAGTCAAAGGCATGTCCCGCGGGACTCATGAAATTAAGGTGATTGCGGCAGACAAGGATCATCAAACGTTAGCCGCCGAAGCTTCCGTGAAGGTGGAAGTGCAGTAGAACAGCATCGGGATGCGTTAATCACACTGGCGGATGCGGCGAGGCGCTGGATGTGCGCCTCGCTGTGTCTGTTGAGTGCCACGTGCCGCGATAGCAGAATCCGAGCCTCGGCATGTCGACATACGCCATGGAAATCGTTCGCGCCCTGATAGTAAAGGCGTCATACAGGCCGGCATGCCGCTGATCACCAACGATCTCATCGCCCAGCACAATCTGACGGGCGAGGAATACCAAAAAATTATCGAGATTCTCGGACGCGAGCCGAATCTGACCGAGCTCGGCATGTTTTCCGTCATGTGGTCGGAACACTGTTCGTACAAGAGCTCGCGCGTCCATCTGAAAAAGCTGCCGACCACGGGGCCGCGTGTCGTGCAGGGGCCCGGGGAAAATGCCGGCGCGGTGGATATCGGTGACGGGCTCTGCGTGGTCTTCAAAATGGAGTCGCATAATCACCCGTCGTTCATCGAGCCGTATCAAGGTGCGGCCACCGGCGTGGGCGGCATTCTGCGTGACGTGTTTACGATGGGCGCGCGGCCGATTGCGCTGCTGGATTCGCTGCGTTTCGGCGGGTTGGATACGGCGAAAAATCGCCATCTGATGAAGGGCGTCGTCGCCGGCATTGCCGGCTACGGCAATTGCATGGGCGTGCCAACAGTGGGAGGTGAGATCGTCTTCAACGACATCTACTCACTGAATCCCTTGGTGAATGTGTTTTGCCTGGGTATTGCACGCAAGGACAAGATTTTCCTCGGGACCGCGGCGGGGGTCGGCAATCCCGTGATCTATTTCGGGTCAAAGACGGGCCGCGATGGGATTCATGGGGCGACGATGGCGTCCGACTCATTTGATGACAAGTCGGATCAGAAGCGGCCCACCGTGCAGGTCGGCGATCCATTTCAAGAAAAGTTGCTGCTCGAAGCCTGTCTAGAACTCATGGCCGGCGATCTGCTGGTCGGGATCCAAGACATGGGTGCGGCAGGGCTCACGAGTTCCTCCTGCGAAATGGCGTCGCGCGCAGGGAACGGTATCGAGCTCGATCTGACTCATGTTCCGCGCCGCGAGCCGGGGATGACGCCATACGAATTGATGCTGTCGGAGTCGCAAGAGCGGATGCTCATGGTGGCGAAAGCGGGCAAGGAAGACGAATGCCTGGCGATCTGTCGGAAGTGGGATCTGGATGTCGCGGTAGTTGGACGCGTGACCGGCGACGGGATCTTGCGTGTGAAGGATCACGGGGCAGTCGTGGCGGAGATCCCGGCGAAGGCGCTGGCTGACGATGGCCCGCGCTATGAACGGCCCTACGCCGCACCGGCGTATCAGGATATCCTGACGAATGTGAATTACGACCTGATCCCCGACGTGAAAGATGCCAATCACGCACTGTTGTCTCTCGTGGGGTCGCCGACGATTGCCAGCAAACGGTGGGTCTATCATCAGTACGATCATATGGTACGAACGAATACGATGGTTCGGCCCGGTTCAGATGCGGCGGTGGTGCGGATCAAGGGGACAAACAAGGCCGTGGCGATGACGGTCGATTGCAACAGCCGGTATTGCATGCTGCATCCGTACGAAGGCGCGCGTCTGGCCGTGGCCGAGGCCGCGCGGAATCTGGTCTGTTCCGGCGCCGAGCCGATTGGTCTGACGGATTGCTTGAATTTCGGCAACCCTGAGCGTCCCGACATCATGTGGCAGTTCGTCCTGGCGATCGAAGGCATGAAGGATGCGTGCGAACGGCTTCAGGTACCGATCGTGAGCGGAAACGTCAGTTTCTACAATGAGACCAATGGACTGTCGATCTATCCGACGCCGATGCTGGGCATGGTGGGACTGATTGAGCAAGCTGATCGGACCATGACGCAGTGGTTCAAGGCGGAAGGCGACGACATCATTTTATTGGGAGCGACCCGAGAGGACTTAGGTGGGTCAGAGTATCTGAAAGTGGTCCAGGCGCGTGAACAAGGCTCGCCGCCGTTCTTGAGCATGGATGTGGAAAAGGCGATGCATGACTGTGTCCTGGCGCTGATTCGTAGTGGATTGGTGCAATCGGCGCACGACTGTTCGGACGGTGGACTGGCGGTTGCATTGGCTGAAAGCGCGATGTCGGGGCCAGACCGGCCACTGGGCGCTGTGGTAACACTGCCGCTCGACCGGATCCGAAAAGACGCGGTGCTGTTCGGCGAAAGCCAGTCTCGGGTGGTGCTCTCGGCCAAACCGGTTCACCGGCAGGCGATTCTTGATGGCGCGAGGCGCGCGGGTGTGCCTGTCGCGGTGATTGGATCTGTTACGGGCGATCGGCTGATTATCTCGCTGGAGGGTGAGCGGCCGGCAGCGAAAGTGATCGATGTGCCGGTGGCGGAGCTCTACGACCGATGGGCCTTCTCGATCGAACGCACGCTGAATCAGACGTGAAACGTGAAATGTTGACACATGGATAATCGTCGAACCATGAGGGAGCTTCCGGTCGTGTCACCGTTGGCGTTTCACCGTTCCCTTGAGGGGCCGGACAAGTTTCACGAAGAGTGTGCGGTCGTCGGGGTCTTCGGCCACGAAGAGGCCGCCAATCTGGCCTATCTTGGACTCTATGCGCTGCAGCATCGTGGTCAGGAAGCGTCAGGCATCGTGTCGGGGGATGGAAACCAGTTCTTCGTTCATAAGGGTATGGGGTTGGTCGCCGACATTTACAATAAACCGTCGCTGGAAAAACTTCCCGGGTACATGGCCATTGGCCACAATAGGTATTCCACGGCCGGCGGCAACGACCTGAAGAATGTGCAGCCACTGACCGTGAATTTTGCGCTCGGCAATTTGGCTCTCGCGCACAACGGCAATCTCATTAATGCCCAGGTGCTCCGACACGAACTCGAAGCGTATGGCGCCATCTTTCAATCCACCTCGGACAGTGAAGTCATCATCCATCTAATCGCGCATTCGAAAGCCGGATCGTTTCTCGCACGAGTGATGGATGCGCTCAATCAAGTGCGCGGCGCATTCTCGGTCGTGCTCTTGACCGACAACGGCCTCATTGCCGCGCGTGACCCCTACGGATTGCGGCCGCTCTGCCTTGGACGGGTCCGCAATAGCTGGATCGTCGCGTCGGAAACCTGCGCCTTTGATTTGCTGGATGCGGAATACGTTCGCGAAATCGAACCGGGTGAGTTGGTCGTGATCAGCGAACAGGGGTTGGACAGTCACCGGCCGTTTCCCAAAATGGACCAGGCCATGTGCGTCTTCGAATATGTCTATTTCGCCAGGCCAGACAGTCGGATTTTTGGCGCAAACGCCGTATATGCAACACGCAAAGCGCTGGGACGGCAACTGGCCCAAGAGTCCTGGGTGCCGGCAGATATCGTCATTCCGGTCCCGGATTCCGGGGTGCCTGCGGCGTTGGGCTATGCGGAAGGGGGCGGGGTCAGGTTCGAGACAGGGCTCATCCGGAACCACTATGTCGGACGGACATTCATTGAGCCTGAACAGTCAATTCGCCATTTCGGGGTCAAGGTAAAACTGAATGCTGTCTCCGAAGTCTTGTCCGGGAAGCGCGTTGTCGTGGTGGACGACTCCCTGGTCCGAGGCACGACCAGCCGGAAGATCGTCAAGATGATTCGCCAGGCTGGGGCCAAGGAAGTCCACATGCGGATCAGTTCCCCACCGATCGTCTCCCCCTGTTTTTATGGCATCGATACACCGACGAAGAAAGAGCTCATCGCCTCTAACCATTCGACTGAAGAAATCCGCAAATATATCACAGCGGATAGTTTGGCCTACCTCAGTCTCGAAGGGATGCTCAACGTGGTCCCAGGATCCCCCGAGCACTACTGCAACGCATGCTTTACGGAGCACTATCCCATTCCATTTACCCGTGCGGAAGAACTACAATTGGGCTTGTTCGAACCGGCCAGTTGATTCAGGGATGTAGGACGCATGAAACCACGATCAAAATCCAGGGTGCCGGTGAATTATCGTGTCTCGTTTTCCGGTGATAAAGGGACCGGGAAAGGCGTGTTGACGGATCTTGCGATCGGCGGTGGTCAGATCGAGACTGATGTCCGATTCGATGTTGGTGAGCATCTCCGGCTGCAAGTCGAACTCTCTGGTGCCCGTGAACCGATTGTCATCGAGCTTGCCGTCATTCGGTGGAAGGAGAAGGATCGATTCGGCCTGGAGTTCATCCGATTCGAAGCCCAGGCCAAGCAGCACCTTCAAGATATGCTCAATCAGCGTGACGGCTGACTCTCAGCCGGATTCGCTCCGCCTCCCTCGGTTGCCCGCGTAAAAATCTCCGTGCTAGGATGCAGCATTTGCTGCATGCGTGAGATCAAGGACTTGTATGTAGCCGTGTCCGCTTGCGTCTGGGCGGCGAGTGCACTTCAGGGGAAGAGGTTTCGATGGTGACAACGTAATGGGAGTGGGAGAGGGCAAGAATGGATGAGATGGAGGAAGGGAAAAAGAAGTTTGGAGAAATCGTGAAGGGAGTGGACGGCGCTGTGCAGATTGTGATCCCGACCACACCGTCAAACAGCCTGTTCCTGATCTCGCTGACCAAAGGGCAAAACCGAAAGTTCATCACGGTATCGGAAGACGACATCATCGATCTTCCTCATGATGCGAGTATCCTGGCGAAAGTCACCAAGACGGTCAAAGACGCCATCGCGGCGCTCTAGAGTTGTTCGTGCTATACGCTATCAGCCATCAGCTATAAGCTCTTTTTATGAAGCAGCTTCTTCCAGGCATCTGGCAGTGGTCATGGTTTTCAGAGGAAAGGCAGCTGGACTTCAATGGGCTGTTTCTCACGATTGGTGAGCACGCAATCCTGATAGACCCGCCTCCGATGACAGCTGAGGCGAAGTCCCTCATTCGGCGAAACGGGCCAGTCGATTACATCATTGTGACGAATCGAGACCATGCGCGGGAGTCGGCGGCGTGCCAGGTGGAGTTTGCGTGCCAGCTATACGTTCCGAAGCCGGACGCGCCACAGATGGATCTGAAACCAACACGCACGTATACCGATGGGGAACTATTGCCGGGCGGCATCTGGGTGGTTCAGTTGAACGATCAAAAATCACCAGGCGAGTCGGCCCTGTTCATTCAGCAAGGGCAAGGGCAAGGGAAGGGCATACTGATCGTCGGGGATGCGTTGATCGGCAAACCGGCTGGGAGCGTCAGCCTGCTTCCCGCTGAGAAGTACGCCGATGCGGCGAAGGCTAAGGAGGGCCTCCGTCGGCTTCTGAAGTACGAGTTTGAGAGTCTTCTCGTCGGAGATGGCACCTCGATTCTCACCGGGGGCAAGCCGGCGGTCGGGCGGTTATTGGATGGAATGGCATGACGTTGCGTAATGGATCGTCTGAAGAATTGAATCGCCAAGGCAACGATTTCTTTTCTCGCGGACACTATACCGACGCCTATGCCTGTTATGCCAAAGCGTTGGAGTGTGACCGACTGACTGGAGACCGTCGGGCGTTGGCGGCAACGCTCGGCAATCTCGGCAATATCTGCGCGGTGAGCGGACGGCGCGACGCGGCACAGGCCCATTATCAAGAAGTCTTGGAATTACAGAAAATTCTCGGAGACGAGCGAGGCATTGGCACGACGCTGGCGAATTTAGGCAATCTGCGGGCCGACGCCGGTGAATTGGACCGGGCGCGCGCCTACTATCTCGAGGCGCTCGACCTCATCAGAAAGACCCGCGATGAGGCGGCTGAGGCGGTGTTGTTGTCGGACCTTGGCCTGGTGGCCCGCGAGACCGGCCAGTTCGGCGACGCGATTCGATTTTATGAACGTTCGTTGGGATTGATGCAGCGACTGGCCAACCAGGGCGGCATGGCAGATGCGTGGCGTATGATCGGCCGCACGTTTCTGGTGCAACAACGATACGATGACGCGATTGCCTGCTGCCAGACCAGCCTGTCCATTGCCGAACGGTCCGGTGATGAGCTCCGCGCGGGCGGGGCCCGGTATGTGCTAGCCCAATGTTTCGAAGAGACCAATCGGATACCAGAGGCTGTGGATCTCCTCGACCTCGTGGTTGAGATGGATCGCAAGTACCGATTGCCCAAGCTTGATGAAAATATCCGACGCGTGGCGGCCTTGCGCGACCGTCTCGCAGCCCAGCATTGTGGGCAACCGATGTCAAAGGTCCCTGTATGACCGAATTGGCGTCACCAGACTGGCAACAACGTCGATCCTCGCTGATGCGAGCCTTCCCCCAATTCTATGAATTGGAGTCCGGTGGTCCCTTGATCATGGATCTGGGGTCGGACGGCTGGCTTTTGGAGGTCAAGCCGGATGGTGCGGTGGTCTGTCAGTATGGGCTGGCAATGGACGAAGTGATGGCCTTGATGTCGGATGGGACGCCGGAAGATCTGGGAACCGACGAAGTCGCCAAGCAGGCGAAGTATTTTCTCCAGCCGGCGGTATCGAAGTTTCGACCCCTGCTCGCGCAATCCGGATTCACGGAGGAGACCGAAATCAATGACGAGTTCGTCGCGGTGACGTTTACACGCGCCGTCGATCTCCAGAATTCCGCCAAAGTAGAGGATCTTATCCGGTGGTCTTGCCGACAGATCGGCGGTAAGGGATGAGTCGGCCGATCACGACCTTCGATGAGTTCCGTGATGCAGTCTCGGCCTATCGCTTGCCGGTGGTCTTGCTGGCCGCACTCGAACTGGATCTGTGTACTGTGGTCGGAAACCAGACCTGGACAGTTTCCGCTCTGGCCAAGGAACTCAGGGTCAGCGAACGGGGATTGGCCATTCTTTGCCGAAATCTGGCCATGGCCGGACTCCTGATCAAGAAAGGGACGGGTTACAAGAACAGTCGGCTGGGGGCGACGGCGCTTAATGCCAACCATGCGGCCTATCGCGGCGGCTATGTAGACTTGATCAAGAGTCATTGGGGAGATTGGTGCCGGTTGCAGGAATCTATACGCACCGGGTTGCCGATTGATCATGACGTGCCGGACAGCCCGGACTGGCGGCGGCGGTTCACCTGGGCCATGCACCACCGGACGCTCGAGATCGCACCTGCGATCACCGCACAGGTGAAGCTGGGTGGAGCGGGGACCTTACTGGATCTTGGGGGAGGTCCTGGAACATACGCGCTGGCCTTTCTCGCCCACAATCCACACTTGCGGGCAACCGTCTGTGACCGTGATGCGGCTTTAGACGTAGCAAGGGAGGTTGCCGCCACTCATAAGTCAGGACGAAGGCTATCCTATCTCCCCCTTGATTTTACGAAGGAGCCAATTCCGGGTCCGTACGACGTGATTTGGTATTCCAACGTGTTGCACATCTATTCACCGGAGGATAATCAGGCGATCTTCCGACGTGCCTTGGCAGCCTTGGCTCCAGGCGGACGACTGATAATTCAAGACGCGTTTCTGCATGATCGTGAAGGGTTGTTTCCGGCGGATGCGAGCCTCTTTGCTGTGTCCATGTTGCTGTTTACCAAGGGGGGCGACACCTACTCGGCAGCGGAGGTGAAACGATGGCTCGGTGACGCCGGGTTTAGCCAGGTGAAGTCGCTGCACATCAAGAAGTCGACGGAGGATTGGGAGGATGGGATTCTTGTGGCGTCGGCGTCCGAGTCACGTCCAAAAATGAGCGCCCGCCGAACAAGATCAAGAGGAAGTTCAAACAGCCACTGATCAGATTACTCAGGAAAGACGACCCTCTGTCTGAATCGTTCGTCAGAATCTGTATAGCTGTTGCCAGGTCAAGAGCCAGTCCGACGGTCCCATACATCACACAGGCCATCGCTGCCCACCAATACCCTCGCCAGATCAGTACAGCCAAGCAGAGCGGAGCAAGGACCAGAAAGCTGATCCACCAAGGCTGAGTTGGTGCCGTGGTCAACTCCGGTCTCGTCGTCAGAGATCCGAACCCAACGGCCATGACTCCGACCAACAGGGTGAGTAGTGCCGTACGCTTCATGGAGAGACTATAGGCCGGAGGAATACCTTCCGCAATGGTGTGGACTTGTCAAAGCGCGCCCCTCCTTTCGGGGGGGGAGCTGACTACAGTGGGGGAATTTACCAGCGACCGGAATCTCCTGCATGATGCGTCCAAGCATTGAGGAGGGTCTATGCCGCTGACTCGCTGGTTGTCCCTGTTGTGTGAATCGTCAAGAGATCCATCCTCAGTTCAAAGTCCTCATAGGATCGCCTCCTCGTTGGTGGCTGCTGCGGCATTATGTTTTCTGTCGGCTGGCGGGCAGGCCTGGGGCCAGACCGGGGCGGAGCCGACATCGGACAAGGCGGCGATTGTGGCGGCTGGGTTTGGCTATCAAAACGAGTTTGACTCCAGCATAACGGTCAAGGTGTATGATGCGATATCGGGGGAAGTGCTGTCCGAAGATGTCTATGAATTGAGCATCAAGGAAGATCGTAACGGCGCCCGAGCACATGCATCAAATGGGCGTATCTTTGCGGGTGGGGTAGGGCCTGGGGCAACCGACCTGTCGAATTTCATGCTCCGTGTCTATGATGCCAAGACCGGCGAGTTTCAGTGGGCGGGCCAGCTCAATCTCACGCCGAATGAAGGAGGTAAACCTGGACACACAATTTCTACTCTGGTGCCTCGGCGTGCCGTCGTGACGAAGGTCGAGGGTGCTGAAGCCGATGCACAGCAGCCGCATTTCTTGTTGCGTGCCTTCGATGCGTCGACCGGAGGAGTCGTCTGGGAAGATGAGTTTTCCACCGATGGTAAGGGTGTCGCGAAAGGGAAATTGATCGCCGCTCGCCAAGCCGATGAGGGGTTGCAGCAAGCCGACACGTTTGATTTTCGAGTCCGGATGTTCGGCCGCGACGGCCAGACCATCTTATGGGAAGATCAGGTTTTGCAGTGGGCAGCCGAAGAAGAGAGCCAAGACGTGGATGACGATCGGGCCCGGCTGCTTCCGGCCTGGACCGGACCAATCACGCAGGACGCCGCCTCCGAAGAAATCTGACCGCCGCTCCGCTCCAGGTATCATCCGGTTCATGGTCGCGCTCGGGTCGTTACGAGTGCTTCTGCCGGAAACTGTCAAGCCATTGTTGATGGAATTGCTCGTAGGACACGAACAATTTGTTTTGGATGGCCGTCGGCACTGACGCCCTCGCTTTGAAGGCCTTCAAGAGCTCATTCACTTGTGTCATGCCCCACCGTTCGATCAGGTACCGTGTGGCAGAGTTGGCTTCCAGATATGCCAGCGTTGCCGCATCGGCGGGTAATGTCCCCCAGGAGCCTTCGAGATAGCTCAAGGGAATCACGGTGACGTTTCCCCGCATCGCCTGATCCAGCTCAGGCCAGTCATCTCCGGCCCATTGCATCGCCAGTCCCTCGTTCAGCCAGGTGGGCAGCGCTCCTGAGCTGGATCCCAGGCTGTCGTGCAGCAGCGCATGGACATATTCGTGACGCAACACATTGGTGAGCCATTTCGTATTCGTCATGGCCCCTTGAGTTGGGATCTGAATGCGTCCGAGTGTTGGGTCGTAGAGGCCGTCGGCCCAGGCCGGGCTGCCGGTTGTGCCTTGAAACGATTCCTGGGTATGGAGCACTACCATGATGGGCTTGGAAGGAAAATGCCCAAATTTCTGTCCGATGTCTCGATATGCGTCTTCGAGGATTTCCAGGACGGTTATCCATGTCCCGTGGTCCTCGGCTCCGTCGAATTTCACCATAAAGTGAGTGCTGTTTCTGGTGGCCATACGGGATTCAACCGATTCCATGTGATGGAGTTTTTGAGTGACGGCGGCGAGATACGATTGGAGGGCCGGGTCCTTCTTGACACGGTCCGCGGCGTGGGCCAGGTGTTGTGCCGCCTCGGTGGAATGACCCTGCTCGTGCAGGAGTTCGGCCAATGCCAAGTGCGGAAAGGGTTCTTCTGGGGCGAGCCGGATTAATTGTCCGAGGAGGCTTGGATTCAATGCCGGGTCTCGCTGTTCCCAGTAGGCATGGACCAGATTCATCAAGATGACGGGGTTGGAGTCGTCCAGGATCGCCGCTTTCTTGAACGCGTTCACGGAAACCTGTGTGCCGTGCAGGCGCTCTTGCTGTAGGCCGAGATTGTTCCAGAGTACGGCCGCAATGAGTTTGGCTTGCGGATGGTCGAGCAGAGCTTGAGGTAGCCCAGTCAGCTGAGTTTCCGCGAGCGGCAAGTTGCGCTTTTCAATGTTGTCACGGATGGTTTCGAAGAGTTTGTCGTGTGGGGAGTTCGGGATGACGGTGAGGTCGATCGCGCGCATCGGCATCGTCTCCGCGACACGCGGAGTTGCCGTGGGCGGCGGAGGCGGTGGGGCAATAGCTTCGATGACTTCGGGGGGCGCAGAAATCCTCGGAATGGATGGTTTGAGGAACAGGTGATAGCCGATCACGAGGGCTAACACCGATCCCATCGGGACGAGGATATGTGTAATGTTACGTCGATACATGGTGTTGTTCCCCAAGAAGCATAGCATCCGAGAGGAGGCGGACCAAGCGATCCGCCAAAACAGGCGGGCCGTCATTGAGGGGGGGCGGGCACTGTGCTACGATCCGTTGTGATATGGAGACTCCCTTAGAGTCGGACTCCGTAACCCCGTTTCACCTGTGGTTGGATCGTCTCGCGCGTCCGATCGAGTTCGCGATGCGGGACGAATGTGCACATCTGGGCACGGTCAAGAATCTCGGCGTCTTCGTCTCTGGGCAAGTTCTCACTGCGCTGGCGAATCAGGTCTATCCCAAAACCATTGAAGCCCGCCTCGTGTCATTGCGGAATTTGTTTATTGATTTTCAGCAGGCGCTGCCGTTGTCTGAACAGCGGCGCCGGTTGCAGGCTGCCGCACTGATTGTCACGTCGCTCCGCGGCGCTGCCTCGGCGTTGCCGGCGCCAGCGGTTGAGGAACCGGGACCGGTCGATCACGGACCTCGTTCGGATGAGCCAGAGCGGAACGGTCTCTGGAGTGTGCCCATCCGTTTTGCAAAGGGGGTCGGGCCAGCGCGCACCGCATTGTTGCGGCGATTGAACGTAGAGACGGTCGAGGACGTGCTGTGGACGGTGCCGTGGCGGTATGAGGACCGTTCGGTGATGACTCCCATCGGCAATCTTGTCCCCGGCATGTCCGCCTCCATTTGCGGGATCGTCAGAAAATGTGAAGCCAAGCGTGCAAAGAATCGGCGTTTCCGCGTGCTCGACGTCGGCGTCGAAGATCAGACCGGCCGGATGCAGATCGTTTTCTTCAATCAACCATATTTGGAAGAGGTGCTCAGCATTGGAAAGCATGTGATGATGAGTGGGCGTGTGGTCGCCGGACGTCAGGGCTGGATGGTGCCGCGAATGGACGTGGTGCAGTATGAAGTGATTGGAGAAGACGCGGAATCGACGCTGCATGTGGGGCGGATCGTCCCAATCTATCATGAAACGAAAGGATGGACGTCCCGCCAAATGCGGGTGCTGCAGAAAAGCCTGTTGCATGCCCATGCGAGGGAGTTGCATGACCAGCTGCCGGTACCGATTCGGGCTCGTCAGCGGCTGATTCCGATTCACGAAGCGCTGCAGGATGTCCACTTTCCTAAGGCCGGAACCGATGGCCGGCTGCTGGAGCAAGGCAAGACGCCGGCGCATCGGCGGTTGGCGTTCGAAGAGCTGTTTTTGCTCCAGATGGCATTGGCGACCAGGCAACGGTCCGTTCAGAGCGAGCCGAAAAGGCTGCGGTTTAATCCACGGACCTCTCTTTTGGAAAAATTGGGGCGGTTGTTGCCGTTCCGTCTCACAGTCTCTCAGGATCGGGTGATTCGAGAAATCCTTCGCGACATGCTGTCGCCCAGGCCTATGAATCGGCTTGTCCAAGGCGATGTGGGATCCGGGAAAACCGCCGTCGCCCTCCATGCGATTGTCATGGCCTGCGGGTCCGGCTATCAGGCGGCGCTGATGGCGCCAACGGAAATTCTCGCGGAGCAGCATTATCGAAACTTATCTGGGATATGTGAGGGCTTGGGGTTGAAGGCGGCGTTGCTGAGGGGAGGAGACAAGGCGTCAACCAAGAAAACGCAGATGTCTCAGTTGGCAGCCGGCGAGGTTCATGTGGCCATTGGGACGCATGCGTTGATTCAAAAAGGCGTGATGTTCAAGGACTTGGGGTTGGCCGTCGTCGATGAGCAACACAAGTTCGGCGTGCTGCAGCGGAAGACGCTGATCGACAAGGGGTATCAGCCGGACATGCTGGTGTTGACCGCCACACCGATTCCTCGAACGTTGGCCATGACGGTGTACGGCGATCTGGACGTGTCGGTCATCGACGAACTGCCGCCAGGGAGAAAGCCGGTGAGGACGTTCCTTTTTGCCGAGGCGCAACGGCGGCGCGCCTACCAGATTCTCCGCGATGAATTGCGCAGCGGGCGGCAGGCCTATGTGATCTATCCGCTGATCGAGGAGTCGGAAAAGTCGGATCTTCAGGCGGCGATCCAGGGAGCAGAACAGCTGCAACAGGGAGAGCTGGCCGAGTTCCGTGTCGGCCTGTTGCATGGGCGGATGAAGGCTGCAGAGAAGGAATCGATGATGGCCGATTTTAAGGCCGGGGTTGTCCAGGTCCTCGTTGCGACGACGGTGGTGGAAGTCGGTGTTGATGTGCCCAATGCGACCGTGATGCTGATTGAACATGCCGAGCGATTTGGGCTGGCACAATTGCATCAGTTGCGAGGCCGGGTGGGACGCGGCAGTCACCAATCCTACTGTCTCCTGATGGCGGCCGGTGTGGGGCGCGGAGGAACCCGCCGTGGGCGACTGGAGTTCGGCGGGGAGGCAGCAGACGCGCTGTCTTCAGCGAGAGAGCGGCTGGAGGCACTGGTGCGATCGAACGATGGGTTTGTGATTGCGGAGGAGGATCTGCGGATCAGAGGGCCGGGAGAGTTCTTTGGATTCCGCCAATGGGGCATGCCAGAGTTCCGCGTCGCCAACCTTGTGCGCGATGCGGAGTTGTTGCAGCAGGCCAGGCTGGAGGCGTTTTCCTTACTGAAACAGGATCCTGGCCTTAAGGCGGCGGCGCATCAGGGGTTGCGGGACGCGATGTTGCGGAAGTGGAAAGAAAAGTTGGAGCTGGGTTCAATCAGTTGAAAGAGCTGACAAGCACGTAGGCTGACAGGCGTGCAAGTGACAGGTTGAACAAATTGGTGTTCCGGATGTCAGCGTGAGACCTGTCAGCCTGTTATTCAGAGGGTCCAATGGGCTTATTGCAGCGACTCAAAGACGATTTGCGGATCGGGCTCGCGACTTTGCGTTTCGGAACAGCTCATGCCGCCGAACGAGCGCTGGAAGAGACGGAACTCCTTCGAATGCGATTGGAACTCCGCAAGCTCGACCAGCGGTTATCCGATCTTTACAAAGATGTCGGTGAGCGGGCCGTTGAGATGAAAGAACAGGGAGAGACGGCTGAACGGGTTCTGTACGATGCCGAGATCGGTCGATTGGTACGTGAGGTCCAAACGCTCAAGGAGTCCCGCAAAAAACTGGAAGGCGAGATGGAGGACATCAAAAACGAAGAATGAACGTATCGCCTCCCTCCATCCTCCGCCTCGCCGGCATCGACATCGGCACGTTGACCTGCCGTCTGCTCATCGCCGATCTGACCTCGGGACATCCACTCACAGAGCTGCAATCCGATCGGCGTATCCTCAGGTTGGGCGAGGGAGTCGATCGCGACAAGCGCTTGAATGATGCGGCCATGCAACGCGTCATTGCCTGTCTCAAGGAATGGCGGAGCGTGATTGAACGCCATCGGGTCAGTGCGTGCGCGGTCGTGGCGACGAGTGCCGTGCGCGACGCCAGTAATCGACAGGCGTTTTTGGATCGCGTCACGTACGAAACAGGTTTCAACGTCGAGATCATCACGGGTGAGGAGGAGGCCAGGCGTACGCTCCTAGGCATTCGTTCCGGGCTTCCAGACGGAGTCAAGGACATTCTGGCCTTGGACATCGGCGGCGGCAGCACGGAATTCATTCTGGATCAGCCGGGCCATGAGCCGATCGTGCAGTCGATGAATATCGGCGTCGTCCGTCTCTGTGAGCGGCTCCTGCATCACGATCCGCCGACGGTAGAGGAAATCGAACAGGCCCGCGCCTGGGTGCGGCAAGAAACCGAACGGGCGATAGCCGCCATGCCGAGACCGGCCGGGCGCTCCTGCGTCGGCACGGCCGGCACGATCACGTCATTAGCTGCGATGGCGCAGCAACTGCCTGCCTACGAACCGGCCCGCATTCACAACTGCCGGCTGACGATCGAGACGATTCGCGAGTTAGAGGAACAATTGCTCAGTCGCACGAAAGCCGAGCGAGTCGGGTTGCCTGGATTGGAAAAAAACCGCGAAGAAGTCATCGCCGCCGGGGCCATCATCGTTCGCACCATCATGGACACGCTGGGTGAAGAGGAATGTCTGGTGAGCGATTTGGGGTTGCGGGAAGGGGTGTTGATCGATCTGGCGAGGCGTCTTAGCATTGGGACGTAAAATCGGCTGTGCCCAATATGTTGCTCTATTTCTGCGAATACCACCGATCGCCTTTGTTTCCCGTGAACTGAGCCTTCGGCGCGCCGCCGTGGTTTCCAGGAGTAGGCCTTTGAAGTGGAGCAGGCCGAATAGAGGGGGCGGCTAGGTCGTGGTGGTGGAACCGCACCTGTGCTTTCTCTTTCGGGCCGCGTTGACTATAATGGCGTCACTGGAGCGGTGATCCAATGAGTCCAATTCATAAGCAGCTTGTGACCGATGCCGAGGGCCGCCCTGTCAGCGTTCTTATTCCCTATGAGGAATGGCTACGCATCGAACGACAGTTGGGGACTACGGCTGAAGGTACTGGGACCCAACAGATCCGAAGGCATGAGGGCGCTATCCACTTATCGGAAGATCCGGTGGCCTACCAACGCCGCTTGCGCGATGAGTGGTCGTGACGGTGGCTCACTTCGTTCTCGATACCAATGTCATCTTGTATTTTCTCGGCGGCCGTCTTGCCGAGCCTTTTCCCTCCGGCACCCATACCATTTCGGTGATTTCAGAGTTGGAACTTTTGGCTTATCCCGGCTTGGTTTCTTCAGAGGAGCAGAGGGTTCGAGCATTCCTTGCGGACGTTGCTGTTACAGACCTGACTCAGACCATTAAGCATCACGCGGTGGATCTTCGGAAACGATACGGTCTCAAACTCCCGGATGCGATTGTTGCGGCAACGGCAGTGGCTTTGAAGGCAACCCTCTTAACGAACGATCAGCGTCTGTTGACGTTGACAGATGTCCCAACGCAGACACTTCGCGTCAAAGCCCAAACCTGATTTCTGCTTTTGACTGCAGTAGCTGGAAATCTTTGAGTGCGCGGTCAGCGAGCACAGGGAACTACCCGGGCCACCCTCAGCCTCTCACTTCTGCGAATACCACCGGTAGCCTTTGTTCTCCGTGAACTGGGCTTTCGGCGCGCCGCCGGGTTTTTCCAAGAGCAGCACCTTGAAATCCAGCAGGCCGAACCAGGCCGGGTCGGCCACGTCGTGATAATGACAGCCGTGTAGCCGAGGCAGCAGGTCGCCAAGTGCCTGTTGTAACTCTTTCTCGGTATAGGCGCGGATCGCAAAGGGCTTGTGCATGGCCTGGCAGAACCGTTGAATGGTATAGGCGGCGCCGGTACAGAGCACCTTGGTGTCCGGCTTCATCGCCAGAAATTGAGGGAGCGGCAGATAGCGTTCCTGAAAGCCCAGCCAACGGACCGCTTGGCGGAGGTGGCTGTATTGCACCTCATATTCCGTATGGCCGGGGAGCTTCACCGGCGCGGGCCATCCGTCTTCGATCCCGAATTCCGTGAGGAAGGCATGCCCGCCAGGTTTTAAGACCCGCCACAATTCTGCCACGAATCGGATCGGCCCCAGGTTAAAGATGACATCGTCGGGGGTAGTTGCGTCGATCGGAAGCCTCAGACGTCTGATCCAATCCAAGGCGTCCTGGTGCTGCTCCGTCTCGCCTTTGTTGGTCAGCAATTCCTGCCTGGTGAGTTTCACCGGCGTCATGTCGGCCATATTTTCGTTGTCGATGACGAGATCGACGGAGTTGTCTTGGAAGGGGAGCGCTTCGGCGTTGGCTCTGGTACCGATTCCGCCCCAGCCGCCTTCTTTGGCCCGCTTCGTCTGAAGTTTCAGGAAGGGGTGGGTAATGTCGAGGGAGATGTAGGTGATCGATTGGCGTTCGAACGGCAAGAGTTCCTTGCCCAGTTCGCGGGCGACGTAACCCAATCCGCCGCCGACCTCCAGCATGACTCGCGGTTTGGGATTGAACCAGCCGAGCTTGCGGAGTTGCCGCATCAGGAGCCGGCCATAGGTCAGATTGTGCAGGGCGTCGGTCGGCTCGCGGAACAGGTGGGAGACGGTGGTCTCAATCACATCGAAGTGTTCGTCGTCTTCGGGACTGCGTGTCAGCTCATGGACGTGAAACTCTTCCAAATGGTGCTCGCCCTCGAACCCGTCTTGCCCAGACCAGCCCTCCCGGATCTGTTGAAGCAGGAGATCCCACTTGGCTGTGTGTCGATGGCCCCCAGGCGGCTCGGTGCCGTAGTAGCAGAGGGAATAGTGAGGGGTGGCCCAGCGCTCAAGATGCCAGCGGCCCGGTTGGCCGTCCGGGCCACAGATGGTGTCTCCGTATCGTTCCAGCAACACGGCGACCGTGGTGTGTCCGTTCATGGCACGGAGCATCTCCACGCCGGTCATGTTGAGCCGTACCAACGGGAGCGAATCATCGAGCGGAGCGAACCAGTACTCATCGTCAGCCTGTTGGTAGGTGACGAGATCGGGAATGCGCCAGGCAAGCAGATTCAGTGCCGGTCCGGTGAGGTCTAACGGTTCTTGGGGGGCCACGACGGGTTTCATAAGGCTGGCTGTGCTGGGTATTCGCAGACTACAAGACCGGTCGGCAGTTCTGCAAGGCGGGACAGCTTACAGTTGCGATGGAGCCGGTGGACTATCCGTGACGACCAACATGCCTCGCATGATGGGATGAATCCGGCAGTGGTAGGCGTAACGGCCCGCCGGTAAACCCGGAATGGTGAATTGGGATCCTGGTGGAACTGTTCCCGAGTCGAAGAGACAGGCGGTCCCCTCCTCCAGACAGCCGACGTGCGTGACGGTGTGATGAGTTGGTGTGGGATTGTCCCAGCGGACGGGATGGCCGCTGGCCACGGTGGCAGTAACCGGCACGTAATAGGGCGAGCCGTCTTCCATGAGGATCTGCGTTGAGAGCGATGCGCCTGTGGCCGGCCAACTTACGGCGGTCCCAACCCAGACTGCTAATGACATGATGAATAACCGGTTCATGTGTGGTCTCTCGAAAAGCCGATCAGTCAGGCCATCTTAGCATGATGGGAGCTGGAATTTTCTCTGGTGCAGGGGGTGCCGTTCAGGCATTCGGGGCCCCAGCAGGGGCAACAATGAGGTGGTTGCAAGAGCCTATTCGTTCATGCTAGATGGTGGCCCACAAATTCGTGAGCGGACGGCCGCAACGACCAAGAGGAGGACGGCGAATGGCAAAAAAGAAGAAGGCCGCAACTAAAACAAAGAAGAAAACCTCGGGGCCATCTAAAAAACAGGCCGTCAAGAAATCAGCCAAGAAGCCAGCCAAGAAATCACCTAAGAAAGGCGCGGCGGTCAAGAAGAAGGCTGTCAAGAAAGCGGCCGTCAAGAAAACGGTCAAGACACCTGCACAGACACCAGTCGCTCCGAAGCCAGCAGCGGTTCGTCCCCCTTCGGTGAGAGCCGCCGCTCAGGAAGAAACGATGCCTCGGAAGGCGGCTGCGCCCGTTGCGCCAAGGGAAACGGATCTTGATGACGAAGAGATGGCCCAAGAGGAATTGGACATGGAGGGCGATCTCGATGAGGATGTCCAAGAAGAGTTGGACCTCGATGACGACGACGACGGGGATGATCTTATCGAAAAGTCCGAGGAGCTTCTGGACGACGGCGACGATTATCGGAACAATTGATCTCAAACGGCGCACTGCCGATGAACGGTCCACATGAGAGCCGTGCCCGTTCCCGGGATGGAACGAGTACACGCCTTCCTTCCACACTCCATTGTATCGTCTCTTCCGTGGCTGGTGTTCTTGCTATACAGGCCCGCATGACTCCGTAGTGATGGGCGCTGAGGCTACGGCCCATTCGTTCTTCTGCTTCTTGCGATCCGCGCTTGCCTTCCTCACGGGCGATTCGTATAACGGCATCTGTGACACACTGTACGCGACATTATCGGAGCGTGTGGGTTCTGGCTCTGTGGCTTGGCTGGATCCTTGTTGCATGGGTTGCAGATGGCCATGCAGCTTGTCAGGTTGAAGGGTCGCTCAGCAAAGCCGGAGGTGCGCTGGTCAAGAAACTTTCGTCCGATTGTTCGCAGGCGGAACGGGAGCTTCATGCAGTCGATGGCGCGAGTATTCTAGAATCGCTCAAGACTGGGCAGCCCGTTGATCTGACCGGCGTCATTGTTCGCGGCGATGTGGATTTCGGCCGGTTGTCGGTACAAACGGTTGGAGGAGGTACCCGCATCAGGTCTGACCAGCCGGAACAGACCGGCACAGAGGAGGTACGTCTGGTTCGGGGCCCGGTGACGATCCGCGAGTCCGTCGTATTAGGCCCATTGCGGCATCGGTCGTCCACCGGGACACTTCAGTTCGAGGGGCCCGTCGACTTTCATGGAACGACGTTCAAAGATGGTGTCGATCTGTCACGGTCTTTGTTCCAGGGATCGGTCGAGCTCACCGAGGCGGTGTTTCAGAAGGAAGCGTACTTTGTGCAGGGGCGATTCATGGAAGGGCTGAGATGTCAGGGAACGAAGTTTGGGCCGCATACACGATTTCACCGATCCAGGTTTCACGGGGCGGTCGATTGCACGGGCGCACTCTTCGACGGTATGGCAGAGTGGCTCGAGGTGACATTCGAACAGCCGGCTGTATTTGAACGAGCTCGGTTCGGGTCCGGCACCGGGTTTTCCGGGAGCCAGTTTAGGAGACCGGTTGCTTTTCTTGATACCATTTTCAGCCGGGACTCGTTCTTTACATTTTCGGTGTTTGAAGAAGCCGCAGTGTTTGCCGGCGCCCAGTTCTTGGGTCCCGTGGATTTTTCCGATGCGGACTTCAAGAAGCCGGACGATCTGGCTCGGGCGCGGTTCGATCAGCCGCCGATGCTTACCCGAACCAGACGAGTCATTCAAGAGCAGCCGGCGGACGATCTGTCGACGTATCTCAGACGATACGGACTGACCGCCTTGCTCCTTCTCGTCTCGGCTGGGCTTGTCGGCTATATCTTAAAAAGCAAGTAGCACTGTCTGCATTCCCCTACATATAGAATTGTGGCTTGCCGGTCACCCCAATAAGTTGGTATAACCAGCGCCATGGATCCTCAGGTCGAAGGCTACGAACAGACCGAATTGCCCTACCAGGTTCGCATCGAGAACTTCGAGGGACCACTGGATCTTTTGCTCCATCTGATCAAGAAAAACGAGATCAATATCTACGATATTCCGGTCGCCCTCATCGCCAACCAGTACTTGGAGTACATCGAGGCGATGAAGAACCTCAATCTCAACGTCGCCGGAGATTTTCTGGTCATGGCGGCGACGCTGCTCCAAATCAAATCCAAAATGCTCCTGCCCCCCGATGAAGCGGTGCAGGACGAGGAAGACGGGCCTGATCCCCGGGAGGAACTCGTTCGGCGCTTGTTGGAGTACAAGGCGTATAAGGAAGCGGCGCGCCAGCTCGATGGGCAGGAACAGCTGTGGCGTGAAATGTTCAGCCGTGAGCAGGCGGCGCCGGAGCCGATCAGCACTGAGGAGATGCCGTTGGAGCATGTCTCGTTGTTCGACCTGGTGGATGCACTCCAGGGCATTCTTGATCGCAACCCCGGGAAGCGCCTTATCGAGATCATTCCCGACAACCTGACGGTTCGTGAACGGATGAATGTCATTCTTGAACTGCTTGAAGGCAAAGACTCAGTGTCGTTTGTCGATCTGTTTGAGCCGGCCAGCCACCGGCTGATCGTCATCGTGACGTTCTTGGCGATGCTGGAATTGATCCGCCTTCGTGTGGCGCGGGTGTTTCAGGCGGAGACGTTCGGCCCGATCCTCGTCTCTCGGGCGTTTTCGTTGGTCCCCGACCCTGCCGAACTCGATGAGGCTGATGTGGAATGGAGAGGAACATGATCACAGTCGCAGATGAAATGAACGGAGCATCGACCCAGCTGGACATGGAGACGCCGGGTTCCCTGTCGAACGGCCATCCGGCCCCTGTTGAATCAGTCGAACCCTCTGGGCACGATGACACTGCGGCACAGGCGGTCGCAGCCCGGGAGTTAAAGGCCATTGTGGAGTCGTTGTTGTTCGTGTCATCGGAGCCGTTGTCCGTGCAACGGCTTTTGGCGGTGATCGGTGACGTGACGAAGGCCGAAGTGACGCAAGCACTGCGGAGCCTCGGTGAGGAATTGGAGCAGGAAGGCCGCGGCCTTCGCCTGGCGGAAGTCGCCGGTGGGTTTCGGCTATTGACGAAACAGGAGTATGCCGGCTGGATCAAGCGACTGGATAAATCGAAATCGACGGCGAAGCTCTCACGCTCGGCGCTCGAATCGCTCGCGATTATTGCTTACAAGCAGCCGATTGTCCGTTCCGAAATCGAAGAAATTCGCGGAGTCGAAACGTCGGGAGTGGTGCGGACGCTCTTGGAGCGGAAGCTGGTGCGGATTGTCGGCCGCAAGGAAGTGCCGGGGCGTCCGATCATGTATGGGACCACGAAATATTTTCTTGAACATTTTGGGCTCAATGATCTGTCGCAACTGCCGCCGCTCCGGGAATTCAAGGAACTGGGCGAATCGGAGCAGGCCATGTTGCCGATGGACGACGGTGAGCGGCTCACGACCAATGGCATCGTCGAAGAGGCCGCTCTCCCGGTTACGCAGGTTGTGTTCGAACAAAGAGCCGAATCATCAGAGGGGGCGGATGAAGCGGGCGGCTCCCTTTTGGTAGGTTCCGATACGTCCCTCCTCGACGAGCCGGTCCAGCAAGTCTAACTCGCGGTGTTCAGCGAGGTTTGTCTAGCTGGTTCATAATGTAGCCCGTGCCGTTCCTTGACTCTCTTTCCGGCGCTTTGCTAGACTCCACAATCCGAGCCTAACTCCTTGAAACATCCATAATTTCTTGCGATCGGTCATCTCTAGCAACACGAGGCACCCGCTGTGATGAAGGCCTGGCTGTTTGACGAATTTTTCCGGTTCACGCATGGGCGGCTCTCCATTGAAGGCATTCAGGGTGAGTGGGGGAGCGGCGATTCGGTCGCGGAGGAGGACGAGCTGCCGTCCGCGCCGGCGAATGTCCATGCGAAAGCGGGCAATGGGCGCATCACGATTACGTGGGATCCGGTGCCGGAGGCCATGTATTACAACCTCTACTTCCAGACCACCAAGGGCGTCCAGATCAAATTTTCTGAACTGACCCGCCCCATCGCCAGCGCGGATGATTTCAAAACTGTCATCGGTGTGAAGAAAGACAAGGCAACGTGCCTGGAAGGTGCCACAAGCCCGTTCGTGCATGACGATCTGGCCAATGGCACCTGTTATCACTATGTCGTCACAGTGGTCACGCCGAAAGGCGAGAGCCTGGAATCGCAGGAAGTCATGGCGATTCCCTCCCCCTATTTGTTGGCGATGGTGATCGGCCAAGAAGGTGTGGGTGATGGAGAATTCAGTTCGCCCACCGGCATCGCACTCGACAAGGACGGCAATCTCTACGTGGCGGATACCGACAACCATTCGATTCAAAAGTTTGATAAGGCGGGAAAGTTTCTCGCCCGTTGGGGAAGCGAGCCCGGTTCGCAAGAGGGACAGTTTTACTATCCGCGTGGGTTGGCGGTCGGGCCAGACGATGTGGTGTACGTTGCGGACAGTGGCAACAACCGCGTCCAGAAGTTCGATCTGGAAGGGAACGTGCAAAAAGCCTGGGGCAAGTTCGGATTTGCCTGGCGCGGCGCCGACATGGGCAAGTTCGATGTGCCGTGGGGGCTGGCTACGGACCAAGAAGGCAACGTCTATGTCTCCGATACGAGCAACGCCCGGATTCAGAAGTTCCAGTCCGACGGACAACCGCTCTTGAAATGGGGCCGCGACGGCAGTTTCGACGGCGCATTCTTCTTCCCGCGCGGCGTGGCGGTCGATTTTGTCGGGAACATCTACGTGGCTGACGAAAGCAATAATCGCATCCAGAAGTTTGATCCACGCGGGAGTTTCTTGACCAAGTGGGGGCGTGAAGGCAGCGGGCCTGGACAGTTCAAGTCTCCTTGGGGCATTGCCTGCGACGCGCTGGGCAACGTCTATGTGGTCGATAGCGGGAACCATCGGGTGCAAAAGTTTGACGGCAACGGGACCTTCCTGTGTGCCTTCGGCAATCGCGGCAAGACGGACGCACAGGTGAATTTCCCTTATGGAATTGCCGTGGACAAGCAGGGCTGTGTGTTTGTCGTCGACAGCGGCAACGGCCGGGTGCTCAAGTACGTGCCGACCGAAGAAGAACAAAACCGCGGTAAGCAGGAGCCGGCTCAGGCCCACATGGAAGGTGGCGCGCAGCCGCCCCGGTCGGTGGCGGTGAAGGCCGGTGATACGGAAGTGTTTCTGAGCTGGATGGATGTGCCGGGAGCCGTCTCGTATAACCTCTATTTCAGTACGGCGCCACAACTGACTCCTCAAGGCGCGACCAAGATCGAAGGCGTGACCAATCCCTATACCCACACGGGGCTGACCAACGACACGCCATATTTTTACGCAATCACGGCGTCATTCGAAGACGAGACGGAGAGCGGCTTGTCGGAGGAAGTCACGGCAATGCCGGTGCTCATCGACATCACGGCGCCGCAAAACCCGTATGCCGTCATCAACCATGGCGCGTTCATGACGAATTCGCCTGAGGTCGTGGTCACGGTTTCGGCCAACGACGTGGATACGGGCGTGGCCGCATACTTCGTGTCGGAGAGCCCGTTGACGCCGATGGCCGGCACGCCCGGCTGGGTCGAGGTGACACCGGCGTTGAAGTTCGGCGCGACGGTCCCCTTCATCCTGTCGCCGGGCGACGGGCAGAAAACTATTTATGCCTGGTTCAAGGACGTCGGCAACAACGTGTCCACACCCGCCGGCGCCACGATTCTGGTCAATACCTCCGGGTATCTCTGCGTCGCGAAGTGGGGCAAGCCGGGCCGGGGCGCGTCGTTGCTGCATGGCGGCGAGTTCATGGCGCCGATGTACGGCCTGTGCATCGATCAACAGGGGGCGTTGTTTGTCACGGACAACGGCAATAATCGCATTCAGAAGTTCGATCACGCCGGCAACTTCATTATCCTGTGGGGCAACTTCGGCGCGGCGAACGCGAACTTCCACAATCCCACCGGGATCGCCTGCGACGGCAAGGGCGATGTGTGGGTGGTGGATACGAACAACCATCGTGTGCAGAAGTTCGACGGCAAACTGGGCGGCTATCTGATGAAATTCGGTTCGCGCGGCAATGGTGAGGGCCAGTTCAATGCGCCCTGGGGCATCGCGATCGACCGGGTGCGCGGCTTTGTCTATGTAGTCGACAGTGCGAATTTCCGTGTGCAGAAGTTCGACATGAGCGGCGAGTTCATCATGGCCTGGGGCAGTTTCGGGAACGGCGACGGGCAGTTTTATTTTCCGCGCGGGATTGCCGTGGACCAGAGCGACGGGTCGGTCTATGTGGTGGATATGGGCAATCACCGTATCCAAAAATTCGACACCAGTACGAACGTGCTTCCGCAGCTGCTCACCAAATGGGGCGGCAGTGCGGAGGCCGGCCATGCCAGCAGTCCGCTCGCACAGGAGGCGGGACAGCTCCGTTCTCCATGGGGGATCGCCGTGGACGGCGCCGGTGACGTGTATGTGTCGGATACGGGCAACCACCGCATCGAGAAATTCGACCGGGAAGGCAACTTTATTTCGCAATGGGGCGGGTTCGGGAACGGCGACGGCCAGTTCAATTTCCCCTACGGGATCACCGTGGATACGAAGGGTAGTGTGTTCATCGTCGATAGCGGGAACACGCGCGTGCAGCAATTCATGCCGGCTGACGAGGGCAGCGAGCGGTTGCAGGAAGAGGCTGAGGCGGTCGCTGAGTTGACGCGAGTGCCAGAAAGTCTCAAGGCGTAAGGGGAGGCATCATGTTGGACAAAGAGCCGAGACAAGGATTGACCTTCGACGACGTGGTGCTTGTGCCGGCCAAGTCACAGGTGCTGCCGAACGAGGTCCAAACCGGCACCTTCGTGTCGCGCAATATTCGCATCAACATTCCGCTGGTGAGCGCGGCGATGGATACGGTGACCGAAGCGCGGTTGGCCATTGCCATGGCGCGCGAAGGTGGGATCGGGATTGTTCACCGAGTGTTGTCGCCGGCTGATCAGGCCATGGAAGTCGATAAAGTCAAGAAGTCGGAAAGCGGCATGATTCTCGATCCGGTGACGATATCGCCGGACCAAACGATTCGCGACGCGCACAATCTCATGGCGAAGTACCGGATTTCCGGTATACCCGTGACCAAGGGGCGCAAGCTTGTGGGCATTCTCACAAACCGCGACTTGCGCTTCGAAAACCGCATGGACCTCAAAGTGTCCCAGGTGATGAAGCGGGAAAAGCTGGTCACGGCTCCGGAAGGCACCAGTCTGGAGAAAGCGCGGGAAATCCTGCATGAGCATCGCATTGAAAAGCTGCCGGTGGTGAACAAGCAGTTCGAGCTGAAGGGGCTCATCACGATCAAGGATATCGAAAAGCGTATCAAGTACCCGAATGCCTGCAAGGATGCACATGGCCGGCTGCGGGTCGGGGCGGCGGTCGGCGTTGGGCCGGACACCGAAGAGCGGGTGCAGTTGCTCAAGAAATCCGGCGTGGATCTGATGGTCGTCGATACGGCGCACGGTCATTCACAAGCGGTCTTGGATACCGTGAGGATGATTAAAAAGCAGCACCCGGAGGTCGAGCTGATTGCCGGGAATATCGGCACGGCCGAGGCGGCCAAGGATCTGCTCAAGATGGGTGTCGATGCGGTGAAGGTCGGAGTGGGGCCCGGATCGATCTGCACCACGCGGATTGTGTCCGGGGCCGGGATGCCCCAGCTGACGGCAATTGCCGATTGCGCCAAGGTGCTGAGCGGCAGCGGTGTGCCGGTGATCGCCGACGGCGGCATCAAGTTTTCGGGAGACATCACCAAAGCGCTGGCGGCCGGGGCATCAGCGGTTATGCTTGGAGGGTTGCTGGCCGGCACCGAGGAGTCGCCTGGGGAAACCGTCCTGTACCAGGCCAGAACGTATAAGGTCTATCGCGGGATGGGTTCGATCGGCGCCATGGAACGCGGGGGCGGAGATCGCTACGGACAAGGAGGACGGGCGGCTCAGAAGTTGGTGCCCGAGGGGATTGAAGGGCGCGTGCCGTATAAAGGTCCGTTGGCTGCCGTGGTCTATCAGCTGGTCGGCGGGGTCAAGTCAGGGATGGGGTATTGCGGGTGCAAGACGATCACCGATCTGCAAGAGAACGCCATATTTATCCGTCAAACGGTGGCGGGCCTTCGGGAAAGCCACGTGCACGACGTCATCATTACCAAGGAAGCGCCGAACTACCGGATGGATTGGGAGTGACTCACGTAAAAGGTGAAGAGTAAAACGTGACATGTTATCTGCGAACTATTCGTAGGTCTTCCTCGTCTGACCTCTAACGTCTTACTTTTCACGCTGCAATGGAACTTTGGCACGATAGAATTCTGGTCCTCGATTTTGGGTCGCAGTATACCCAGCTGATCGCCCGCCGCATTCGCGAAGCGCAGGTCTATTCCCAAATTCTTCCGTGCACAGTTCCGCTGGCCACGGTCTTGGCCTACCGTCCCCGGGGGATCGTGCTCTCAGGGGGACCGTCGAGCGTCTACGAGAAGAAAGCGCCGACCATAGCCAAAGAGCTGTTCGATCAAGGCATTCCGATTCTCGGCATCTGCTACGGCATGCAGCTGGTGACACATCTCTCTGGTGGGGACGTTGCCAAGTCTGCGCACCGGGAATTCGGCCGGGCTGAACTCAAGATCGACGACGCCGAAGATCTGTTCAAGGGCATCGGGCAAAGCGGCACGACCACCGTGTGGATGTCGCACGGCGACCGGATCGAACGCATGCCGCCGGGATTCCGGTCCATCGCGCATACGGATAATTCGCCGATCGCGGCGATGAAGCGGGCCGACAGTAAGCGGCGGATCTACTGTCTGCAATTCCACCCCGAAGTGGCCCACACGCCGGAAGGGGCCACAATCCTCCGCAACTTTGTCTATGAGATCTGCGGCTGCAAGCCGACGTGGACGATGCAGTCATATGTCGAGACGGCCGTGAAGCAGATTCGTGAGCAGGTGGGCAAAGATCGGGTGATCTGTGCATTGAGCGGCGGGGTCGATTCCTCGGTCGCGGCGGCACTCACGCATCGTGCAATCGGCGACCAATTGACCTGCATCTTTGTCGACAATGGTGTATTGCGCGCGGGTGAGCGGGAGCAGGTGCAGAAGACATTCTCGTCTCAGCTGCACCTCAATCTCCGCACCCTTGATGCCACGAAGTCGTTTCTGGCCGGTCTCAAGAATGTGACGGACCCGGAGCGAAAGCGCAAGATCATCGGTCGGCAGTTCATCAAGCATTTTGAAGTCGAGTCAAAAAAGTTGAAAGGTGTGAAGTATTTGGTTCAGGGCACTCTGTATCCGGACGTGATCGAAAGCGTGAGTTTCAAAGGCCCGTCGGCGACGATCAAAACGCATCATAACGTCGGTGGGTTGCCGGCTCGCATGAAGTTGAAGTTAATCGAACCGCTGCGCGAGCTCTTCAAAGACGAAGTGCGGGTGCTGGGGAAAGAACTCGGTTTGCCTGACGAAATCATTTGGCGGCAGCCCTTTCCCGGTCCAGGCCTCGCGATCCGCGTGTTGGGCGCGGTGACTCCGGAGCGATTGGCGATTTTGCGCGCGGCGGAAACCATCGTGGATCAAGAAATTCGCGGCGCGGGACTCTATCGGGACATCTGGCAAGCCTTTGCGGTGCTGTTGCCGATTCGGACGGTCGGCGTCATGGGGGATCAGCGGACCTACGAGCATGTCCTTGCGATTCGTGCCGTCACGAGCGTGGACGGCATGACCGCCGATTGGGCGAAGATTCCCAACGAGGTCTTGGGCCGAATGTCCAGCCGGATCATCAACGAAGTGAAGGGTGTGAACCGAGTGGTGTATGACATCAGCTCGAAACCGCCCTCCACGATCGAGTGGGAATAGGATGGCCGGAAGCAGTCCCACTGCCTCTTGTGCTCGCCCAGCGCGCACGGGGAATCCACAAGAGACTCTTCAGTGGGCCGTGCTCGCTGGATGCGCGCAGTAAGAGCCAGTAGGACTGCTTCCAGCTTTGAGAGAGGGAAGAGACGGCGGATGGAAGTAAGATTGCAAAAGTTGATTGCCGGGACCGGGATCGCGTCGCGCCGGAAGGCGGAACAGCTGATTGCCGCGGGGCGGGTGACGGTCAATGGCAAGGTCGTGACGGAATTGGGGACGAAGGTCGATCCGGGTCGCGACCACGTCAAGGTAGATGGGAAACATCTGACCGCCGCGCAGCCGTTTGTCTATCTGATGTTGAATAAGCCGAAGCATGTGATGTCCACGTTGAACGATCCGGGGGGGCGGCCAACCGTCAAGGATTTTCTGCGCGGGGTGTCCGTCCGGGTGTTTCCCGTCGGCCGGCTGGACTTCGACAGTGAAGGCTTGATGCTGCTAACGAATAACGGAGATCTCGCACAAGCGCTGTTGCATCCCCGCTATCACGTGCCCAAGACGTATCTGATCAAGGTCAAGGGCATCTTGACGGATGAAGAAATTGGGCAACTGGAACGCGGGGTGAGGCTCGAAGATGGGCTGACGAGTCCGGCACAGGTGAAGAAAGTCAGCAAGGCGGAGGCGAATTCGTGGCTGGAAGTCACGATTCGCGAAGGGCGTAAACATCAAGTGAAGCGGATGCTGGAGTCGGTTGGCCATCCGGTGATTCGCTTGACCAGGGTCAAGATGGGATCGTTGGTGCTGGGACGGCTGGAGCCGGGGGAGTTTCGGTTCTTGACCGACCGGGAAGCCAATGCCTTGCGGGAGTTGGTCGAGGAACGCGTCGACATGGTTGAGCGCGGGGAGCCACTTCCCGCCCGCCGGCGAAAGCCGGTACGGCGAGAAGGGTGGGCTCGTCCAAAGAAAGCGAAAGTAGCATAACGATGATACAGCGAACACATCGGTGCGGTGAGTTGGCCAAGCAGCACGTGGGGCAATCCGTCGTATTGAACGGCTGGGTGCAGCGGCGCCGGGATCATGGCGCCGTCATGTTTATCGATTTGCGCGATCGCACCGGCCTGACACAGGTGGTGTTCAACGCCGAGCGCAATGCCGCTGTCCACCGGGCCGCCCACACGTTGCGGAGCGAGTGTGTGGTGTCGATTGCCGGACAAGTCATGGCCCGCCCGGATGATTCCAGAAACCCCAACTTGCCGACCGGCGAGATCGAAGTGTTTGTGGACGCGGTGGAGATCTTAAACGAAGCCAAGACGCCGCCCTTTGTGATCGAAGATGAGGCCGAAGTGACCGAGGCCATTCGTCTGAAATACCGCTATCTCGATCTGCGGCGGCCCAAGATGCAGCGGTTGTTGGGCATGCGGCACGCCATTTCGCAAGCGGCTCGCAGTTTTCTCAATGCCGAGGGCTTTCTCGAAGTCGACACGCCGGTGTTGACCAAGAGCACGCCTGAGGGCGCACGGGACTACTTGGTGCCCAGCCGCGTGAACGCCGGCCAATTTTTCGCCCTGCCGCAATCCCCGCAGCTGTTCAAACAAGTGCTGATGGTGAGCGGCGTCGACCGGTACTATCAAATCGCCCGCTGCTTCCGTGACGAAGATCTCCGTAACGACCGCCAGCCGGAGTTTACCCAGATCGATCTCGAACTGTCGTTCGTCGATCGTCAACACGTCATGGCGCTGATGGAACGGATGATCGTCACCCTGTTCAAAGAAGCCGGTGCGGTGCAACTCCCGACGCCGTTTCCAAGGATGACCTATGCCGAGGCCATGGGTCGGTATGGATCGGATAAACCCGATCTGCGTTTCGACATGCCCCTTCATGATGTGACGGCATTTGGCGCGGCAAGCGACTTCAAAGTCTTCAAAGACGCGGCGACGAAGGGTGGAATCGTGAAGGCGCTGATCGTCAAGGGTGGCGCCACACTTTCCAGGACCAGAATTGATGCCTTGGGCGAAACGGCCAAGAGTTTCGGCGCCAAGGGGCTCGCCTGGCTCAAGATCACGGCTGAAGGCCAGTTGGAATCGGTCATCGCCAAATTCCTCGATGCCAAAGCGTTCGGCGCCGCGTTGCCGGAAGCTAAGCCGAGTGATCTTGTCCTGTTCGGCGCGGACAAGCCGGCGATTGTCCATGATGTATTGGGACGTATCAGGCTGCTGCTTGGCGAGGAATTGAACCTCATCGACAAGACGGCCTGGAAGCCACTCTGGGTGACGGAGTTTCCGTTGCTCGACTATTCGCCTGAAGAAAAGCGGTATGTGTTCATGCACAATCCTTTTGCCGCGCCGATGGACGAGGATTTGGCCCTGCTGGATTCCGATCCGCTCAAAGTACGGGCGAAGGCCTATGACATGGTGCTGAATGGCAGCGAAGTTGGCGGCGGGAGCATCCGCAACCATCGCAGCGAGATTCAGCTGAAGATTCTGGACCTGCTCGGCATCAACAAGGAACAAGCGCAGGCGAAGTTCGGCTTTTTGCTGGAGGCGCTGGACTATGGGGCGCCGCCGCACGGAGGGATTGCGTTCGGTCTGGATCGGCTCGTGATGCTGTTGGGCGGCGCCGATTCGATTCGAGACGTGATCGCATTCCCGAAGACCCAGCGGGCACAATGTCCGTTGACCGACGCCCCGTCGTCCGTCAGTGCCGATCAACTCAAGGAACTGCGCATCAAGCTGGATCTGGTCGAGTAGGGAGCGCCTCATCCCCATGGCCGGCAATACGTTCGGTAGAATTTTCACCGTCACTTCATTCGGAGAAAGCCATGGGCCGGCAATTGGTTGTGTCGTTGATGGATGCCCGCCTGGACTTGCGTTATCTGCCGAAGATATTCAAAAAGATCTCGATCGACGGAAGCCCGGTACGTCTCGCCACGTCACACAGCGACAGGAGTCAGACACTGTTGAAATTCTCTCTGGTGTATTTGAGGGAAAGACCACGGGCACGCCAATCGCATTACTGATTCGCAACGAGGATCAGCGCAGCCGCGATTACGGCAATTTGATCGATACCTTCCGGCCAGGGCACGCGGACTACACCTATTGGCAGAAGTACGGGATTCGCGATCACCGTGGCGGAGGTCGCGCCTCTGCGCGGGAGACCGCCGTGCGTGTGGCAGCCGCGGCCATTGCCAGAAAATGGTTGAGTGAGAAGTGTGGCGTCGTCATTCGTGGTTATCTCAGCCAGCTCGGACCGCATGAGCTGCCGTTCAAAACTTGGGAAGCCGTGAGGGAAAATCCATTTTTCTCTGCCGATCCGGATATCATTCCCAAACTGGAATCCTTCATGGATGAGCTGCGCAAGGCCGGCGATTCTGTCGGGGCCAAGATCACAACGGTGGCGGAGCATGTGCCGGTCGGATGGGGCGCGCCGGTCTATGCGAAACTGGATGCCGACGTGGCGGGTGCCATGATGAGTATCAATGCGGTGAAGGCGGTGGAGATTGGTTCGGGATTTGCCTCAGTGACTCAGCGTGGATCCGAACATGGCGACGAACTGACGCCGGAAGGGTTTCTCACCAACAACGCCGGTGGGATTCTCGGCGGCATCTCGACGGGGCAGGACATCGTCGTGACCATCGGGATCAAGCCCACGTCGAGCATCCGTATCCCACGCAAGTCGATCGATAAGCAGGGCCAGCCGGTCATGGTCGAAACCAACGGCCGTCACGATCCCTGCGTCGGCATCCGCGCCACGCCGATCGCCGAAGCCATGCTGGCACTCGTCCTCATGGACCATGCGCTGCTGCATCGCGCGCAGAATGCCGAGGTGACGACAAAAACACCGAAGATCTCCGCATCAGCTAAACGGACAAAGTCTCAAGGGAAGTTGAAGCCCGTCTCACAGCGCAATCCTGATCCTACCGAAGCGTAGCGCCAGATCGAATCGGCCAACCAATCCCTGGTATATGTTGTTGATCGAATAGACGATTGAACAACAATATACCGGTCGAGTTAGTTGGTCAGTGAGGTGCCGCCTGCAACTTGGCGAATGCCTCGCGTGCTTCGTTCACGATCATGTCTGGGGCTGTATCCGGACTGCCGGCGTCGAACGGCGGTTGCGGGTCATACTCGATCAAGAGTTGGGTGAGTTGCGCAGCGTCAGCGCCGAATTCTTCTGCCACCAATGTGAGGGCCATATCGATTCCAGACGAAACCCCGGCAGCAGTGAAGACCTTGCCATCGCGGACCACTCGTTCTTTTACCGGAGTTGCTCCAAACTGTTTGAGCACATCATGCGCGAGCCAGTGGGTGGTGGCTTTCAACCCTGTGAGCACACCAGCGGCGGCCAGGCCTAAGGCGCCCGTACAGACCGAGGTCGTCCACTTGGTGGTCTTGTGGACTTGGGCGATCCATTCGATGACTTTCGGGTCACCCATGATGGCTTTGGGATAGGCCGTTCCTGGCACGACGAGAATGTCGGGATGGGGAGTCTCATCCAGGCTATAGTCTGCCGTCAATCGAAGCTTGCCAAAATCTGTTTGCTTCACGCCCTTCTCACGGAGGTATCATCTTTAGGTGTGGAAATAGGATAACGGCGGCGTACCCTTTCGGTTGAACACTCAACCAACGCCTCGGTTACCGCCGAGGGGAAAGGATACGCCACCATGC
>VGXE01000021.1 GCA_016873455.1 Nitrospira sp. | reverse complement strand
CCAGGTGTACTATGACCATCTGACGACACGGCAGACCGCCGCGTAGTCAGCTATCCGCCAGGCGCCACTTAAGAATGGGCCGATACTGTCCAACCAACCGGAGCCACCTCTCACAGAATCTCCGCCGTTCGTACAAATTCCCCAATTTTTTGCCGTTGATGAGTTTCAGCTGATAGACGGGCGATTTCTCTATTTAGTGTCGCGCCCATACCCAGGTCGAATATCGCTAACGCGGCCTGCAGTGCAACCAAGAACCCAATGAGCCCGTAAGCCTCGATTCCTAAAAACCTGATATAAATCGGCACTAATACCAGAGACAGAACTGCGCTCATCCCTCTGGCTAGAAAATTTGAGGCAATATTGATTCGTACGGAATTCAAGGAGGGCTCACAAAAGATCCTGGGGCAGCACTCAGCTGATGAGATACAGAAGACACGCTCTCTTCTGCCTGCAGGGCCCAAGTCAATTCAGAACGGATCGGGATTGCCATGGTTGTGCTGTTGACCCGATCTTCGAAGCCGTCATTCAAACCACTCCGCACGCTCGAACGTGATCCCCTGCCCCTCTGCCGGCCCGTTTACGACTTTCTCCATCATGCCGCTTGATCCTGCCGCAACAGCCACTCCCAGGCCGCATGCACGGTAATTGCCTCAGGCAGGTCGAGCCTTGCCGGGATATCGAGACTGACCAAGTGCAGACTGGCAGCGGGATGGCGTCTGGCGGCCTCCAGCAACGCCCGCGTTTCACGCTTGCAGACGGCAGGATCATCGAGGCTGGCACAGACTTGGATGAGTTCTTCTTGCCCCGAAGGATGCCGGGCCAGAAAATCCACTTCATATCCATCCGCCGTGCGTACATACCGCACATCGGCCCCGTGCCGGTCCAACTCCAGCATGATACACGTTTCCAACGCATGTCCGAGATTGGCCTTGCCTGAGCGGTCGAACACGGCTATCAGCCCGGGATCGATCGGATACACTTTGCGCGGATTGACCATGCGCTGCCGCTCGGAATCAGTCGCTAACGACACCATCCGAACCAGAAACGCGTCTTCCAAATAGGCCAGGTAACTGTGCAACGTATCCTTGGCTACAGGAATGCCTTGCGATTTGAGATCAAGGCGGAACTTATTCACGCTGAACGACCCGGCGGCATTACCGAGCAGCTGACGCACCATCCACCGCAACGCGACAGGATGCGACACGGCATGGCGCTCGATGACATCACGCAACAGCGCGACATCGACATACCCACGCAATAATTCGATCCGATCCCTATGCGCTACCGTTTGGGCCTCCGGGAACCCACCCTCGACAAGATAATCCACCAGATCTTTTTCCACGGAGGACCGCTGCGCTTTCGACAAACGATCGGCCGCCTTGTCCGGCTCACGCCGTCGATGACGAAGGTATTCGCGAAAGCTGAAGGGATGAACCAGCGCCTCCATCGCACGTCCGCGCATGCTCGTGGCCACTTCCCGGGAAAGCAGACGGGCCGACGACCCGGAGAGAAACAGATCGACCTGTTCACTGTCGAGTAAACGGCGAGCAAAACGTTCCCACCCCGTCACACTCTGAATTTCATCCAGCAAGAAAATGACGCGCCGCCGGTCACGCCAAGCCGGGTAGAGGCGATAGTACTCCTCCACCAGCAGATGGAGATCGCCGGACGCCATGCCGGCCAGCCGTTCGTCCTCGAAACTGAAGTACAGCAGTCCTTCTCGCGCCGTTCCCTGAGCAAGCCGATCCGCCACCACCTGCCAGAGAAACGTCGTCTTGCCGGCGCGCCGCATACCGATGACGGCCACCGCCTTCCCGGGAACTGCAGGCAACCGAACATCCCGACGCGTAAACGCAGGGGGACTCGCGGATACGGAGTCGATAATCCGCTGTCGGATCACTTCTCGAAATTGACCGCTCATGGAGGACACTCTATCAGCACATTGTCCTTATAAAAAGGATAACTGCGACCGCGATCGAGCCCCGTCACTCCCACACTCCGCCCGATCGAACGTGATCCCCTGCCGGTCTTTCCCAGAAATCACCGGAATCCCCTCGAACGGCCGATTGATCCCGATCGTGGGGTCCTCCAAGATGATGCAGCGTTCGACCCACATATGAGGGCTAACTTGGCGATTACTTTCGAGTCGCAATGTTGAATCAAGCATCATGGATGATATGGGCATTCACATGATTGACATACATACGAACGAATACTATGATATGCCAATATAACAACATAATGTACGGGGTGCCGCATCATGAAAACTACGATCGAGATCGACCAGCTGTTATTGCAGCAAGCGCGGAAGACACTGGGAACAGACACCATTAAAGGGACGGTGGAAGCGAGCCTGCGCAGTGTCATTCAGCGAGGCCAGTTAGAAAAGTTGGCGGATGCGCTCGGCACCATTCCTCTTGATCTCACACCTGACCAGCTTCGTTCCCAGCGTCGCAAACGGACCTCCCATGTATCTGGTTGACACCTCCGTCTGGATCCACGCGCTTCGTCCAGCGGGGCATGTCGAGATCCAAGCTCGACTCAAGCCCCTCATCCTCAACGCACAGACATCCGTCACAGAGTGGATTCTCCTTGAATTGATGACAGGCCTGGCCAAGTCCGAACAACCCTCCACCCTTCTCCAATGGTTTGCACCAGTGCCCCGAGTTCCATTCCATCCCGATTGGTGGGACACCGCCTGGGACTTTGCCGGACGTCTCCGAAAACACGGAGTATCTCCCTCGGCTGCGGACTGTCTCATTGCGACCATCGCGATCAAGCACCATGTCACGTTGATCCACTGTGATGCCGACTTTGAGGCGATGACACCAATCCTTCCGTTACAGACACTCGATTGGACAAAGTACCTCCGCATGTCCTAGCTTGATCTAATACCCAAAGTCTGGCTATGTAGTAGACACCGTCGTCGGAACCCTCACTTAAAACACTCCGCCTGAACAAACCTGGTCCCCTGCCGGTCTTTCCCTGAAATCACCGGAATCCCCTCGAACGGCCGATTGATCCCGATCGTGGGGTCCTCCCAGATGATGCAACGCTCATGTTGCGGCGAGTAGTACAGACTGTGGTTCACCCTTGCTACAGTGCAGATTTGACGAACCGCCCCACCGCCTGGAGATACTCGTCAAAATCGGAGAGGTGTTCTTTGATGACCCGAAAGACCTCCCGATCATCCACCTTCCAATAAAGATGGACCAACAAATTGCGAAACCTGGCCATTTTGCTCATTCGAACTTTGAGATCCTGCTCCAGCACGCCCAATTCGCCGAGGATCATCATGCAGTCCGCATAGTCTTCAGGACTTCGCCCTCCTTTTTTGGCGGCCAGGTGATTACAGATGTCGAGAGCGGCTTCCGTGGCAACGATCAGAAGATACTTCGCGCTATTGATGGTTCTTGCTTCGCCAAGGAATGCTTCCGCTCCTTGCTCCCCGATGTCGTGCAGCTGGCGATAGGCATTTCGGAGATGCCCAGAGAGTTCCCGGAGACGATCCACGTTGACATCACTCACCGACCACCTCACGGAAATACCGCCTGGCAAAGGGCGCAAAATCACAATACTCGTCCCAGGTTTTGGCGCGAAATTCGTCGAGGAATGCCTCTTGCCGCACAAACATGACAGTTCCTCTCAAAGCATGGTACCGAAAGCTCAGGGGCGCATCATTCAGCAAGCGCACGTCGACGGGCAGGCCGAGTTCTTCGCTCCACCGCACCCCCTGCTCCAACTCATAGTCACGAAATACCTCCTGGCGGACTACCCCTGGATCGAGATACAGGGCTAGGTCCACATCCCGGAACGGCCCGTCGGCAAGAAACGACCCATGTACCATCGCCAAGAGAATCTCCGATCTATTCTGGAGCAGATCTCTCAGTTGCCGAATCCACCGATCCCGCTGTTCGGCCGATATCCTTCGTGGCCGCGGATGGATCTTCATCGCCCGATCCGGCATTGCCATACTTGCGTTGTTGACCAAATCTTCGGCTCTCTCACTTAAAACACTCCGCCTGATCGAACCTAGCCCCTTGCCGATCTTTCCCGGAGAGAACCGGCGTGCCCTCGAACGGCCATTTGATCCCGATCGTGGGGTCCTCCCAGATGATGCACCGTTCATGTTGCGGGGCGTAGTAATCGGTGGCTTTATACAAGCACTCGGCAACATCGGACAGGACGCTGAATCCGTGCGCGAACCCTTCCGGTATCCACAGTTGCCGTTTATTCTCCGCCGAGAGCACCTCGCCGATCCAGCGCCCAAACGTTGGCGAGGACCGCCGAATATCAACCGCCACATCAAACACGGCCCCGACCACGACCCGCACCAATTTGCCTTGCGGCTGCCGGATTTGATAGTGCAACCCCCGCAAGACATGCTTGACCGAGCGGGAATGGTTGTCCTGCACAAAGGTGATGCGCCTGCCGATGGCGGATTCAAATTTCGCCTGATTGAAGCTTTCGAAGAAGAAACCTCGGTCGTCTCCGAAGACCTTCGGTTCAAACAAGATGACCTCTGGGATGGCGAGGGGCGACGCCTTCATGTCAGATCAAGGTACAAGCTTCAAGGAACAAGGTTCAGGAAACTATCTGGATCTTGAACGGACGGTGCGGATGAGACTGTGCAGCATCCGCGAGATTTCCTCCGCCTCCTGAATCCAGCGACGGCCTGTTTCGTGATCGATGTAACTCGCTTCCATGCCGATATAGATCTGCGTCCGGAGCTCTCCGGCTGAGCCTTTAGCATAATTGAGGAATTGAGCTGTTTCCTTATTTGAGTCACGTTCATAGCCTTCGGCAATATTGGAGGGAATGGAAAGGCCAGCTCGGGTAATTTGGTCACGAAAACCAAAATCACGCAGATCAGTTAGGGCTTTGTATAGTTCGGCACTCAGCCGCGCAGATCGCTTCCATACATCCAATTCTTCAAACCGTGCCATCCTCTTCAGTTTCAAGGTCCAAGATAGAAGGTTCAAGCGCACCGCTCACCTTGTCCCTTGAACCTTGTCCCTTGAGCCTTTCTGTTATCAAAATACCTTCTCCTGGAGGACCCGCAACAGATACTGACCGTAGCCATTCCTAGCCAACGGCTGCGCGAGCCGTTCCACTTGAGCGGCGTCGATCCAACGCTGGCGATAGGCGATTTCTTCAGGACAGGCGACCTTGAGGCCCTGGCGATTTTCCAAGGTGGCGATGAATTGGCTGGCATCGAGCAGCGACTCATGCGTCCCGGTATCCAGCCAGGCATACCCGCGCCCCATGATCTCAACGTTTAGTGCCTTTTGCTCAAGATATAGGCGATTCAAATCAGTGATTTCCAGTTCTCCCCTAGACGAGGGCTTGAGACTCTTGGCCAATTCGATCACCTGCCGGTCATAAAAATATAAGCCGGTCACGGCATAGTTGGATTTCGGCTGTTTCGGTTTTTCCTCCAGCGACAGGACCTTACCCTTCGCATCGAACTCGGCAACCCCATACCGTTCCGGATCCTGAACATGGTAGGCGAAGATACTGGCCCCTTGGGTACGAGCCGTGGCATGGCTCAGCAGCTGATGGAAATCATGGCCGTAAAAAATATTGTCGCCGAGCACTAGAGCAGACAGGCTGTCACCGATGAATGCCTCACCGATGAGAAAGGCTTGTGCGAGGCCATCGGGCGACGGCTGGACCGCGTAGCGTAGATCCAATCCCCATTGCGCGCCGTTACCAAGCAATTGCTCGAAGCGCGGCGTATCTTGTGTCGTGGAAATAATAAGCATCTCCCGAATGCCCGCCAGCATCAGGGTGCTGAGCGGATAATAGATCATCGGCTTATCGAAGACCGGCAACATTTGTTTGCTGATCGACAGGGTCGCCGGATGCAGCCTCGTGCCGGCACCGCCGGCCAAGATGATGCCCTTCCTGGGCAGTGGGCAGTGGGAAGTGGGAAGTGGAGGGGGAGGGAGGGAGGTCATGCGGATCTCCATTTTTTATGCAGACCGGTCAACAGTTTCCCCGTGTGATCAGAAAGACTGAAAGCGGCATGATCGGCAGTTGTAAGACCCAGCATGACTGCAAGTTGCATTTGAGTTTCCAGTTCCGCAAGTGAGCCACGTGACATACCGATGAAATGAACGTATTCCTTTGTCCCATTCCGCCCCGCACCCTCGGCGAGATTACTTGGAATGGAGACCGCTGCTCGTTTCATTTGCTGCGCCAGTCCATAGCGCTCCTCCGCCGGAAAGTCAGCAGTCATCTGATACACGGCCTTAGCCAACTCCATCGAGACTTTCCATGCCTCCAGCCGTTCGTGCGGCTTACCCATCTTCACTCCCCACTTTCTACTCCCCACTTCCTACTTCCTACTCTCCACTTCCCACTTTCGCGCCATATTGGCGTGAAACCCAATCCCGATACGCTCCGCTCGTGACGTTACGGACCCATGACTCATGGTCCAAATACCATTGAACCGTTTTCCGCATGCCGCTCTCAAACGTTTCAGCCGGCTTCCAACCGAGTTCCCGTTCGATCTTCGTCGCATCGATGGCATAACGCCGGTCGTGCCCAGGCCGATCTTTGACGAAGGTGATCAGAGACCGGTAGGTAGAGAGTGGGGAGTGGGAAGTAGGGAGTTGGGAGGGCCCACTTCCTACTCCCCACTCCCCACTTAACGGTCTTAGTTCATCCAGGATGTCGCACAGGGCATGCACCACATCGAGATTCGCTTTCTCGCTCCACCCGCCGATGTTGTAGGTCTCGCCGATCCTTCCGGCTTCCAACACCCGGCACACGGCCCGGCAATGGTCCGTCACATAGAGCCAATCGCGGATCTGCCGGCCGTCTCCGTAAATCGGCAGCGGCTTGCCCGCCAGCGCGTTGTGAATGACGAGCGGAATGAGCTTTTCGGGAAACTGATAGGGGCCGTAGTTATTGGAACAGTTGGTTGTGAGTACCGGCAGGCCATAGGTATGATGATAGGCACGGACCAGATGATCGCTCGCCGCCTTGCTGGCTGAATAAGGACTATTGGGTTGATACTGGTTCGTCTCCCGGAAGGCCGGCTCATCGCGCTCCAGAGAACCGTAGACTTCATCCGTGGACACGTGGAGAAATCGAAAAGCGGCTTTTGATGGGCCATTCAACCCAGTCCAGTAGGCCCGCACGGTTTCCAGCAACCGGAACGTCCCAACGATGTTAGTCTGAATGAACTCATCCGGACCGTGGATCGAACGGTCCACATGGCTTTCCGCGGCAAAATTGACTACTGCCCGCGGTTGATACTTATCGAGCAGGTCAGCGATTAGTCCCGCATCGCCGATGTCGCCATGGATGAATACATGCCGCTCATCGCCTTTCAAGCCGGCCAGATTGTCCGGATTACCAGCGTAAGTCAGCTTGTCCACATTGACGAGCGGCTCTTCTTCACAGCTCAGCCAATCGTGCACAAAGTTCGATCCGATGAAGCCAGCCCCCCCTGTGACGAGAATCATCTGTATCGAGGCCTCTCAACCATCGAGCGACATGCAGTGAATCGGTTAGCCCGCATTATTCATGACGGTTTTAGGCATAGAACGACGCGATGGCCTCGACGACTTCAGCCTGCTGGCCTGTGGTCAACTCAGGATAGATTGGGATCGCGATCGTCTCATTGGCCGCCCGCTCCGACTCTAGGAAATCTCCCTCCTTGTGGCCCAGGTAGCGGAAACATTCCTGGAGGTGGAACGGGACCGGATAATAGATCTCGGCTCCAATACCTTTGGCTTTGAGATGAGCGATCAGGTCATTCCTTCTGTCTACTCGGAGAACGAACTGATTATAAATATGGTAGTGTTTGACGCCGGCCCCGCGGTACATCGCCTCCGGCAACCGAACCCTCCCCTTCTGAACCAATCCGCTCTGCTGAAAGAGCGATTCATATCGATCCGCATTCTCCTGGCGCCGCTTGGTCCACCCATCCAGGTAATTCAGCTTCACGTTGAGCACCGCCGCCTGGATCGTATCAAGACGGAAATTCCCCCCGATCAGCTTGTGGTAGTACTTGGGTTGGCTCCCGTGGACGCGCAAAATTTTCATCCGCTCCGCGAGCACGGGATCGTTCGTCACTGCCATCCCTCCGTCTCCCAGACACCCCAGATTTTTGCTCGGAAAAAATGACAGGCAGCCGACAGTCCCCATGCTGCAGGCCCGCCGGCCATCGCGATATTCCGCCCCGATCGCTTGGGCCGCATCCTCAATGACGCTCAGATTGCGACGACGGGCAAGCTCCATGATCGGCGCCATGTCGGCACACTGGCCGTAAAGATGCACGGGGATAATGGCCTTCGTCTTCGAGGTAATCGCCTGTTCGATTTTCGACGGGTCGATGTTGAAGGTCGTGGGATCGATATCCACCAGCACCGGTTTGGCGCCAAGTCTGGCCACCACCCCCGCCGTGGCGAAAAAGGAATAGGGCGCGGTAATCACCTCGTCACCGGCTCCAACTCCAAGTGCCATGAGCGCGAGCAGCAAGGCATCCGTTCCCGAGGTGACACCAATTCCGTACGTGGCCTGGCAATACGTTGCGATGCGCGCTTCCAGTGTCTCCACCGCCGGTCCCAGAATAAAGGCGTTACTCTGGAACGTGTGCTCCAACACCGCCATGATTTCTTTGCGAAGCGGTTCGTGATGCGCTTTCAGATCGAGTAAGGGTACTCCCATAGTCTCCTCTCTTGACTGTTTTCTCTACACAGAATCCACTCAGCGTACCTCAGCGAGAAACTGTGACCGTCACACGGCCTGCTGTTCGACATACCACTGATAGGTCGCCGCAATCCCGTCGCGGAGCGAGATCTTCGGGCCCCATCCCAATGCATTGATACGCGAGCAGTCAAGGAGCTTGCGTGGGGTCCCATCCGGTTTCGTCCGATCCCAGCAAATATCTCCCGTGTATCCCACTGCTTCGGCCACCATGACCGCCAAGTCGGCGATCGGAATATCTTTCCCTGTCCCGATGTTGAGAAAGGTCTCCCCCGAATGCCTCTCCATGAGAGTCAGGCAGGCTTCCGCGCAATCGTCCACATGGAGCAACTCACGACGTGGGCTCCCGCTGCCCCATAACACCGGAGCCTGGCCGGATCCCTTCGCCTCATGAAACCGCCGGATCAACGCCGGCAACACATGGGCGCTCTGCAAATCGAAATTGTCGTGAGGGCCGTACAGATTCGTCGGCATAGCGGCGATAAAATCACACCCATATTGCCTGCGATAGGCCTGGCAGAGCTTGATGCCGGCGATCTTGGCGACGGCATACCATTCGTTGGTCTTTTCAAGCGGCCCCGTAAGCAGCGCGTCTTCTCGAATCGGCTGTGGGCAGTCTCTGGGATAAATGCAGGACGAGCCGAGCAGGAGCATTTTTCGCACTTTACTCCGGTACGCCTGGTGAATGAGGTTGGTTTCGATCGCCAGGTTGTCGTAGAGGAAATCGGCCGGCAGCGAGTCGTTGGCGAGAATGCCTCCGACCTTGGCGGCCGCCACAAAGACATAGTCCGGTCTCGTCTCCAAGAAGAATGCCGCCACCTCCCGCCCATCCCGAAGATCGAGTTCTTGGCTCGTCCTGCAGATGATGTGGCGATACCCTCGCTGCTCCAACAGCCGAACAATCGCCGATCCCACCATCCCCCGATGGCCGGCGACGTAGATACGGGCATCCTGTTCCATTTCAGGCATGGTCGGAAGACTTGGGATAGGCCCTGGTGCCGTCGAGCCGTTCTTGCTCCATACGAAGATCGGCCTCGACCATCATGATCGCTAGCTCCTTGAATCGGACTTTCGGTTCCCAGCCCAGCTTCTTCTTGGCGTGGCTGGCATCGCCGATCAGGAGATCAACTTCCGTCGGCCGATAGTACCGGGGATCGATTTTGACATAGCGCTTCCAATCAAGCCCGGCATGGCCGAACGCCACGTCGAGGAATTCCTTGATGGTATGGGTCTCGCCGGTGGCGATGACATAGTCGTCGGGAGCGGGTTGTTGGAGCATCAGCCACATCGCCTCCACATAGTCTCCCGCGAATCCCCAATCCCGTTTGGCCTCCAAGTTGCCAAGGAAGAGCTCATGCTGCAACCCCAGCTTGATCCGGGCTGCGGCTTTGGTGATCTTCCTCGTAACGAAGGTTTCCCCACGGCGCGGCGACTCGTGATTGAACAAGATACCGCTGCAGGCAAACAAGTTGTACGCCTCCCGGTAGTTGACCGTGATCCAATGGCCGTAGACCTTTGCAGCGCCGTAGGGACTGCGCGGATAAAACGGCGTCGTCTCCCGCTGCGGCACCTCCAGGACCTTTCCGAACATCTCGCTCGAAGAGGCCTGATAAAACTTCGTCTTCACCCCGGACTCTCGGATTGCCTCCAGGAGACGGATCGTCCCCAAGCCGGTCACCTCGGCGGTGTATTCCGGAATATCGAAGCTCACCCGCACGTGGCTTTGGGCCCCCAGATTGTAAATCTCCGCCGGCTGAATCGTTCTGATCAGCTTATTCAACGAGCTGGCATCATTCAAATCTCCGTACACCAACCGCAACTTGGCGTCCGTCACGTGCGGATCTTGATAGATCGGATCGATCCGTCCTGTGTTAAAAGAGCTCGATCGCCTGATGATGCCGTAGACTTCATATCCTTTACCGAGCAACAACTCAGCCAAGTACGATCCGTCCTGCCCCGTGATCCCCGTAATCAGTGCTCGTTTCATATTCGGCCGGGTCTCCTGTTCCTGATGCTAAATCGGCATCACATCGTTGACGTCAATTTCCACTGCCGCCGCTTGCTGAATCAACCGGATTCCCAGGATCAGGCGATGCCGTTTTTCCTTCCTAAGCAACATCCCCTGAACTCCCTGCAGCGGTCCGCGGACGACTTCCACTGCCATGCCCTCATGCAAATAGGGATGCGGGTCATAGGGCAAGACGCTGGACATGAGCGTCCGTAAGGCTTCGATTTCCTCATCAGGTATCGGCTCCGGGCGGCTGCCGCTGCCGACGATTTCCACGACTCCCGACACTTTCTGGACCGGCAACTTTCCTTCCTGCCCGAATCGGACGAAACAGTAGCCGGAAAACAGCGGCACTTCGACTTCCTTTTTCCGGTCCTTCCACTGGCTCAACTTCTTGACCGTTGGAAGCAACGGCTCGATCCCCTGCTTGTCCAATTGATCCCGCACGAGCTTCTCATGCCGGGATTTGGTCCGCAGTGCATACCAGTGAGGACTGTTTGTCTGGTTCGTCTGGTTTATCTGGTTCATTTCGTCTGTTTGGTCTATCTCGTCTATCTGGTCTGTCTTGTCTGTTTCGTCTTGGTTCGGAGGTACTTGATGAGTCCGGAGATGATCTTACCGGTCTTCTCAGCTTGTGCATAAATCTCATCGAAGCTCTCTTGGGAAAGATACTTCTGGTCAATCGCGACATACAGATGACTTTGGACTTCCGCTGCAGAAGACATCGCGATGAACAGGAATTGCCCGAATTCCTTGTCAGAATGTCGGACAAACCCTTCGGCAATATTCGACATCACGGATACAGATGCCGCTTGTATTTGTCCGCACAGTCTGACATCACGTTGCCAGATTGGATTTCGACCTATCGCCTCATAGATCTGCCGCGTGAGTTTTCGAGCTTCTTTCCAACAATCCAAGTCTTCGAAACGTGTGAGTTTCATGATAGTGGTCCGTCTGGTCTGTTTGGTCTATCTGGTCTGTCTGGTCTCATCCCACGAGATAGACAAGATAGACATCTTCCACCAGATAGACCCATATTCGGACACAGCTTCGCCCTCTCACTTACAGTAAGGCCTGCCGACGGGAACTCGGCTTCATCCACAGAAACAGGACACACCACCAGAATCAGAATCACTTAGGCCGCGGGCACAAGCGCCAGTACCTTTCCATCCGGAATATGATGCTGCCCCAAATTGTGCTTGTGGTCGGCAGTGTGATCGAGATCAGCCAGGAGAATCGCATCAAATTCCCACTGCTCCAGCGCATCGGGCCGCCACACCGGATAGGACAAGAACGAGTCCCGCTGACTGTCATCGACAAACCCCACCAAAATCATGCTCATTTCACGAAGCGACAAATAGGCCATTTCCGCCAGTTCGCCGGTGCCATAAATGACCACCCGCTTCATGCCATTCGCCGCTGCATGAGATAACGTGTCCCTCAGACGGGCACGCATGTCACGATAGTGGGCCAGCGAATACTGCATGTAGAGATAGGTCAGGCGTGATTTTTCGGCAAATCCTTGCGGTGTCAGCAGATACCGGACACGGTTGGAAGGAATCGTGGTGATCTTGATATACCCTTTTCGGGCCAGACGCTTCAGATACAGATTGGTCAGTCCCAGCGCGACTCCCAGCTTGGTGGCAAGAGAACGCTGCGTGACGGCACCGTCCCGCTCCAGTTCTGTCAAGAGCACAAGATCGCGCTGGCCTTGAAGATTCATAGAGTTAGAATGAATCGGCGCAGGAGACTTTTTGCTTGTTCAGGATATGAACACAACCGCATGTGGGAGTCAAGCGAAAAGACCTCAACCGCTTGGACTACCCAAGGCTGATGAAGGGCGCGGCGATGAAATCTGATCAGGTGCGCCGTCGCGACAATGCCTCATTATAGGTGAAGCACGGTTAATGCCGTTGGACCTTTGGCCACATGCCCGACTGCCGTCGCGATCTGATCGGCGGTCAGGCGGTCAAGACAATCCCAATAGGGGCAGACAGCACCGATACACTTGTCACAGGTGGGAACATCCGGACGTAATACGAGGCCGCTTCCCAGAGGCTTCCATCGCACCGGAAGATTATTTCTCCGAGGATCGAACAGACTGACCACTGGAGTGCCCAGAGCCGAACCCAGGTGCGCCGGCCCGGTTGCACCGGACACAACCACATTGGCATTGGCAATCACCGCCATGAGCTCTCGGACCGATAGGCACCCCATCAGATTGGAGATACCCGCCGGAAGCACCACGGTGGACAATGTATCTCGTTCAAACTCGATGCGCTCACTGTCGTTGCCGGTGAGAACAACGCCATGCCCTGTGTGCGCCAACTGAACCGCCAGATCCCGAAAGTGTTCCGGCCGCCAACGCCGCGCAGAGCATCCACCGGGGTGGACCACGACATGCGGGCGAGGCAACCCGCGCCACCGGTCTTCTCCGCCGATCCGTTCTTCTTCGGTCATACGCAACGTGGGCCTGCTCACGGCACGGGGACTTAGCCCAAGCCCTGTCAGCATCTCCACGTTGTACTCGGATTCGTGACGCATGAAGTCGCTGCGATGCTCGAACACCCGGCGATTCGCCAGCACACTGTACCAGCGAAATCCGGTCGCCACACGAATCGGCACGCGCGCCAGATAGGCCGCCCACATGAGACGCCGGAACGGCTTGAGAAACACCGCAGCATCCACTCCATCCGCAAAGGCAGTCCGTAGAATACTGACCGGGTCGGTGAGGCGAACCGTCCGGACATAGTCGACATCCAGATGATGTTCAAGAATGGGAGCGGTGATCGGACTGGTCAGAAATCCGATCTTCGCACCAGGCAGCAATTGCCTGAGTTGAGACGCCACCGGCAGTGAGAGGATCAGGTCGCCGATGCCATCCGGTCTGACGATCAAGACATTCATCATGAGCGTGCGGGTGCCACCAACAGGTCCCTGGCGGCCTCGGCCACATCGTCCGGCGTGAGAGAACGGAGGCACTCCAACTCTGGAACGTGCCGGCAGACACGGCTGAAACACGGACGGCATGGGACGGAACCGGTCAGGACACGATGTCCTGTTCCGTACGGGCCGGTTCGAACCTCACTCGTCGGCCCGAACAGGGCAACAACCGGAACACCCACCGCCGCCGCGATATGCATCGGCCCTGAATCGTTCGTGATCATCACCCCCGCCTTCGACAGCAGCGCCGGGAGACATCCGAGCGGAACGGCGCCGGCCAGATCGATGAATGGGGTGGTCGTCACGGCGCGCAACGCATCCACGTCATGCCGATCCTCGGCACTCCCGATCACCACGACCGGAGCACGGCCTTCCTCGTGCAATCGATCGAGCACCCGGGCAAAGGCACTCAGCGGCCACCGCTTCGTCGTCCACCGTGCCGAGACATTCATAGCGACCCATGGCTGATCGACGGAGAGTCCCTTCTCAGAAAGAATGCTCCGAACCATGGCCCTGTCCTCGTCACGCAGGTTGAATCGAAACTGCGGTGCCCCCTGCACACGAGCCCCCATAGCCTCCGCGACCAGCAGATACCGATCGACCGCGTGCATCTCCAGGGGAGGAACCGGCACGCGCGTCGTATAGAACCAGGGGCTGCCTTCTCGTCCGTTGGCGAATCCAATACGGAGCGGGACGCCACTCAACCATGCCAGAACCCCGCTGCGAAACAGCCCCTGCAAATCGATAGCCGCGTCGAACCGTTCACTCCGCAGCGCCCATCCTTGCTTCAACCAACTTGCCGCCCCTTGATCCACCGGCCACACGCGGTCGACTTCTGCGACCCGGCGGACGAGTTCCGCCCACTGGTGCTTGACCACCCAGGTCAGATGCACGCCGGGCCACTGCGATTTGATCGCCGACACAACCGGAAGCGTGTGAACGATATCGCCGAGCGAGCTGGGCTTGATGAGAAGAATGCGGGCGTGGTCCAGGGAAAAAGAAATGGGGCGAGGATCAGTCTGTATTACCGCTTGTACTGACTGCATCCGTTTATCCAGGAACCGCCGAGTGGACCTTGACCTGCTCGGCGTACAAACCGTCCAGCAATGCCTTGCCGCTTTCAGCACCGGCAGTTTCACGCCGTTCCGCAAAGGACCGGCACAGCCGTTGCCAGGCCCGCACATATGGCGCTGGTGTCAGGTGACGGGCGAGGTCAGTATGGCCACGCACAATTCTGGATACCCACTCATAGTTACCGGGGATGACGGTGTCGGAGCCCGGATCGATCGGCGGCAGCTCCCGCTTGAAAAACATCGTGATGTTCCCGCCGTCCCGTGAGATCAGATGCCACGCTTCATGGAGTCCATGCTTCCTGGCTAGCCTCCGCAACGACACCACGTTGAAATTGTAGAGGTGTGCTTCATGAAACGTACTGCTGGGTGCCTGGCACGTGGCTTCCACATTGGGCACCTCCACAACCACGATCCCGTCCGTCTTCACCCAGGAGCGCAGTAACGCCAGCACGGCGCCTGGATCTTCCGTATGCTCAAGCACATGCCAGATCGTCACAACATCGAACGACTCAGGCGGAAACACCCCATCTTGCACAAATCCGACTTGCACCGACAATCCATATTCCTTGATCGAATAATCCGCATATCCTCTATTGGGCTCGACTCCGCTCACGCGATGCCCCAAGGATTGGAGCAAGTAGGCAAATTCGCCTCCGCCGGTCCCCACATCGAGGACGGTCTTCTGTTCCGTCAGCAGCCGGTCGATTTTCTCAAACCGCGACAGCGCAACCTTGCCGGCGCGCAGCACATGTTTCGGCTTCGGGCTATAGGCATTTTTATAGGAGAGCCGATACTCCTCTTCGTAGAACTGCTTCGCATCATGGGGGCGCGGATCGGACCACACGAGCCCACAGGATCGACAGATCACAGTTCGCAAGGGTTTGCCGCTGCGGCTCTGGTTCGACAGAACCCCTACCGCTCTGCCACCGCAGAGATTGCAAGGAATGGCACAGGTTTCCTCTGGTTGGTCCATTGATCGTCGCTTCTTGTAGCGCCTATGTACCGTAGCCTCTCACGACACTATAGGTGGGCCGCTTTCCCGGCGCAAGTCCGTACCCTGAATCGAACCACCCATGCACCTCGCAAGACCCTAAGTCGGCATCATCTGATGCCCGCTCTGAAGACGGCACGGGTCCTGGCATCCTGTAGCAGCCACTCCGCCGCGTCATCAAACGAGGAGGTCACCAGGTCTGGGATCACCCCAGACCTTTTCAGTCCTTCAGCCTGCTCTGGCAGAACCGCTCCTGTCGTCATCAAGATGCTCCGCGAGCCCACTCGCTTGGCCAACTCCACATCACTCACTTTGTCGCCAATCAGATACGAATGACTGAGATCAACTGCTCGCTCTCGCACCGCCTGATCGATCAGGCCTGTGTTTGGTTTGCGGCACGTGCAGGCATCATCGGGGTGATGGGGACAGACGTAGAGGGCATCAAGCGGGGCGCCGGACTCCTCAAGGAGCCGTGTAAGTTTTGCGTGAATCCCCTCAAGGTCACCGAGGGAGAACAGTCCCCGCGCCACTCCCGACTGGTTCGTCACGACGATCAGCCGTGCACCGGCCCGTACTAATTTTGCCAACGCCTGGGCCACGCCGGGAAACAAATCAAACTGGTCGGGCGACCGGATGTATCCGGGGTCGGGATTCAACGTGCCGTCGCGATCCAGAAAGACAGTGTAGCCGGAAAGGACAGCTGACAAGTTTGCAGGTGGACAGGCTGACAACTTTTGCGGAGAGGCATCTGTCTCCAGACTCATCGGCTTGTCGCTTGTCAGCTTGTTTCCTGCGAGCCTGTTAACCTGCATCTGTTGAACCGCCGTGTCATACACCCGATCCACCGGCACTCTGGTCATGCATCGGTGATCGATCGGACATTCCCTCAACAAACACGGCGCGCACTCGACCGGTTCACGCACGATGAACTGCGCTTGCCCGTAAGGCGAGGTGGTTCGCCAATCCGTTGGACCGAACACCGCGACGACCGGCACTCCACAGGCTACGGCGATATGCATCGGCCCCGTATCGTTGGTGACCAGCAGACGGCAGCGTTTAGTCACGGCCATCAGTTCACGAATCGTGGTCGTTCCGGATAAGACCACCGATCGGCCCTGGATATGGGCCGCGATGTCCTTCCCCAACAATTCTTCTCCCTTGGCACCAAGAATGACCACCGCCGTGCGCGTCTTCTCCCCTTCAGCTATACGCTCCGCGAGCCGTTGGGCGACCTCCGCGAATCGATCGGGCAACCAGCGCTTCGCACTCCCGTAGGTCGATCCGGGATTGATCCCGATGACCAGATCAGAAGGGTCCACGCCTGAAGAGGCTAATCTCTCACTGACCTCCCGCTCCTCCTCCGACGACACCGTCAGGTGTGGAGACGGCGGCGCTCCGGATAGTCCCAGCGGCATGAGCAGGTTCCAATAGTACTCGACTTGATGCGTCAGTGAATTGGGGCTAGGAACCGAAACGGGGTCGGTCAGAAATATGGCGCGGCCATCGGTCAAGTATCCAAATCGGCGCGGAATCCCTGCGAGCCACGCAAGGAAGGCCGCTTCAAAGGCATTTTGAAACAGCACCGCCAGGTCGAAGCGATGTTGCCGGAGGGTCCCCGCAAGCGTCCATTTCCCCCCCAGACCCGCATGAATCCCCTTATCGTCGTACACCAACACATGATCGAGTCCGGCATAACCAACGAACAATTCGGCAACAACGGATTTTGCCAGGAGCGTGATCTCTGCCTGAGGAAAGAGAGATCGGAGCCCGCGCAACGCCGGCTCACACATCACCGCATCCCCAATCCAATTCGGCGCCCGCACCAACACGCGCCTGATAAACTCTTTACGCACCGCCAGCTCCTGTGTTCACGATCAATCGGCGCAGCCGCTCCTCCCCATGGACGATCTCTGCGTGAATCCGTACTGCCCACCACGAGTCGTCCGGCCTCAGAAACGGCTGTAATTTCCCCGCGTCTTTTTCGGTCGTCAGGACGATATCTGCGCCGGCGGCCTGCGCAGCAACACGAACCTTGCCGACATCGTCGTCATGATACCGGTGATGGTCGCTGAAAGCCGTCTCACCGATGATCTCGACTCCCAATGACGCAACGGATCGGCGGAACGACTGACTATTCCCGATTCCGCTCACCACCCACGTTTTCATGCCTAGGCACCATTCGAGCGGTTGCTTTGTTTCCGCCGATATCGCCACCAGGGATTCGGGGGTAAACCTGATTTCGATCGCATCGGCAAAGGGGAGATGCGCCGCCTTCAACCGCCCGCACACCGCTTCGACATCTTCTTTGGAGTCGGCCCTGGTCACAACGAGTGCCGCCGCTCGCCCAAGACCCGTGAGGGGTTCGCGCAACCGGCCGGCAGGCACCATAGCATCGAGCCCTGACGCATCTGTCGCGTCGAGCAACACCAGATCGACATCCCGGGTGAGCGCAAGGTGTTGAAACCCATCGTCCAAAATCATGCAGTCCACGGGAAACTGCGCCAACACCCATCGGCCCAAGGCCACGCGATCAGCTCCTACCGCGACGACCGCGGTTGGACATCGCTGCGCAATAAGAAACGGCTCATCGCCAGCCTCAGACGGATCAGCGAGGAGACGCTCTCCATCAGACACAAGACAGTATGACGTGTTGCGTTCGCGCTTGTACCCGCGACTCAAGACGGCGACCCGACAACCTTTAGCCAGCAGCCATTCGGTAAGGAGTATGACGACCGGCGTTTTTCCCGTTCCACCCACCGTCACATTGCCGACACTCACCACCCGGCAGGGCAATCGTGAGGAGACACACCAGCCCCTGCGATAACACCAATGCCGCGCACGGACAATGAGGCCGTACAGAAACGCCGGCCCAGAGAGCCACCTTCGTACCGGCTGTCCAGGCTCCAAGAATGCCATGTGGTTAGCTCACACTATTCATGAGCACTTCTGCATCAATCGCCACTCGTGAGCGTGATGCGATGTTCGCTCAAAGGAAAGAGCCTATGGCGTATGGCACGGAACTGAAAATCTAATCCAGGCGAACCAATGACTTGATCCGATCACGTGCCATACGCTACGAGCTATACGCTCTTGTCCTTAACCGGCGCGGGAGCCAGAACGGATTCGATTAGATCCAGACTGCGTTTCAAGGCACCTTGATTATCCAACACAACGCGCCTGGCAACTTGCCCCACCGTGTCACAGGCATCTGGATCGGACAACCACTCAGTACACCACTTGACCATGTCCTCGATTCCCATGATTCGGCGACCTCCGCCCGCTTCATTCAACAAGGCCGCCATTTCGGCGCAGTGATCGGTATATGGACCGAACAACACGGGCCGCCCCCAGACCGCCGGCTCCAACAAATTGTGGCCGCCAACCGGCACCAGCGTTCCACCCACGAACGCAACAACCGCTTCCCGATAGGCGCGGGCCAATTCCCCTCTTGTGTCCAAGATAATGACCCGAGGGCCGGCAACCGGCTCGCCGACCCGGCTCTTGCGTTGTACGGCGAATCCGGCACTCTGAATCATCACTTCGATCTGATCCACCCGTTCGATATGCCGAGGGGCTAACATCAACACAGTCGACGGATGTGCGTTGATAATCCGCCCATAGGCTGAGACCAACAGTTCCTCTTCGCCGGGGTGGGTACTGCCAGCCAGAATCAACCGTTCTCCCTCGTGTAGCCCGAAATTCCGGCGCAGCGAGGTCTCCCCTTCCATGAGAGGCAGCGGCTGATCAAACTTGATATTGCCGGTCGTATGGACCGCCTCCGCGTCGGCTCCCAAAGCCACAATCCGTTGCCGGTCCCGATCGGATTGCATCAGACACAGGGTAATCGATCGAAGCACCGACCGATACAACGAACGAATCCCGGTAATATCTTGGCGGCGAAACGAACGCGACGACAACCGTCCGTTGACAAGGATTGTCGGGACCCGCCGATCCCGCAGCGTCCAGAGCAGATTGGGCCACAACTCGGTCTCGACGAACAGATAGAGTGCCGGCCGCAACCGATCCACCATGCCCGTGACCGCCCAGGGAAAATCCATCGGCGCGTACCGATGCTCCGCCACGCCCTCCAATCGTTGCTCGACCGCTTCGCGGCCCGTATCCGTGACGGTCGTCACGATATAGCGATAGTCGGGATGGCGTTCATGCAAGGCTTTCACCAGCGGCACCGCCGCCACGGCTTCTCCAAGCGACACGGCATGCACCCAGATCAGCGGCCGAGCATTCAGGACTCGGTCGGACGGATGCGTCTGCCACCCCATCCGTTGGAGAAAGCCTCGTCGGCAGCGCGGCTTCGCCACCAATACCCCCACGATGACAGGAGCGGCAAGGACAAGACCTAAGTTATAGAGGAGCTTCCACATGATCACGAAGTAACACGTAAGGGGTGAGCGGTACCACGTCCTATCTGACTCGCGAACCCTTTACGGTTCACGCTTCACGAACGCCTCCGCCTGATCCGTCAAACGATTGAGAACTCTCTCCAGATCCAGGCGGGCCGCTTCGAGCGCCACGTCGTCCGCCTCACGCGGGACCCAGAGCGGATCTCCGTAGAGGAACAACCCCCGTGAAAAGGGATACGGGACCATGTACCGGTCCCAGCTCGCAAAGAGTTTTTTTTTGAGCAGGCAAAGGCCAAAGGCACGATCGGGAGGCCTGTCGCCTTGGCCAACTGAATGACGCCCAGTTTGACAACATGGCGGGGGCCTTTGGGCCCGTCCGGCGTCACGACCACATCCCGGCCTGACCGGCCCAGCCTGATCAGCGCGCGCAACGCGCCGGCGCCACCACGGGTGCTCGATCCCCGCACCGCATTATGGCCGAATCGCGCGATGATGCGCGCGATGATTTCGCCATCGCCATGCTGGCTGATCAGCACATGGGAACCCGTTCCGCGATACCCGATCGGGATCATCAACTGCTGGGCATGCCAAAAGGCCAGAATAATGTGTCGACCTTCGCGATACAGCGCATCGACCGCCTCATGCCCACGCGTCTCGCACCGCATCGACCGCGCGACCGTTCGAATCAGGCCTGCCGCAACCGGCGGCAACAGCGAGCATTTGACCCATCTCTCAACTCGTTTCTTCAGGCTGATCTGAGCCACATCACTCTTCACTCATCACCCATCACTCTTCACTCGTCACGGTTTCACACACCTGTCACATCCTGAAATTGCAGCGCATGCAGCCGGTGATAGGCCCCGCCTTGCCGCAATAATTCTTCATGCGATCCCGTTTCGACGATGATACCCCGGTCAAGCACGACAATACGATCCGCGTGTTGAATCGTCGAGAGGCGATGTGCAATCACCAGTGCTGTCCGATTCTTCAATAAGTTCGACAACGCCAATTGCACGATCCGTTCCGACTCCGAATCCAATGCCGACGTGGCCTCATCCAAAATCAGCAATGGAGGGTCACGAAGAATAGCCCGTGCGATGGCCAACCGTTGGCGTTCCCCTCCGGACAACTTGAGCCCGCGCTCTCCGATGACTGATGCATACCCATCGGGAAGACGGAGAATGAAGTCATGGGCATACGCCATTTTCGCAGCCCGTTCCACTTCAGCTTGCGTTGCGCCTGTCCGTCCAAACGCGATATTCCGTTGTATGGTATCGTCGAACAAAACCACCTCTTGCGAAACAATCCCAATGTGCGCACGCAACGAGTGCAACTGATATGAGGGCAACGGAAAACCGTCGATGAGAATGCGTCCGGCTGTTGGCTCATAGAACCGTGGCAGCAAACTCACCAAGGAGGTTTTTCCGCTCCCACTGCTCCCGACCAGTGCAATCACTTCGCCCGGCTTGATCACGAGATCAATGTCGGTCAGGGCAGGAATGGTGTGATTCTCGTAACACAATGTCACGCCCTGAAATGCAATGGCCTGCTTGATGTCTGTCAGTGGAACCGTACCGTGATCGTGAGACTGCTCCGTGTTCATATCCAACACAGCAAAGACACGTTCCGCTGCCGCCAGCGCTTGCTGGATCAAGTTATTTGACCCGGACAACTTTCGAATCGGGGTATACGCTAACAACATGGCTGCCATGAACGAAAAGAACGCACCGGGAGTCATCGCCCCATTGATGACGAGATATCCGCCATACCAGATCAAGATCGCGACACTGATCACCCCGATGATTTCCATATGGGAATGACCAATCGCCCACACCTGATTGGTTTTTAACTGCGTGGAGAGATACGCTCGGTTCCGCTCTCTGAATCGCTCCCCCTCCGCATCTTCGCGGCCAAACGCCTTCACGACTCTGATGCCGGCGAAGATTTCCTGCAATGTCGATGACATGTCGCCCATCTGCTCCTGTCCGCTGACTGCCAATTTCTTCAACCGCTTTCCTACCCGCACCATCGTCAGACCGGCGAGCGGAAGCACGACGAGCGAAATACCGGCCAGTCTCCAATCCTGATAGAGAATGACGCCGACCATGGCGAGAAACGTGAGGACGTTCTGAAAGATGTCTTTCACCACACTCGATGCCGCATTCGCCATCAATCCGACGTCGTTGACCACTCGTGAGACCAACCGACCTGAGGTGTTTGCGTCATGAAATCCGACCGGCAGCCGCATAAATCGATGAAACAACTCTTGGCGAATGTCGGCCACCACTCGATTCCCGACATAGGCCATGAGATAGTTCACGCCGTAACTGAACACTGCTTTCACTGCGGCAACGCCCAGCAAAGCCAGCGGCAGCAGCAACAACAAGCGCTCGTTTTTTTCGATAAAGATGCCGTCCAATACTGGGCGGGCCAGCCAGGCATACACACCGGTCGAAAGTGCCACGAGCCCTGAGCACACCAATCCGCCAACAAACCTCGCCCGATACGGGCGGACATACTGCATGAGCCGTTTGAATCGATCTATGCCTGACATGCCGCCAACACCACATCCGCCGCTCTGAGTGACGCGCCTGGCTCACCCAAAGCTGCCCGCACGGTTGCCAAATCTCGTTTCATCGCATCATACGCCACTCGATCTCGTAAAATCCGTTCCGCTTCTTCATACAATCGCTCCGCTGTCGCGGCGGACTGGACCAATTCCGGCACCACCGTCCGCTCTGCTACCAGATTCACCAGCCCAATCCATCTCACTCGAACCAGGAATCGCAGCACAGCACTCGCAACCCAAAACGTCAGCGCCGTCGTCCGGTAGCACAACACCATGGGCGTGCCTACCACCGCAGCTTGCAGGGTTGCCGTGCCGGACGCAACCAAGATCAGGTCGGACACCGCCATGACCTCGCTGGCCTGCTCCTTCACCACCGTGATGGGGACGGGGCTTCTCGCCAGGAGCGGCTGTAAGAGATTATCGTGAAGGGTGGAAGCTTGCGCCAGAATAAACTTTGTTTTGGGATTTCGCGCGATCAGCTTCTCCGCCGTCTCGATGAGAATCGGAAGCAAGACAGACGCCTCATGCGCCCGACTTCCCGGTAATAACGCAATGACAGGCTCGTGATCGGCGAAGCCGAACCTGGTGCGCAACGCGGTCCTATCATAATGAGGCGCCACCGCATCCAAAATCGGATGCCCAACAAAGGTACAAGGCACCCCCGCGTCGTCATACAGGGGCTTTTCAAACGGAAGGATCACTACCACATGGTCGACCCGCTGCTTGATCCAACGAATCCGCCACGGCCCCCAGGCCCAGATCTGCGGCGCAATATAGTAGATGACACGAAGGCCGGCTGCCTTGGCAAAATAGGCAAAGCGAAGATTAAGTCCCGGATGGTCGATAAACACCACCGTGTCCCACCGTTTGGACCGGAAGAGCCGCCGCATCGTGGCAAATCGCCGGATGATCGGGAGCAACGCCAGCGGGCCGACCATGCCGATCACATCAAACTTCCCCATCTCCTCTATCAACTCCACCCCAGCTGCTTGCATCGCACGACCGCCGATGCCGGACAGTGAGATGTGAGGATCACGCGCTTTCAACGCCTTGGCAAGATTCGCCCCATGGAGGTCACCGGAGGCTTCACCCGTCACAATCAGAATACGCGCCATCATCGCCTGGGGGACATGGAGTAGGACTGGTGGTTGAGGACGCTCAACCCAATGAACCGGCGCCGACTGTTTCCGCCAGGGATACTCAGGTCGTTTCTCCTACCTGGATACCTTCATTGCGGACAGCACACGATGAGCGAGATCCAATGCCGCGGCTCCGTCTTCGCCAGCAATGATGGGGCGTGACGCCGATCGAACTGCGGACAGGAACGATTCCAATTGGAACCTCAACGGCTCGCCATCACCGGCTTGGATTTCATCAGCGGCTGCCATTATCGTCCGGTCCGACTCAATGGCTCGGCGTCCGATGACCCCCTGGCGGGCCTGAAAGTCGATGGATACCGCACCATCTGCTTGAAACACACGCCACTGCCGCAGGGCTTTTGGAGAAATTCGGCTGGCGGTGAAGTTCGCGACACAGCCACGTTCGAATCGGATCCTTGCACTCGCCACATCGTGCGTGGGAGACAATACCGATACACCAACTGCCTGCACATCGCGCACGGGACCGAGGTGACACGACAACAACAGATCCAGATCGTGAATCATCAAATCCAGCACGACGTCAACATCGGTTCCGCGAGGACTATACATCCCCAGCCGCTGCCCCTCGATCAGCACGGGGTGGTGGATGGATGGCCACATGGCCGGCACGATGGGATTGAACCGCTCACTGTGTCCAACCTGCAAGGTGCAGCCGTTGGTTTTGGCAAGACTGATAAGGTCTTCCGCTTCGGCGGGCAACACCGCGATTGGCTTCTCGACCAGCACATGCTTGCCTGCTTCCAGACAAGTCTTCGCCACGGCATAATGCCCCGACGTCGGGACAGCCACACTGACGACATCGACCGTCTCCAATAAATCCTGCACCCGTTCAAATGTGCGCGCGTGATGCCGCTCAGCAATCGTTCGAGCGCGACCCAGATCCTGATCGGTCACACCGACCAGCGTCGAATCCGAGAGCGCCGCATAGAGCCTCGCATGATGTTGCCCCAAATGGCCAACACCGATGACCCCCGCACGCAGCTTCGTCATATCCTCTTACGCTTATGAGTCACGGCATCACGGTTCAAGATGCAACTGGCAAGTTTCAAAGCGGATATTTCACGATGGGCGCGCAACGAGAAACATTCCACTCCACACGTTTTAGGTGTCACGCCTCAGGTTTCACGCTGTCCGCCGCAATTCCGACGACGGCAATTCCGATTCGTTCGGCTTGGCTCACGAGTTCGTCTCGGTCTAACACGACCGTACGGCCTGCCTCCACCGCCAGGACGCTGGCCTTGACCGACGCCATGACCTCAATCGTTCGAGGTCCGACGGCGGGCAAGTCAAAGCGCATGTCTTGCTGCGGCTTGCTCCGTTTGACGACGACCGCGCCTTCCTTAGCCAATTCGCCACCTCGTTTGATCGCGCCATCCGTCCCTTCAACCGCCTCCACCGCGACAATCACCCGATCTTTCACCACCACACATTGTCCAATATCGAGACGCCCGGTCTCCAGCGCGATATCCCAGCCGTACCGGATATCAGCCCATTCCTTCTTGGACGGTTGCCGCGACGTGAGCGGCCCTTCTTCCACGAGAATCCCTTCAAGGCCGAACGTCGATTCACAGATGACGATCCCGTCCCGCTCGAGTTCGGCCGCGATTTCCCGAAGAATATCGTCGTCCTTCCACAAGGCGATCCTGGCCGCCAGAGCCAACGCGCGAAAATCCGGCCGCACCGTGCTGTAGACATGGGTCTTCTTGATCCCACCCAGCATCACCACATTGCGGACACCATCGCCCTTGAATGCGTTGATCAGCTTGTTGAGTTGCCCGATCCTGATCCAGTGAATTCGATCGACGTGCTGCTCGAGTTCCGGTTCTGTTTCCCCCTCGTGCGCAACCGCGGACACAAACAATCCCAGCTTGCGTGCGTTATCGGCAAAGATGATCGGAAACCGCCCGTTCCCGGCGATCAAGCCGATACGCCCGTCCGCTATAGGCATGGCCGAAGTCGTCGTAGCTGCCGTCATAACTGGTGATCGGCCTCACGCTCAAGATCGAGATGGACCGCCCGCGAGATGCCACGTTTGGTCCCCGCCATAAACGAGAGAATCCTCGCCACATCCTCCTGCCCTTTGAACTCCTTTTGCGCCAGCTTGATGGCCTCCGCCGTTCGATGGCCTGCGCGAAAGAGAAGATCGAAGGCTTTCCTGAGCAACGCGATGCGGTCGGAGGAAAAACCATGGCGTTGCAGCCCCACCGTGTTCAGACCGTAGAGGTGGGCCCGATACCCACCGGCAGCAAAGGTAAACGGCGGGATATCCTGGCCGATCGCACAACACCCGCCCACCATCACATAGTCGCCGACTCGCACAAACTGAAGAATGCCGGTTAACCCGCCAATAACGGAATGATCCCCGATCGTAATGTGTCCGGCCAAGCTCGCTGCATTGGCCATGATGAGATGATTGCCCAGCCGGCAATCGTGCGCCACATGCACATAGGCCATCAAGATGCCCTTGGATCCAAGAGAGGTCACCCCGCCGCCTTGTACCGTCCCGCGATTGATGGTGACATATTCACGAATCACGTTGTCATCGCCGAGAAGGACTTTTGTGGGCTCCCCACGATAGCCGAGGTGCTGCGGCGGACCACCGATCGACGCGAAGGGATGCACTTCATTGCGCTCGCCGATCTCGGTCCATCCGTCGAGAGAAACATGGGACAGGAGCCTGGTCCCTTTGCCGATCGTGACATGCTCGCCGACGACGCAAAACGGCCCCACTTCCACATCATCGGCCAGTGTGGCTTTAGGATGGATAATCGCTGTTGGATGTATCTTCACACAGAACCTCCGTGATGAGTGATCAGTGATGGGTGATGAGCCCTGACTCGATGCGCTCCCTGGCAACTCATCACGCATCACCCATCACGCTTCACGTCCTTTTCTTCCATCACCATTGCCGTCACCACGGCTTCACAGGCGAGGACATTGTCCACATAGGCCTTCCCATGCATTTTCCAGACCGGCGGACGCTTCTTGAGCACTTCGATCTCAAATCGGAGCTGATCGCCGGGCACCACAGGCCGCCGGAATTTCGCCTCATCGATACCCGCTAGATACATGATGGTTTTCCCAACCGGTCCTCCGGACTTAAACACCAGCACGCCTCCGGCCTGAGCCATCGCTTCGATGATCAACACACCAGGCATGATCGGCCGACCGGGGAAATGCCCCTGAAAAAACGGCTCATTGATCGTCACATTCTTGATCGCGACAAGCCGTTGGCCAGGTTCAAACTCTTTCACCCGATCCACCAACAGGAAGGGATACCGGTGAGGAAGTACCGATAAAATTTCCTGAATCTCCACCTGCTCAACCTTTGCCATTGGCACCGCCTCCTCTCCACGTCATTTGATTCGCCGTCTCAGTTCTGTTGCCGATCAAATTCCTTCACGATCAAGTCCGTCACATCCAGCGCGGGCTGATGATAGAGCACGATGCGGAACATCGACTCGTTCCCTTTGTCAAGGACGGCAATAAGCCCCTCCTTTTGTGCCACCACCTGCGCCGCATCCGCGATCTTCTTCGAATACTCCGCGACCATCTCGCGTTGCTTCTGCTGAACTTCGCGATTAAAATCCTGCAGCCGCCGCTGATAGGCCTCGACCTTGCCTCGGAACTGTTCCTGTTTCTCTTGTTTGGCCGCTTCACTCAACTTGCTATTGGGATCTTGAATGGCCTGCTCCAGTTCTTTCAGCTCCTGCTCGTCGGCACTGATGATCTTCTGCCTGGTCGCCTGATAGGCCTTCATCTCCTCAAGTGCGGCCTTGCCCGCCTTGGACCGTTCGATCACGGCCTGCTGGTCCATCACGGCGATCTTAATCGCATCGGCGGCCTGCGCCGATCCCGCCAAGCACACCAAGAGGGCACCCACCACCGCCATCACCATTCCCGCGCATCTCATCATCAAACCTCCACCGGCCCTACGGATGTTCCCGGTTGAATTCCTCTATCACCTGACTGGTCACGTCGAGCCCTTCCTCGCCATAGAACGTAGGGCCACCTTTCCCTTTTTCAATAACCACCTGCAAGCCGATCCGTTTGGCCACCTTGGCGACCACCCCATCCACTTTCACCCGAAAGCTTTCCGACACATCACGCCCCTTTTCTTGGATCTCCCGGTTCAATTCCATATTCTTCTGCTGATACTCCTCAAAACGTTGCTGCAATTGTTGTCTGCGTCGTTGAATCCCGTCAGGCTGAAAGGACCGTGACTCTTCCACTCGCCGCAGATCCTCCTGCATGCGTTGCAATTCCCGCGCATCGGCTTCAAGCAACGCCTGCCGATTTTTCTGATGGGCCGTCAATGTGTCTTTCAACTTCTTGCCCAAGTTGGATTCGCTCCACACGCGGGAAGAGTCAATGAGCCCTATTTTCCCTTCGATTTTCTGACCGTCTCCCCTCAGACTGTTTGCCGCACAACCTACAGTCAAGAGGCTCACAACACCCAGGGCAACAAATGCCAGAGTTTGTCGGCGGGCTGCCGAGAGACGAACCGGCTTGTGTGCTCGTTCAGTCACAGCAGGCATCAGACCCCTGAAGATACGAACACACTCGTGTAGGGAACGCGTCACAAGCCTACTTTCGGGATAATAAAGAAACAGTCCCCCACGCCGTCCAGGAGGGATACCCCTTTGAATAATTTGTGCATTTTGCCAGAAAGTGTGCAGGAAGGATAGTCCTCATTGATGGGTGGGGAAGGCGTAGTGGACAACCTTACCATCGCACAGGATGTTGAGGTCCTCACGGCTTCAGCACCGACATCCAATCAGAAGATCGAGCCGATCGTAAACTCAAACACTCCGCCTCGTTCACCTTCTCTCGGATCGAGATTGATACCGTAGGCCGCGCGCAACGGACCGAACGGTGAAATCCAGCGCCCTTCAATTCCTGCCGTTTTCCTGAGATCAAAGATGGACAGCGCTTCATCTTGATCAAAACCTTTCCCGTAATCGAAAAAGAGCACACCGTTCAACTTCGCGTCGGCAGAAACGGTAAAGATGAGGTCGGCGTTGAAGATCAACTGCTTGGCTGCTCCGAGCGTCGTCCGCGTGGCCGGCACGATGGGACCGGCCCGGCCAAAGACAAACCCGCGCACAGTATTGATCCCGCCGACGTAAAACCGTTCGCTGAGCGGAACCGGCTTCCCCTCGAACGCATCCACCGCGCCAAACCGTCCACGGAGCGACAGCCGCATGTCGAAGGGCAGCGGAGTGACCTTGATCACATCGGCGGTGTACTTGACGAAATTGTTGGTACCGCCCATCAGCGGAGTCCCGATATCGACCCCACCGCCGAACCGCCAGCCAGTTCGAGGATCGAGGTAATAGTCCCTTGTGTCCCTGAAGCCATGGATTCGAACACCCGTCGTGGACTGATGGCCGAGTAGGTCATCGCAAAATTGAGGGACGGACTCGCACACCCCCCTCGACGGGCTTCTGTAATTCAATTCTTCGGCGAACAGGCTGATGCTCCCTGAGTTATATTCCGACAACCAGCGGCCCACCGTCACGCTCGCACCGGTCCGCGACTCGAAAAACGTCAGGTAATTCGTCATGCTGCGGTAGATATCCAACTGCAGCGACGTCAGGGAATCGTTCACATAGGGATTCCGCAATGTGATCGATCCCAAGCTCCTCCGCTGACCGAGCTGGCCGGTGATGCGGCCCATGTAGCCATATCCGCCGATATTCCCTTCCGTAATGTTGGCAACCGCCATCATCCGATCCAGCGAGCTGAATCCCCCCCCGAGGCTGAATTGGCCGGTCGGCTTCTCCTTCACCCGAACATTCAAATCCACCTTATCCACAGACACCTTGTCGGGCAAGATCTCGACGGTCTCAAAAAAGTTGAGGTTGTTCAACCGCTGAAAACTCCGCTTCAGAGACACCGTGTCGATGACGTCTTGTTCATCCACGCGAATTTCTCGGCGGATAACGTTGTCGCGCGTCTTATTGTTCCCGAAAATATTGATCTGCCGGATTCGCATCATCTCCCCCTCTTTGAGAGTGAAGATGACGCTGACCGTTCGCTCTTCGTTGTTCGGCACGACATTGGGTGTGACTTCGGCAAACGAGTAGCCCTTCCCCCCATAGAGGTCCGTCAGGCGGCTGATCTCATCCCGCAACTTCGCGCGCTGAAAAATCTCCCCCTGCTTGATCCTGAGTCCGTCCCGAAGCTCAAGGTCTTCGAACACCGTGTAGCCCCGGAACCCTACTTCTCCGATCGTAAACGGTTCGCCCTCGAAAATATTGAACGTGACCGTGAACCATCGCTTGTCCTCGGTCAATTCAATGGACGACAGGCTCACCCTGGCATTAAAGTATCCCTTGTTCAGCAGCACTTCCCTGATTCGTTCCACATCGTTCGTCGCTTCTTCCCGCTTGAGCACGCCGGCATCGGAAATGAGCGACGGCAAAGTGAAACGCGTAAACAACCCGTACCACGGCACCCATTCGCGCGTCGACACGACCTTGAACAGCTCCGCTTTCGTCATCGTCCGCAAGCCGTCGAACGTCACGTCCTTGATGCGGGCCTTGTCCCCCTCGGTGATGAAGAACGTCAAGCGCTTGCGCTCTTGGTCCAGCGCTTGGACGACCGGAATCACTTGACAGTTGTAATAGCCGTCTTTTTCGTACGCCAGACGGATATTCTCAGCGCTGTCCTTGACCTGCTGCTGATCGAGGAACGTTTGGCTCTTGATGAGGGTTTTTTCCTTGAGCTTGTCGTCGCTCAGATTCTGATTCCCGTCATAGACGATCTCCGTAATGAAGGGTTTCTCTCGAACGACAAAGACCACGGCCGTTCCTTGAGGCGCCACGTCAGTTTCGACTTGGATATCCTCGAAGAAGCCGGAGTCATACAGAATCTTGACCTGCCCGCGAACCGTCTCGGGCGTATACGGGTCATTCACTTTGAGCGTGAGGCGCCCGATGATGGAGGGAACTTCTATGCGCTTGTTGCCCCGGATGTCGATCGACTTGATCTTGGAAGACGACGTCTGCTCGGCCGCATCACACCAGCCGGACAAGACAGAGATTGCCACGATCAGCGCAACGAGCCATCGAGATCTGTGGATGAGCGTCACGATCGCCAAAACGTACTCTCGCGCAAAAATCACCATGGCCGTGGCAACACCACACCGACTCATCGCGACTGGGCAGAAATGCGCCTGCCTCATCACGCCTGGCCCGCTCCGATGTGCAGACGAGAGGAAACACGGTTGCCGCCCATGAGCCCACGGCTCGCAAAACTGATGGATTATATTGGCGCGTCTCTACGTTGTAAAGGACTCGCCGATGGTTTCTGAAGACCGGCCGTTCGGCTATCCGCGCAATACGCCCTGGATGCGGTGAGTTCCAGCATTTCTTGACATCACTCTACCCATCACATAGTATCCGAATCATGTCACGTCTCACCGTCAGAAAGGCCGTCATCCCCGCAGCAGGACTGGGGACACGGTTTCTTCCCGCAACCAAGGCCTCGCCGAAAGAAATGCTCCCGTTGGTCGACAAACCGCTCATTCAATATACGGTGGAAGAAGCCGTCGCCTCCGGAATCGAGGACATTATCGTGGTTACGGGGCGAGGCAAGCGCGCCATCGAAGACCACTTCGATCGCTCGGTTGAACTTGAAGACAATTTGAAAGGGACCGGCAAAAGCCAAGTCCTGCATCAGATCCGACAGATTTCAAATCTCGCCAACTTCTGTTATGTGCGCCAATCGGAAGCGCTCGGCTTGGGACATGCCGTGCTGTGCGCGCAGCACTTGATCGGCGATGAACCATTTGCCGTGATTCTGGGCGACGAAATCATCGATGCGCCGGTGCCAGCGCTTGCCCAACTCATCCATGTCTACAAGAAACGTCATGGCGCGGTTCTGGGTGTGCAAGAAGTCCCCAAGCAGGATGTCAGCCGATACGGCATTGTCGCGCCCAAACGCGTGGCGAGCGGCCTGCATCGTGTCCAAGACATGGTGGAGAAACCGTCGCCAGCCGACGCCCCCTCGACGCTGGCCGTCATCGGCCGCTACGTCTTGCCGCCGGAGATTTTCCCGATCCTGAGGAAGACGGCGCCGGGGAAGAATGGGGAGATTCAGCTGACCGACGCGCTTAAGGAACTGGCGAAACGATCACCGATGTTTGCCCAAGAAATCAAGGGCCAGCGTCATGATGCCGGGGATAAGCTGGGTTTTCTCATCGCCACGGTCGAATTCGCGCTAAAGAACCCCTCATTGGGAGCTGACTTCGGCGAGTATCTTGTCTCACGCGCACACTTGCTTTCAACCGACCGGCGAAAATAGATTGGGCCCTGACGCACCCGGTCATACTGCGTCACCGGGCAAACCACGAATTCCTCCGAGCCGAGATTATTAGGGAGCAGTATCCGATGACAGACCAGAACGAGCAGGAACTTCAACCACCACAGAACGTCGAGATTCCCGCCCAGCTGCCTTTGCTGCCTGTGCGCGACATCGTCGTATTCCCCTACATGGTGCTTCCGCTCTTCGTCGGGCGGGAGATGTCGATCAAGGCGATCGAGGCGGCACTTGCCGGAAACCGGATGATCTTCCTCGCGACGCAAAAAGCGCTCGATGTGGAGAATCCGGAGCCCAACGACATCCATGAGATCGGCACCGTCGGCATCGTCATGCGCATGCTGAAGCTGCCGGATGAACGCATCAAGATCCTCGTGCAGGGTGTCGCGAAAGCCAAAATCGCCAAATACATCCAGACGGACCCGTACTATTCCGTCCGCATCGACAAGCTCCCCGACACCAAGCCCGCGGGCACATCACTTGAAGCTGAAGCGGTCATGCGCACGGTGAAGGAGCAGATCGAGCGGATCGTCAGTTTAGGCAAAGTCCTGATCCCCGACGTCATGGTCGTGATTGAGAACCTGGAAGAGCCCGGCCGGCTCGCCGACATGGTCGCGTCGAATCTTGGGCTAAAAGTCGACGTGACCCAAAGCGTGCTGGAACTCCTCGACCCGGTCCAACGCCTTCGACAGGTCAGTGACATTCTCGGCAAGGAAATCGAAGTGCTGTCGATGCAGCAAAAGATCCAGGCGCAAGCCAAAGGCGAAATGGACAAAACCCAGCGCGAATATTTCCTGCGCGAGCAACTGAAAGCGATTCAAAAAGAGCTGGGCGAATTGGACGAACGAGCGGAAGAAGTCACCGAATTTCGCAAACGCATCAAAGACGCCAAGATGCCCGAAAAAGTCCTCAAAGAAGCGGAAAAACAGCTCAAGCGCCTGGAGAAGATGCACCCCGACACGGCCGAGTCCGCGACGGTCCGCACCTATCTGGAATGGATGGTGGAGTTGCCCTGGTCCAAACGCTCGAAGGACAACCTCGATCTGAAGGCGGCGGCCAAGGTGCTGAACGAGGACCACTACGATCTGGAAAAGGTCAAGGAACGGATTCTGGAGTATTTGGCGGTCCGCAAGCTGAAAGAAAAGATGAAAGGTCCCATCCTCTGTTTCGTCGGGCCGCCTGGGGTCGGAAAGACCTCCCTGGGCAAATCAATAGCCCGTGCGCTTGGACGGGAATTTGTGCGCATCAGTCTCGGTGGCGTCCGGGATGAGGCGGAAATCCGCGGGCACCGCCGCACCTACGTCGGCGCGCTGCCCGGCCGGCTCATCCAAGGCATGAAGCAGGCGGGAACGGCCAATCCCGTCTTTATGTTGG
>VGXE01000020.1 GCA_016873455.1 Nitrospira sp. | reverse complement strand
GGGTCATCGAATCCAGCCCGTGCGAATAGCCGAATGCCCGCTGGTACAGCACCCAGAACACCCCGATCCCCAGCATCGCCAACCAGCCGATCTTCACCGGCTTCGAATCGTACCACAGCGAAATATCATAGCCCCGATCTGATGCTGCCATGATGCATCCTCCTTCTAGAAAAACTTACCTGGGTATTGAATTGTTATCGACTCAACTGCCTTATAAGAAACGATCGCGAGTTTACTAAACAAAAAGGAACAACACCGATGAATGTTACTCCAGATAGCCAGTATTTGCAACAAGAGGGATATTTAAAACCGGAAAATCCCTTCAGATCTTAGCCTAAAGGATCGGGTTGACGCTGTATCGACATGAAACAGCTTCGCAACGACGAGAAGTGGCATATGCGTCTATGAGGGAATGTGGCTCTGTAGGACTCTTGCCCTCCCATCAAGCCGCTCTTACAATACATCCACATTTCCACATTCAGGGCATTTCGGTCATTGACAGTCTAGCAGTGTGTTGACGAACACGTTGACGATGCTGAAAACACGAGGCATTCGAGAGTACCAATAGAAACGGAATAGCCTGCAGGCTGTTCAGAAAGGCCGTCCAGCAAGGCCGCAGCGAGTGAAGGGGCGAATCGTACTCTGTTCCGTACGTTGAGCCTCTGAGCGATGCGAGAACGCCGCTGGCGGACTTTTTCAACAGCCTGCTAGGAGAGGGAATCCCCTTGAGGGGGAGAACATCTGTTTGCCCTCAGCGCTGCATGAAAGCAAAGTGGAGTATCAGAGCCGGAATCCTCGTGGCCATGGGAGGCCTCTGCTTTCTAGGGAATGAGCTTTTCCATACTCCGACCGGCGTGTCAGCGGGAAAGGAAGAAGTCATTGCTGAGATTATTCGGAATTGGCAACACGCGCACCCGGCCAACCAGCGATTCGTGATCTTGCCTGCGTACAACAACGATGCGGTGCTGGATGAGGAGACAGGGCTGGTGTGGGAGCTGGCTCCACAGGCCGAGGCAGTCACATGGAACGAAGCCCGAATCCTGTGCACGACGAGAGGTACGGGGGGGCAAAAAGGCTGGCGGTTACCCGCCCCGAGCGAAATGCGGAGTTTGGTTGGTCCCGCCGTGGATGCTCCAGGTCCAAATCTTTCTCCGGGTCATCCCTTCTTGAATGTCCAGCCGACGTCCTACTGGACCGTCGTGCCAGAAGCGAACCAGCCGTCGTATGCGAAGTACTTGGATACGTTCTTGGGCAATGTGCTGAGTCTCACCAGAATCTATACGTTCCCGGTTTGGTGCGTTCGTGGCCCAGCGAAGAGCGACGAATAAGAACATGTGCGGGATCTCTAGCTGTCCCAGTGCGCTGGGAGATCAACGCCAAGAAAACGGCTATCAACACATGTCCACACCGTGTACAATACCGCCGCCTTTGTGATTCAGGACGAAACATTTTGTCATGACAACCCTGCGCACGGAACTGGCACAAGCATTTCACCACACCCACTCATTTCGATGGGACCCCCAGGGATTTACACTGGCTTCTGGACAGATCAGTCCGTTCTACATCGACTGCCGCTCATTGATGGCCCATCCCGCGGCCCGACGTGTGGTGGCTCAGCTGGCCTATGACGTCTTGCGACCTGTGAATGTCGATTGTCTCGGCGGGCTTGAGATCGGGGCGATTTCCATCGCCACATCCATTTCGGACTATGCGTTTTCTGTTCAACCGCAGAGGGACTGGCGGACATTTGTGGTGAGGAAACAAGCCAAAGATCATGGCCTCGGCAAGTTGATTGAAGGAGTCGTTCGTCCGGGAGACCAAGCGGTGATTGTCGATGATGTGCTGACAAGCGGGGGGTCGTTGCTCAAGGCCGTGGCGGCAGCCAGAAACGCGGGGCTTGCCGTGGCTCATGCGTTAGTCATTGTAGATCGAAAGGAGCAGGATGGCAGGCAGCGGGTGGAGCAGGAAGGTTTGACGCTGCTTAGCCTATTGACCATCGAAGACTTGATGAAAGAACGGCCTGCGTCATAGCGTCTGCGGCCGGGTTGATGATGGCGAGCCGCCTATTGGCATTGGAACTGAATTCCCCACCGCCGTTCCTGTATGACTTCTTCCTGCCCTTCCATCGGACTTACGACTCGCGACCGGCCCTGGGTTTCGCCTTCGCGGACTATTGTGTATGAGCGGCTGCCACATTTCTCTTGTATGAGGGTAAGGGCATTTTGTCGGAACGGTGACAGCAGGGAACCTTGGTCCCCTCTGAAGGGATAGACCACCACCCCGCCGTCCTCATGCTCCTGAACGAATTTGACGCCGTCGGCACAGGCGACGAGTGTAGAGAGTGCGATCGCAGCGACCACGCTTGACCAGCTCTTCCGCATACTTTTATTATGAAGAGAGTCAGTGTCACCTGCAATACGCCATGGGAGAAAAGACGATGAAATTCTCACGTATCGCGATACTCGGGTGTGTGCTGACGGGCCTGGTGCTATGTGATGTGGCGCGGTCCCACCATTCCTACTTGCTCACGGTGCAACAACTGGAGGTGAGCTTGTCGAAGGCAGGGTCCACGAGCAAGAAAGGATTCGTGCTCATTGATGTCCGCTCTCCGGAAGAGCATCAGGCTGGTGTGATTCCCGGGACGGATCTCAATATTGATTTCCGCGAGATCCAAGCCAGACACCGCGAGATCGGTGCACAACTCGACGAGCACATCGTCGTCTATTGCCAATCGGGTCGTCGAAGCAACATTGCCGCGGAGACGCTCGCGGACCTCGGCTATCGCCATGTCTACAACGTGTCCGGCAGTATGAATGCGTGGCTGGAAGCCGGATTTCCGGTCGAACGACCACGGCGCTAGCCAAGTCACACCGCGGGAAGCAGACTCGAATGATGCATAGCGGTTGGCGGCCTTCGACATTGGGTCACCGGGGGCTTACCCCAATCACGGTCGGGAGCGGAATGTGCGCGACGCTGCCGCCACCGAAGAGCGTTTTCCAAGACAAATAATCTTCGGTGTGTCGATCGTTCCGCCACAGCGACTCCGAGACAAGCACATCGGATGATGAACCGCCGTCCATCGCCATGGCTTGCCGTACGGACGGCATGACGTCCCGAAGACATTGAGCGATGTCGTAGAGGGTCATGAGGTCCCGGCTCTTGAAGATAAGAATATGCCCCTGGTCGGTTTCTGCCACAATCGTTTGGTAGGCACGTTTCCCCGTCTGGCGCACGCGGATGTTCCTGCGGTGGTCCAATAGCATCAGCGCTTGCGCGGCTTCTCGATACGAGGGTCGACGCTCATCAAAGCCCTCGACGGTCAAGTCCAACACTCGAGCGTTCTTCAAGCCGGCGACCGCTGGTTCTGCCACGAATAATCCTTGCCAGGTGGCATGACGGCGGCCTCCCAACGACTGGCCGTCCTTGTACAGCAAGCCGAGATAGGCGAAGTTTTCCCGGAACAGTCCCGCATTGAAGAGAGCAGCGTGACTCGACCGCTTGTGCCATTCTTCGATAGTTGGAGGGTGAGAGAGACGTTCTTGTGCGTAGTGGTGGACCGTAAATTTTGTGCGATCGGGATCAATGTCGATGGCCAGCAGGGACGGCACCGCCGGACAGGACTTTCCCGGCAACCAGACCGACACCGCAAGGCCATTGGCCAACGGTTCCCACAGGATGGATTCGGCACGGCTCACATGAGGTGAAAGCAGCAAGGCCAGCACGACCCCGCAGATTCGAAGTCCGTACCGACCGACCGTGCTCAACGCAGTTGGCATCATGGTGTTTCCGAATCCCCTGCCTGCACGCAGTGGAGGAGAGAACGACGCTGGAGCATAGTCGAGCGCCCGGAATGAAGAGCGGACCGTGTTGGGCTTATGGTATCGGTCGTATCACTCCCGTCGGTTTTCTGTCCAGCAACTCGCGAATCGTCCGTGCGAGCGTCTCCAGCGAAAACGGTTTTTGCAAATACGCGCTGGACGGATCACCGGCTCCGATATGCACATCATCGGAGTAGCCTGAGATGAAGAGGAGCTTCAGCCCTGGCTTGATCACACGAAGGTGCTTCGCCAATTCCGTCCCATTCATTCCCGGCATCACCACATCTGTCAGCAGCAGTTGTAACTCTCCCATCTGCTGGGTGCCGACGAGGCAGGCCTCGAGTCCGTGCTTGGCCTCGAAGACCCGGTATCCCATTTTACGGAGCTCATCACGAAGGAGTTCGCGCACACCGGCGTCATCCTCGACTAACAGGATCGTTTCCTGGCCGCCCGGTGACGGCTGGGTCAGGTCAGGGTTGACGGCATTTTTCGTCTCAACGGTCGCACTCGGAAGATACACGTCGAATCTGGTACCTCGGCCGATCACGCTGGCCACATCCAATCCACCCCCGCTCTGGGTCACATTTCCAAAGACGGTCGAGAGGCCGAGTCCGGTTCCTTTTCCCTCTTCCTTAGTCGTGAAAAATGGCTCAAAGATATGGGCTTGCACTTCCGGAGCCATTCCACAGCCTGTATCCGAAACAGACAGCCGGACATAGGAACCTGGTGTCAGGGGCCTGAGATGATAGGCTGGTGTCCCGGCGAGATAGGACGCACTCGTTTCAATAAGAAGCTGCCCACCATTCGGCATGGCGTCTCGGGCATTGATGACGAGATTGATGATGATTTGCTCTAACTGTGATGGTTCGGCCGTCACACGCAGCGGCTCTGGGCTGAGCTTCAAGGCCAAGTCAATGTCCGCACCAATCAGCCTGCGCATCATGGATTCGATATCGGTGAGGACGGCGTTTACGTCCAACACTCTCGGCTCGGACGGTTGTTTTCTGCTGAAGGAGAGCAACTGCCTGATCAGTGCCGTTGCTCGTTCACCGGCCTTTTGCATTTCCTCGATCTTGCTTCGCTGCGGGTGGTCCGGCCCCATGTCGTTCAGGAGCACCTGGCTATGGCCCATGATCACGGTCAATAAGTTATTGAAGTCATGTGCCACTCCTCCCGCCAGTCGGCCGACCGCCTCCATTTTTTGGGCCTGCCGAAGTTGCAGCTCGCTTTCACGGAGTGCGGTCTCCGCCCGGGTGCGCTCCACGTGATCCTGGAATGCCCGGAGCGCACGCTGAACCGACGGGACAAGGCGTCCAAGGCGTTGCTTCAAAATATAGTCCGTCGCACCCCGCTGCATCATGTCGATGGCGAGCTCCTCGCCAAGCGTTCCCGACACAAACAGGAATGGAATGTCCGGAGCCAGAGCTCTGGCCTGCTCAAGGGCGACGATGCCGTCAAATCCGGGAAGGGAAAAGTCGGCCAGGATCAGATCCGTCTGGTTTTCTTTAAGGGCCCTGACAAATGCGTCGCGACTGTCGACACGGCGTGAGACACAGGGAATTCCTCCCTCCGTCAGCATCGTGGCGATGAGATCGGCATCCGTCGGGTTATCTTCCAGATGGAGTACTCGTAACGGAGTGGTCACGGAACCTCGATCGCGGCTAATGTCCGGAGCCGGACCCTTCAGGGGGGGCTCATTGATTACGCCCCAGAACATGCCCAGTTCTTTGACCGCGGACACAAACTGGTGAAACTCCACCGGTTTCACCACGTAGGCATTCGCGCCCAGCGAGTAGCTTTCACTGAGATCGCGTTCTTCTCGTGAAGATGTCAGCATTACGACAGGAATCGGACGGAGTGCGGCGTCGGACTTGATGACCCGCAAGACTTCCAGCCCGTTGACCTTGGGCATCTTGAGATCGAGGAAGACGACCGCCGGATTGCCTTTAAGACGGGAGGTAAATTCCCCTCGGCAGTAGAGATAGTCCAGCACCTCCGCCCCGTCGTGGCAGAGCACGACTTTATCGGCGATCTGCTGTTCCTCCATCGCCGCCATGGCGAGTTCGGCATCGCGGGGATTATCTTCAGCGAGGAGAATCGGTTTCATGGCAGTCATGTTCGAGGCCTCCTGGTTGGAAGCGCCACATAGAAGGTCGCTCCCTTGTCCGGTTCGCCCTCCGCCCAGGTACGCCCTCCATGGCGATGCACGATGCGGCGCACATTCGCGAGCCCGATGCCGGTGCCCTCGAACTCATCTGCCCGGTGCAGCCGCTGGAAGACGCCAAACAGTTTGCCGGCATACTGCATATCGAATCCCACGCCGTTGTCCCTGACGAAGAGCACAATCTCCCTCGGCAGCCGCTGGCCGATGCCGATCTCAATTTTGGCGCTCGGCCTCGTACTCGTAAACTTCACAGCATTGGCGATTAGGTTCATGAACACTTGCCGCAGCATGGCCGGATCGCCAGGCACCTCCGGAAGTTGGTCAATTGTCCAGGATATCTCCCGTCCTTGCAAGTCAAGTCGCAAATCGTAAAGGACGGTTTTCACCAATTGATCCAAATTGACCGTCGTCTGAAGCATCTCCTGGCGGCCCATGCGGGAGAAGACCAACAGATCATCGATCAATTGGCCCATCTGTTTGGCGGAATCGGAGATCGTCTGCAAATACCGGGCGGCTTTTTCATTCAGCGACTCCGTGACCGCCTTCCGCAACAGCGACGCATAGCCGTCGATGTGCCGCAATGGCGCCCTGAGGTCGTGAGAGACTGAGTAGCTAAAGGATTCCAGCTCCTTATTCGCCGCTTCGAGCAGTTCGCCGCGGCGCTGGAGCTCGGCGGCGACACGCCGCCGTTCCGTAATGTCGTGCTGGATCAAATAGTATACTGCCGCCAACAGCACCAGCTGGAGTAAGGCGCCGATCCCGAGGAGCACAATCGTGCGCGTCGTGGTTGATGCCGATTCCAGGACCCGCCGCTGGAGCGCGTGTTGTTCGAACGTCTCCATCTCCGTGATGAGGCGGTGAATGTCCCGAAGCTCCTGTTTGGCGGCTCCCTCGAGCGCCATCTTTTTGACGGCTTGGAACCCGTGTCCTGCCAGCTGATCAATGGCGCCCGCTTCGGCGGCAAGTTGCCGGTCTATCAACTGTTCTAGCCGATCGATTCGCTGCCGCTGGTCAGGAGACCCTTCTGTCAGGGTGTCGAGATACTGCAAGAACTTGGGCTTCTCTTCTACAACATGCTGGTAGGCTTCCAGATACAACAATTCACCGGTGATCAAGTAGCGGCGGTGATTGTTCTCTGCTTCGTCCAACGTCACATCAATATTGGCTAGGAGCCGGACCAGTTCATGGCTGCGGGTGTCGAGCTTGCTATTGGCCACGACGAGACTGGTGTTGCGGTACGACACCGTACTAATAATGAGAATGCCCACGAATACCAGACCGAACCCCGCCAAGATTCTCCGCTCTATTGTCAGCGCGCGAAACCATAAGACGGGAGATTGCCAAAATGATTCCCGACGCCTCGCGAGCGTACTGACGCGGAGGGTCTCGGGCTCGCGCGGCGGGGAATGAGACAATTCCGGCTGGACGTGTGTTGCCGAGGCCACGGACGTGGAAGATTCAGATTGCAAATCTGGGGTCATAGTGGGGGAACGCTCTCACGACACGTTCGTGGAGCAATTGTAGCAGAACTCGTGCCGAGAACCGAAAATTATCCGCCGAACGGTGGCGTGGGAGGAATCACAATGGTCGACTGGGCTGCGAAATTCGAGAACATGAGCGTCGCGCCGATAATCCAATCAATGAACGGTTGTGGATAGATCCCGATCACCAGGGTTCCAGCCAAGCCGACATAGATCACAGCCTTCATCGGTCCGGAAATGAAGACCGGAGAGGGGTCGGTCGGTTCATTGATGTACATTTTCTTCACGACGACCAAATAATAATACATCGAGATCACGATATTGATCAGCGCCACCGTGATCAGCGTATAGAGCCCTTCTTTAATTGCGGCCACGAAAATATACAGCTTGCCGATAAAGCCAGCCAGGGGAGGAACGCCGGCTAAGGACAACAGGAACAACAGCATGGCGAAGGCCAGGAACGGCGACCGTCGATTCAAGCCACTGTAGTCGTCGATCTCTTCGCTCCCGATCGCCTGGGAGATTGCGATCACAACAGCAAACGCGCCGATGTTCGCGAACAGGTAGGCCAGCAGATAGAACAAGATGGCGTCGCTCCCCATCTTGGTGCCGGCCGCGAGCCCAATCAGGACGTTGCCAATCTGCGCGATACCGGAATAGGCAAGAAGGCGTTTGATGTTGCGCTGCGCGATCGCCACGATGTTGGCATAGGTCATCGACAAGATCGCCACGGCGACCAATAGGACCACCCACACCGGCTTGAAGGTTGCGAGCGCGACGAAGAAAATCCGCAAGAGGATGGCCAAGGCGGCGCCTTTGGGCGCGAGGGACAAGAATGCCGTCACAGGGGTCGGCGCGCCATGATACGTGTCCGGAATCCAGGAGTGGAAGGGCACCGCGCCAATTTTGAATCCCAGCGCCGTGAAGATCAGTAGAAACCCAATGATCGTTCCGGATGTGGCGGTGAGATGCATGTCGGAGAAGACGAGCTTACCCGTCTCTCCATACACGAGGCTGATGCCGTAGGCGAGCAGCCCGGCGGCGAATACGCCGAGAATAAAGAACTTGAGCCCCGCCTCATTGGAGGCCAAATCCTCCCGAAGGTAGCCCACCAACACATAAAATCCGAGCGTCGAAAATTCCAGGCTCACGAACAGCGACAAGAGATCGTTGGCCGAGGACATGAACATCATCCCCAGCGCCGACATGACGACGAGCACGTAGTACTCACCCCGGAAAAACCTGAACCGATCGACGTATTGAACCGAGACTAGGATCACGAGGGCCGTGGTGGCGACGATGAACATCTTGAAAAAGAGGGCCATGCGGTCCAGGACGAACATGTTGGCGAACAACGTGCCCGAGATGTGAGACACATCGAACCACACGAGACAGGCAAAGGTCGCCACGAGGCCGCCGACGCTGAGGAAGGCCAGCTGATCCTTGGACATGCGAGGGAAGGCAAAGTCGACGATTACAATCAGACACAGCCAGCAGGTCAAAAAGATCTCCGGCAGGAGAAGCAAAAGATCCGCCACTGAGAGGGCCAATGAAAAGGTCATTCGAGCCCTCGTGAGGCCTGCGGGGTCACCCGTGCGAGGTGGCTGGAAGCCGCGGTCTGCTCGGTGCCTGATGAGTGATCCGTCGCGTCACGTTTCACGTTCAACGTGTCACGATCTCCGGACGCGACCGGCACGACCTGCGTGATTCTCGCAATGAGCGGGTCCACCCCCGAACGGACGACATCATACAAATGCATGGGGAACAAGCCGAATCCCACCGTGACGGCAATCATAATTAACAGCGGCAGCCGGTCCACCACCCCTACGGCATCGTGCGCGTGACTGTACTTTTGACTCATCGGGCCATAGAACACGCTCCGCATCATTTTGAAGAGATAGGCCAAGGTGAGCACAATCCCCAACACGGCCACAATGACTTGGAACGGATACTTATTCCAACTGCCGACGATAATCATAATCTCAGCGATGAAGTTTACGGTACCGGGCATTCCGATGGAGGCCATGCAGCCGACGATGAAACAGCCGGAGATGAACGGCATCTTGTTCGAAAGCCCTCCCAGTGATGGGAGATCGCGTGTGTGGGTCTGGTCGTACACCCATCCGGCCATCGCGAAGAGCATGCCCGTCGCCATGGCATGGGCGAACATATAAATGACCGCGCCGGTCAAGCTGATGTAGTTCAGCGCCGCCATGCCCAGGAAGACGTACCCCATGTGGCTGGAGCTGGAATAACCGATCACGTACTTGGTGTCTTTGGCATAAAAGGCGACGAACCCGCCGTACATGATGCTGAAGATGCACAAGACGGCGGCAATCGGCATCATCTCTCTGGTCGTGTCAGGAAGTATTTCAAATGCCACGCGGATGATCGAGAAATGTCCCAGCTTCATGAGGACACCGGCGTGAAGCATGCTGGTGGCAGCAGGAGCCGCGGCATGCCCGACCGGAGACCAGGAATGTAACGGCCACAAAGGCGCGATTGAGGCAAACCCAAAAAAGATCAAGACCCAAATAATCTTGTCCAAGGTCGTGCCGAGCACAGGGATATTCAGCAGTTTGGCGTGCTCGCGCAGCACGAGGATGTCGAAGGTATTGAGGCCGATGTACTTGTAGATCAAGAGAATGCCCATCAGCGCGGCAACGGCAAACGCCGACAGAAACAGGACCAGCTTCATGGCTGCGTATTCTTTGCTGTTCGATCCAAAATTCAAAATGAAACCGACAGAATCCCGCAGTTTCAGCCCGTCGGGGTCCGTCATCTCCAAATACTGCTTGGTGTGGCTGCCCCACATACCCAACAGCAAATACATGGGGATCACGGACATCTCGTAGAAGAAATACAGGAAGAACAGATCGAGCGACATGAAGACGCCGATCGTGGCGGCAGCCAGGATCAGGAGCCAGATGTAAAACTCTTTCGTGCGGTCCTTGATGTGCCACGACACGAAGATGCCCGTGAAGAGCAAAATGGACGAGGCGAGCACCAGCGGAGTGGCGATCCCGTCGACGCCCAGGTGCAAGGCAATGCCGAGTTCCCGAGACCACTCGAACTTTTGGACGAACTGAAACCCACCTTTGTCCACGTCGTACGCATAAAAGATATAGATCGAGGCGATCAGGGACACGAAGGCCGACCCCGCTGCAATGCCACGCACGAGCAAGGGCTGGCGGTTTGACACGAGGATCAGCGCCAACGCGCCAACGAAGGGGGCAAAGAGAATATAAAGGAGTGCGTATTCGCCCATTCGACTAATGTCCTCGTTCCATCGGCTTGACGTCTAGCGCGGCGACCGTGCCATGATTTAGCCGATCGACCAATGCTTGGACTGATCCGTTCATGATGCGCAAGAAGGGGGATGGATAGAGCCCGATCCAGAGAATCATGACGGACAACGAAACCGCGATGACGGTTTCCCGTGGCTGCAAATCGCGCATCGTCTGCTTCACGGCCTTCCCGAGCGGGCCGAGCATGGCCCGCTCGTAATACCACAGGAAGTAGGCCGCGCCGAAGATGACACCGAGGACCGCCACGGCGCCGAACCACCACTTGGCTTTGAACGCGCCCAGGAGGATCAGGAATTCTCCCACGAATCCGTTTGTGCCGGGCAACCCGATTGAGGCCAAGCCGATCAGCAAAAAGAAAGTGGCGAGCACGGGGACCTGTTTTGCCATCCCGCCGAATGCCGACAACTGTGTCGTCTGTTGGCGCGAATAGAGAAACCCTGCAATAAAAAAGAGACCGGCGGTGCTGAAGCCCAGGTTGATCATGGTCAACAGGCTGCCTTGCAGGCCCTGAAAGTTTAACGCGAACAGACCCACCACGACAAAACCCAAGTGGCTGATGCTACTGTAGGCGAGCAACCGCCGAAAGTCGTGCTGCACTAACGCCATCCAGGCTCCATAAAGGATCGCGCAGAGCCCGAGGATCACCACCACGGTCATCACGGTCTCGCTCTTGGATGCATCGGGGAGGAGCGGAATACTGAACCGCAAGAGGCCGAACGTTCCAAGCTTGATGCCCGCCAGAACCACCGCCATGCCGATAGGACCTTCCAGCAGCGCGTCCGGCAGCCAGGTGTGGAATGGAAACACCGGGGCTTTGAAGGCGAATCCCATGAACATCAGCCAGAAAATCAGGATCTGCTGGTCGAGCGGAATCGGGACGGCGAGCAACTCGATCAAGTCGAACGAATAGGTCTGTTCGGCCTGATGGAGAGATGCCCAGTGGTTAAAATTGATATTCAGCAACGCGATGCCGACCAGCATGAACACGCTGCCGAACAAGGTATAGAGCACGAATTTGAGGGCCGCATACTGGCGCTCGGCGCCTCCCCCCCAGAGCTTGATCAGGAAGTAACTGGGGATAAGCATCAGTTCCCAGAAGACGAAGAACAGGATCAGATCCAACGAGATGAACACTCCCATCGTCGTTGTTTCCAGCGCCAACAGGCACATCATGTACAGCTTGATTTGCTGGCGAACGGTATCCCAGGAGTAGACCACGACCAGCACTGTCAGAAAGGCGGTCAATCCGACGAACAACACACTGATCCCGTCGACCCCCAGGTGATAGCTGACACCCAGCGCCGGAATCCAGGGGATCCGTTCCGTAAACTGCATCGCAGCGGATTCCGGAACGAACCGCAAGAGCACGAAGACTGACAGCGCCAGCTCAACCAGCGTAATCGTCAGGGTCGACGTCCGCACCAGTTCCGCGTCGTCGAACAGCCACAGCGCAATGGCGCCAAGGATGGGCAGAAACAGGATGCAAGACAAGATGGGAAAGCCGGATGCGAGTTCTTCCAACATGATAATCGCCGTGCGTGCCGAATGCCCCTATCTTTGGACGATGAATTGGACGACCAGCGCCAAGAGAAATATCCCCGCCACGATGAGGCCGGCATAATGGTGCACCATTCCGCTCTGCACTTTCCGTCCTTCCCGTGCCGCCAGATGATTGCTGTAGCCGATGACGTTCAGTCCGGCATAGATAATGTGTTTTTCAATCCAGGTTGACGCGGCGGAGCTCCACTCGGCCGTCCTGCCGACACCTCGGACGAGGCCGTCGATAATCGTGCGGTCGAACCAGTCGAGCAGTGTGCCCAACCGTTTCAAGGGTTCGACGAAGAGAAAATCGTAGATCTCATCGACGTAATACTTATTCAGCAAGATCCGATAGACACCGGAAAATCTTGCCGCCCCTGTTTCGGCGGCCGACGGATCCACATGGTAGAGGAAGTGCGCAAGACCCCATCCCAACAAGGCGATGGCCGTGGCCACTCCCATGAGGGCGACCATTAAGCCGGTGCTGACTTCATGCGTCCCAGCGGCTCCAACGACCGGCTCCAAGAAGTGATGCAGCCAGCCCTGTTCAGGCGGAAATCCCAGGGCCAGCCCGCCTAACACCGACAATATGCCCAATACCATCAACGGGCCGATCATCACCATCGGCGACTCGTGGACATGCTCTTCCGTGTGGTGATCCATCCGCGACGGACCGGAGAAGGTGAGATAGGTTAAACGAAACATATAGAACGACGTCAGGAGCGCGCCAATGGCGGCCACGATGTAATAGGGGTAGTTATGGGTGACGAAGGCGTGGCCCATGATCTCGTCTTTACTCCAGAACCCAGCCAGTGGAGGAATACCGGCAATGGCAATTGTCCCGATGAGGAAGAGCCGGAATGTCCAGGGAATCTTCTGGCTGAGCCCGCCCATCTTTCGGATATCCTGCTCGCCGGACAGCGCATGAATGACGGACCCAGCTGACAGGAACAGGAGGGCCTTGAAAAAGGCATGGGTGATGACGTGAAACACCGCCGCGGTATACGCGCCGATGCCGCAGCCGAGAAACATGTAGCCCAGCTGGCTGACCGTCGAATAGGCCAGCACCCGTTTGATGTCAGTCTGGACGAGCCCGATCGTAGCCGCAAAGAGTGCGGTGCCGCCGCCGACGATGGCCACTACCTCCATGGCCATAGGCGACGCGTCGAAAATGGCATGGTTGCGGACGATCATATAGACACCGGCCGTCACCATGGTCGCGGCATGGATGAGTGCACTGACCGGAGTGGGGCCTTCCATCGCGTCCGGCAGCCAGGTGTGGAGCGGCAGCTGCGCGGATTTCCCGACGGCTCCAACCAGAAGACAGAGGGCAATGGCCGTCGCCATTTCTGGTGAGAGGGTGCTCACCTGGGCGAACACCTTGGTGTAATCCAGGGTCTTGAAATGAATGAAGACAAGGAAGATGGCCAGCAAGAATCCGGCGTCGCCGATTCGGTTGACGACAAAGGCCTTGGATGCCGCCTTGGCGGCGGAGGTCTTATCGTAGTAATAGCCGATGAGGAGATAAGAACAGAGTCCGACGCCTTCCCAGCCGATGAACAGCACCACGTAGTTGTTGCCCATGACGAGCAACAGCATGGAGACCATGAAGAGGTTCATGTAGGTGAAGAAGCGCGTGAAGCCCGTCTCGCCATGCATGTACCCGACCGAGTAGACGTGGATCAGAAATCCGACGCCGGTGACGACCAGCAGCCACATACAGGTCAAGGAATCGACCAGGAACGCGAGGTTGATCGAGAGATCCCCTCCGAAAATCCATTCGTAGACGATCACCTCGCGGGCGGTCCCGGTCTTGACGATTTCGGCGAAGACCCCGATGGTGCACAGGAACGACAGGCCGACCGATCCCCAGGCCAATCGGTGCGCGGTCTCATGCGAGTAGCGGCTCCCGAGCAGCCCATTCGCGATGACGGCCAGGAGCGGGAGGAGCGGAATCAGCTTGATAAGGAAATCGGTTAAGTCCGACACGTTACCACTTCAACAGGTTCATTTCGTCCACGTTCGTGGAGATCTTTCCACGGAACACGACCACGATGATGGCCAATCCAACGGCGGCTTCCCCGGCGGCAATGGCGATATTGAATAAGGCGACCAGCTGGCCGGACATCGATTCAAGATAATGGGAAAACGCGACCAAATTGATGTTGGCGGCATTCATCATGATTTCCACGGACATCAGCACGATGATGAAGTTGCGCCGGATCAACACCCCGAGCAAACCCGTCATAAACAGGATTGCGCTGACGGCCACATAGGCACTCAGAGGCACCATCACCCTGCCCTCTTACCGTTTACCGCCCGCGTCTTCCATCGCTTTTGGCGTCTTGGCCAGCACGATCGCGCCGATGATGGCGCCCAGCAGAAAGATGCCGACGATTTCAAACTGGAGAATATGATCGCTGAACATCTTGATGCCCACCGCATACGTGTCCCCGCCCTCGAGGATCGCCGACGCGGGCGCATCGCCCTTGGCACCCTCAAACGGTGATTGGAGCAACAGATACAGGACATAGAGCGATCCCAGCGCCGCCGGGCCGATAATATACGGATACGACGAATGGAAATACCGCTCGTCCGTCTTGAGATTCAGGAGCATCAGGACAAAGAGGTACAACACTAAGATGGCACCGGCATAGACGATGACCTGAACGGCCCACAGGAACTCCGCGTTCAGCAGCACGAAGAGGCCGGAGACGTGCAGCAGCAGCGCCAGTAGCGCGAGGCCACAGTGCACGGGATGTCTCAGTGACACCGTCAATGCAGCGGCGACAATACTCATCAATGCGAAATACGCAAAAAATACCGACATCATCATCGTGACTCAGCTCAGATGCTTGGGAGGCGATTGTGTGGATTTGAGTACGGACTGCGGGAAGTAGTACCGATACTCACGGCTTTCCTCGACATTCTTCTCCTGATTGTGGGCATACAGATATTTTTTCGCATCGTCGAGGTGGCGTTCTCCGATGTCGTACAGCCGCTTCTTATCGAAGAGCAGGGTACGCTTATCATGGGTGGAAAATTCGTACATCTTCGTCATGGCCAGCGCATTGACCGGGCACGCTTCGACACAATAGCCGCAGAAGACGCATTTCGTGATGTCGATATAGAACTCGGTGGCATACCGCTGGAGCGGACGGCTTGGATCTTCCGCGCTGATCACCTTGATGCAGCGTGAAGGGCAGGCGGCTTCGCAGAGATCGCATCCCACGCACCGTTCGTGGCCGTCGTCGTACCGAAGCAGCCCCAGGGCGCCCCGATGGGCATCGGGAATCGTCCGCTGTTCCCTCGGATATTGAAAGGTGATCGGCCGATGGAACATGTGCTGGAACGTGACCTTCATCGCGTCCCAGATTTCATAGAACAACGCGGCCTGGAGGACTTTTTTGGTCAATGCGCCCACGTTCATCGCCATCTCCTCATGGACAGGCCCAAAAGCATACACATCTGCTCACGCTCGTTCAATGCTGACCCAACACTGTTTGAAAGCCGGGACACCCGTCACCGGGTCGATTGACACCGTCATCAGATCCTTGACCGGCGGTTCATTGAAGTGTTCGGGGAAAAAACAGGTGCCCGGCGCGACAGACTGGTCGGGCTGGACCCCAAGCTGCAACGACCCCCGCTCAGAGGCGAGACAGACTTTCACGCCCTCTTGCACGCCCAGCTGTTCCATATCCCGAATGTTCATATGGAGCTTGCCGGTATTGGGCGCAATCTTGATAAGTCCCGGGGCTTCCGTCGACATTTTGCCCGAATGCATGAGCACTTGGCCCATCTGTAAGGAAAACGGCCGCGTCTGGTCGTGTCCCTCCGACGCTCGGTACCGAGCCCCAACCTCAGCAGCATAGCCATCCGACAAGTAGTGGTCGGGGGTCGGCACGATCTTCCGAGGCTGGCCGAGGTTATAGTATCCAGGCACGAGCTTCAAGATTTCGGCTTGAATGTCGTTGACCGATTGATACTCCCAGTGCGCCCCCATCGCGTTGGCGAGCGCGGTCATGATGTGCCAGTCCGGTAAACTGTCCCCAAGAGGATCCATGGCTTGACGCACTCGGAGCACCCGGCCTTCCAGATTGGTAAACGTCCCGTCCTTTTCCGCGTAGGTACAGGCAGGCAGTACGAAATGAGCCTGGCGTCCGGTCTGCGTCAAGAAAGGATCTTGGACCACGAGGAGTTCAACGTGCTCCAACGCAGTTCGCACCTCCAGCGACGCCGGCAAGGTTCCCAGCGGATTTTCTCCCAAGATATAGAGGGCCTTGATCTGCCCGCTCCGGCATCGGTTGAGAATGTCTACGAGGTGCGATCCCGTGCCCGCCTGCGGGAGCGGTGCGTCCCATGCCTTGGCAAACCGGTCGCGCGCGGCTGCGTCGTCGAACCGGGCTTGTCCCGGCAAAAACTCAGGTGCCACCCCCATATCCACGGCACCCTGTTCATTCGGTTCCTCGGTCACCGTGCTGACACCGCAGCCGGGACGGTCGAGTTTTCCGGTGATCCAAGCGAGGTCGATGAGTTTCAAGACGTTCTGGTAGCCGTTGGTCCGCCTGACGATACCTTCCGCGCACAGAATGATCGATCGGGGCGATTCCGCAAAGAGCGCCACGATCTCCTTGAAGGTCTCGCTGGATAGGCCGGTGTGCGCCGAAATCTGCTCCAGCGACAGTGTGCCGACCGCCGCTTTGAGTGCGTCGAATGCGCGCGGATGTTTCTTGACCGATTCTTCATCGACCAAATCCTGGTCGATGGCCGTCTTCACCAACCCGTCGATCACGGCGCCTTCTGTGCCGGGATTGATCAGTAAGGGATGAGACGCCAGTTTGGCCATATTCGTTACCGCGGAGTCGAGCGTCACCACTTGCGCCTTGTAGACACGGATCGCTTCTTTGATCCGCATGGCCGTCAGCGGGTTCGTTTCCGTGAGGTTCGAGCCGATCACGAGCACGGCCTTGGCCTTGGTGAGATCTTCCCAATCGTTGTGCGTCCGCCCCAGGCCGACCGCATGCTTCGAGGCATGCACGAAATTCATATGGCCGTAGCGTGCACTGCTGTCGAGATGGTTGGTTCCGAACACGGTCCGCATCAGTTTTTGGAACAGATACAGTTCCTCGTTCGTGCAGCGCGCGGTAATCAAGCCGGCAATGGCATCGGCGCCATGCCGATGCGTAATCGCCGTGAACCGGTCCACGAGCGTCTGCATGGTTTCAATCCAGGGCTTTTCCACCAGCTGGTTGTGCTCGCGCACTAACGGGTTCCGCAGCCGGGTCTTGCCATCCAGATACTCGAACCCAAACCGTCCACGCACACACAGGCCCCCGTGCCCCTTCGCCGTTTCAGACCGGTCTCCCCATTTGTTCTTCCAGGACAGGGGTGAGGTGACGCGGATCACTTCTTCGTCCTTCGTTTCCAAGTACAGCTGGCAGCCGTCCCCGCAGTAGTTGCAGGTGGTGGTGGTTTTCTTCATCTGCCAGGGCTTGTACAGGTACTTCGAGAACTTGTTGGTGATGGCGCCGACCGGGCAGACCGCCAGACAATCCCCGCAGAATTCGCAGTCGAGCGCGACATCGCCCTTCGGCACGACCTGATTGAATCCGCCTTTTTTCATGAACTGGAGCGCGTCGATCATCAGCACATCTTTACAGACATTGATACACTCGGCGCAGGCGATACAGCGATTCATATTGAAGTCCAGCACTGGGCTTCGGGTATCCTCCGGAATGAACTTCTGTTTGGCATTGGCCAGATTGGTCACGCCATGCTCAAATGCCATGTCCTGGAGCTCGCAGTGCCCGTCCGCGTCACAGACCGGGCAGTCCAGCGGATGCACCGAGAGATGCTTTTCAACGGCTTTCTTACGAGCGAGAAAAAGATCGTCGCCCTCGGTGCGGATAATCATCCCGGCCGTCGCTTTGGCCGTGCAAGAGCGGACCGGCGCTTTTTTCCCTTCCTGCATCACCAAACACATCCCGCAGGAACCGAACGGGTCGAACGTGTAGTGGTAGCACATGGCCGGAATGATCTTACCCGTCATCGAGATGACATCGTATAGGGAGACGCCATCCTTGGCGGTGACGGTCTTCCCATCGATCGTCAGTTCGATCGTCGCTGCTTCGACGTCGGGATTAGTGGCTGGTTTCAAACCCATTCTAATGCTCTGTCAATCTAATGCTCTGTCAATCGTCACTCATCATTCGTCAACCGTGAAGAAACTTCTGTGCCCCACCGATTGGCGGATGACGGTTGACGTCCCCATCACCGATCGCACTCCCCCATCACGATATCGTAGGTCCCAAAAATCGTGCAGGCGTCGGAAATCATATACCCTCTGGCCATATGGTCGAACGCACCCATATGAATGAAGGACGGGGCGCGGATCTTGAGCCGGTACGGCTTACTCCCGCCGGTGCTGACAATATGAAATCCCAGTTCGCCCTTGTGTGCTTCCGTCCCGCAATAAATCTCTCCAGGAGGCGCCTTGAATCCTTCCGAGAACAGCTTGAACTGCTGGATCATCGCCTCCAGGTTCGTGAAGACCCGCTGTTTGGGCGGCAAGGTGACGCTCGGGACGTCCGCCATGATGGGGCCCTCTTCCATTTGTTCGAGGCATTGCTTGATGATCTTCACGCTCTCATAGAGTTCCATCATGCGAATCCAGTACCGGTCGTAGGTGTCGCCGTTTTTTCCCACCGGGACGCTGAACTCGCATTTTGGATAGGCGCTGTAGGGCTCATATTTGCGCAGATCATAGTCCACGCCGGAGCCGCGCAACGTCGGTCCGCTTAATCCGAAGCTGATGGCATCCTCAGCTGAAATCACGGCCACGCCCTTCGTACGCCCCAGCCAGATACGGTTCTTTTCGAGAAAGACTTGGTACTCGTCGATCTTCGGAGGGAAATAATCGAGAAAGGCTTTCAGCTTCTCGATGAGCGACGGCGTGAGGTCGCGCTCCACCCCGCCGATGCGGTACCAGCTGGTCGTCAGGCGGGCTCCGCACAGCTCGTCGAACCAATCGAGGAGAATCTCCCGATCACGAAAGCAGTAGAAAAAGACGGTCATGGCCCCGATGTCCAGCGCCTGAGCACTCACCCAAAATTGGTGGCCGATGATACGTTGCACCTCTGCCACGATCGTTCGGAGATACTCAGCCCGGTCCGGCACTTTGAGATCCAACAGTTTTTCGACGGCACGGCAATAGGCGAAGTTGTTGTACATCGCGCAGACGTAATCGAGCCGGTCCGTGTGAGGAATGAACTGGTGATAGGTGCCGTCCTCCGCCAGTTTTTCGACTCCGCGATGGAGGTACCCCATGACCGGCGTGGATTTCACCAGCCGCTCCCCCTCCAACTCCAAAATCACCTTGAGCACTCCATGGGTGCTGGGATGTTGAGGCCCCATGTTCAAGAGCAGTTCCTCGGTCCGTAAGGTCGGAAGCGTCTTGCTCTCCGGATGCTCCGGATCGACTTTGTAGACCGTTGTTCTCTGATCTTCGAATGCCATCGTCGGTCCGTGCGTTTATTGTGGAACTTCGTCCAGAAACTCGAACGTATCCCGCCAGCCTTTGCCGCGGAGGGGAAAGTCCTTCCGCAGGGGATACCCTTCGGTATAGTCGTCCGGCATCAGGATCCTGCGCAAATCCGGGTGATTTCGAAACCGGATGCCCATCATGTCGTAGACTTCACGTTCCATGAAGTCCGCCCCTCTCCAGAGATCCGTCAGCGAATCCACGATACAATCAGACTCCGGCACGCGCGTTTTGAGCCGAATGCGTCGTCGCTTCCGGATGGAGTAGAACTCCCACACCACCTCGAATCGTTCTTCATCGTCCGGCCAATCCACGGAGCTCACATGGACGATGTAGTCGAAATCCATTCCCGGCTCATGACGAAGAAATTCCGCGATGCTGTGGAGTGCGTCCCGTGTGACCGTGACCGCTACGTCGCCACGCCATTCGGTCGCGCCGACAAAACCGGCGGGAAATTCGTCCTGAATCCGTTGAGCCATCTGGTGCATGGAGTGCCTGTTAGATCTTGAAATTCGCTTTGACTTCGTTCGGTTGCGAGACAAACACCCGTTTTTGCATGATGCGCTCCTGCAATTTCAGAATGCCGTCGAACAGCGCCTCGGGCGTCGGCGGGCATCCGGGCACATAGATATCGACCGGGACGAACCGATCGACTCCTTGCACCACGCTGTAGCTGTCGTAGATATTCCCGGATGTGGCGCAGGATCCCATCGAGATCACATATTTCGGTTCCGGCATCTGGTCGTAGATTTTTCTGATCACCGGCGCCATCCGGCGGCACACGGTTCCGGCCACGATCATCAAGTCCGATTGCCGCGGCGAGCCGCGGAAGACACCGGCGCCAAACCGGTCCATGTCATACCGGGACGAGACGGCGGCCATCATCTCGATGGCACAGCAGGCCAGCCCGAATGTCATGGGCCACAGGGAGCCTTTGCGCGCCCAATTGACCGCTTTTTCCAGGCTTCCGGTAATGACATCGGGGGCGCCGTCCTTGTCATGCCGCCCCAGCTGGATCAGTCCCATTCAAGTGCTCCCTTGCGCCAGGCGTATACATACGCGACGACGAACAGGCCGATAAAAATCAGCATCTCAATCAATCCAATCACACCGATCTTGGTAAACACGACCGCCCAGGGGTAGAGAAAGATCACTTCCACGTCAAAAATGACAAACAGCATGGCAAAAATGTAGTACCGCACAGGGAAGGGCATGCGGGCATCGGAAAACGGTTCGGCGCCACACTCGTAGACCGACAATTTCTCCGGTTCTGGGTACCTGGGCTGGGCGAAATGGCTGATCACCAGCGTGGTCATCCCGAAGGCAAGCATCGCGAAGATAAAGAGCAGGATGGGATAGAACTTGGTCAAATAGTCGAGCAAATGGGGATCACTCATCACCCTCGCCTCACAAGGTGTTGACCTTGAAAGAAGCTAGGATAGTAGGGGCTGGATCGTGGGGATAGCAAGGGAACAAAGGACCTAAGTGAGGGGGTCCCGAAAGCCCTAGCATGAGACTGCGTCTGGCCTGGAGTTGCGAAGGCCCGATCCAAATCGTCGGTGGCGACTCCCCAGAATGATCGGTTCAAGCCCCAGGGCGTGGCTTGGTCGGCGGAAGTTCTACATCGTGACGAGGTAATGGCGAAATTTCCCATTCCGACTCCAATGGGGAGCGAGCCTTGATCTTCCGCCGGCGATGAATTTGGGTCTCGATCCGCTCTTTCTTCAGGAAGCTGGATACTGGCGGGGGAGACTGATCGTTCATGGCGTGGACCGTGCGGAATGTCTCGGAACGTCATCGAAGATGCCGGGACCATACCACTGATGACGCGCGATGGTCAAACCCGGTGAGATCGGCGCAAATTCTTGACAGGACAGCATGTTTTGCTATGGTTTGCCAAGGAACATTGGTCCGAACAGAACCCGCAAAGGAACAGACCTATGAAAACATTGACGCCATTGATTCTGGCCCTCTCGTTCGGTATCGGCGTGCTGCCGGATGGGGTATTGGCACAAACCCAAAACGCCGATGCGGTGCGGTATGGTGAGGCCGCCACGGTGTTCTCAAGCGGGGCCATCCAGAAAACTACGCCGCGTGACGGCATTGTCAATCGAATCACGGGAGACAATCAGTCAACGGGCAACCGAATGCTGATGGGGAGGCAAGAGGCCTTTTATCTCAAGCTCGATAATCCAGATGAAGTCGCGGTCGGGGACTTGTTTACCGTGTATAAACGAGTCCGCAAGGTCTTTCATCCTGTCACGAAAGAGTACCTGGGTTTCGTGGTGATTCGCCTGGCGGTTGTCCGGGTAACCGATACGAGTCATGACCTGACGACGGTCGAATCCCTGACGAGCTACGAACAAGTTTCCCCTGGCGATCCGGTCATGCGGTTCGTGCCTCCATCGCCGAGCGACGGCGCCAGCCCAGTATCGGAGACTGTCGACCTGAAGGGCATGATCGTGGAAGTCCAGGCCGATAGGTCGATGACCATGGTGTCGCAATCGAACGTCGTGTATGTCGATCGTGGAAGCGCAGATGGCCTCAAGGCCGGAGATTTACTCGACATCCACCGCCATAGCGCCGGACTTCCGATCAGAAAGATCGGCCAGCTCAAGGTGTTGTCGGTTGATGAACAGACGGCAACGGCTCGTGTCGTCAAAGCCACCACCCGGATATTTCGCGGAGATCGGTTTAAGGCCATCGGGCAGTCCCTGCCGATCGTGCACCCGGTTGAATTGACTCCACTCAAGGCCGACCAGGCAACTGGCGCCTCCGATCTCGTGGCCAGCAAACTTAAGACTCAGGACGAGTCCGGACAGACCCGTATCAACTTGGGGGATGTGGCCAATGCCCTTCATTATGAGTCCGGTGAAGCGGCGATCAAGTCGGACGGGTATCAGGTTTTGGACCAACTGATCGAATACCTGCACACCAGTGCCGATACCCGGCTGATCCGGGTCGAGGGGCATACGGACAATATCGAAATCGGCCTATCGCTGAAATCCCGCTATCCCAGCAATTGGGAATTGGCGAAGGCCCGGGCGAACGGAGTCGTTCGTTATCTGGTCGAGAAGGGTGGAGTGGATTCTGCCCGTCTCAGCGCGGTGGGTTTTGGCGACAGCAAACCTGCCGTCACCAACACCAGTGAGGAGGGTCGCACAAAAAACCGGCGCGTGGAAATTCTGCTCTACAATCCAGCTGGCGCGCCTCAGGACTCGAAACGTGACGGTGACAGTCAAGCACAGAAGAAATCGGAAGACCCATCGGACCTGAGCGCACGAGGAAGCAACAACCAATTAACCTCTCCTCCCAACCCCGCCTCTCCTTCAGAGTCCGGGACATTCTCTGTCGGGGAGCAGCGGCGGGCGTCATCAGGAGATGGATCGGCGAGCGCGAACGTGTCCGACGCCAGCGGCTCAGGGTCGTCTGGCGGTGAACAGCCATCGCAGGTACCTACAAGCGGGGCAGCAAATGGGGGAGACGGTTCCACTCCGGCGAATATTTCCTCCACGGGCAATCCAGGTCCGTCTGACTCTGCCAAGCAAGATCCATCCGCACAAGCCAACGCGCCGGGCTTCTAACGATCCCTGTGTGGGCGGAGAGGTTCGAGAAGAACCTCTCCGCCAGGCCACTTCCCAAGTCGAAGCGTTCTCTTATCTCGCGACATACCGCCGGGTATCATCCGCCTCGTTGTCCAAGCCCACATTATTCATGAACGCTTCTACTGCAGCCGCCAATACGCCGCTGCAACCAGCTTGGCCACGAGCTTCGCGCGGCCAACGGGCAGGCTCGCCCCTCACGACCTCGCCGTACTGTTTCAAGTACGCCTCGGTCTCTCGATGCTCCGCGTGCTCGCCTCGCGGCCCGCATCGACGACTCTGCGAGGCGTGCGAAGCCGAGGGCCCGTCTCGCGCTTGCGCACCGGAGCGCTACAGCGCGCAGGCGCGTGGCGTCTTGGCGGTTTCGTCCCTCGACGGAGCTCGGGACCCTGAGCGTGTCGAAGGGTCACGAACCGTCATGAAACATGTGGGCTAGCTTTTCCCACGCTGCTACAATGGCGCATGGTGCATCCTAACCAGCCTGTTCCTCCGGTTCGGCACGAGCCTCTGTATGCGGATGTCATCGTGCCTCGTCATATTGCCAAGGCCTTTACCTATCTGGTTCCCGCGGCCCTGACCCAGACTCTCACCATCGGCCGGCAGGTCCTCGTGCCATTTGGTCGAACGATGCTGGACGGGGTGGTGATTGCCTTGAGCAATCGTCCTCCCAGTGGGATACGGGCCGCTTCTCTCAAGGAAATCCGTTCACTGGCGGACGGGTCGGAACGTGTCGGGCTCCCGCCTGTGCTGTTTGATTTGTCCCGTCGAGTCGCGGAGCACTATGTTGCTCCATGGGGCCAGTGTCTTCGGCTGGTGTTGCCCAAGGAGCCGGTTCGCGCATCCACTCGAGGACAGCGCACGACACTGATGGCCACGGGCCCTGACGGAGGGGGCATCGTGGAGTCCTTCCACCACGTGGAGCCGGATCCTCTCTGGGTGGCGCAGGTCGCCGGGTATCTTTGCACCAATCAGGCTAGGAAAGTTGTCTTCTCTGCTCCATGGGAGCAACGCGTGGTCCGACTTGCTGAGGCAATCCGCCAGGTGCACACTACAGGCAAATCCACGATTATTGTCTGTGGCGAGCTGGCGAAAGCCGAATGGCTCACACGGCAAGTGTCTCATCTGACCACGCTCCCGATTACCTTGGCGCGTATGGAGTCTGGGTTTGACCTATGGAGGCGGGCCCAAGAAGGTACGCCGTCCATTGTGGTGGGCACCAGGTCTGCGGTCTTTGCCCCGCTCCCATCCCTTGGTTTGATTTGGATCGAGGGCGAAGACGATCCGGCGCTCAAGGAGCCTCAAGAACCTCGGTATCATGCCCGAGATGTTGCCTGGATGCGAGCCAAGGAAGAGGGCGCCCTGGTTGTGCTCGCGTCCGCTCATCCTTCTCTTGAATCGGTGTGTGACGGGGATGCCGAGCGTTATGTGGTTCGACTGGAACCGGCTCGGCGACCGAAGGTCGAGCTGGTGGACCTCCGTCACGAGCCGGCGGGCACCTTGTTCAGCCGGACGCTCATGGCGGCCATGCAGGAGGCGTTGGAGCACAAGACCGGAGTGTTGCTCTTTCTCAATCGCAAGGGCTTCGCCCGAACACTGATCTGTCGCGACTGTGGCTGGGTGCCCCGCTGCCCATCCTGTGCCGTGGCCCTGGCCTATGGCCGGGAAGCGGGCGTCTTGGCGTGCCGGTACTGTGGCAGGATGGACGCGTTGCCGCAGTCCTGTCCGGTCTGCCACTCCACTCGCCTGACGACGATTGGCGATGGGACCGAACGGGCAGAAGCCGACGCACGGCGACTGTTTCCTCACGCCACGGTTGCCCGTGTTGATCGCGATACACTGCACCGCGCGGCCGCCGTTCGACAGACCTGGGAGGGAATCAGGTCAGGGGCCTGGGATATTGTGATTGGGACACAAGCGCTCTTTCAGCGTGGCCCGCTCCCGCGCAGGGGAGTAGTTGGGATCTTGCAGGCCGATTCAGGGTTGCACATCCCTGATTTTCGCGCCGCTGAGCGCACCTATCAGTTGTTGGACGAGGCCGTCGCGGTGGCCCGGCCATATTCGGAAGGCGGCCGGGTGATTGTGCAAACGCGGCTTCCCGCACACCATGCCGTGGAAGCGGTGCTCTCCGCTGACCCACAGCGGTTTTACGATGAAGAACTCGCGGCGCGACGGTTGCTGAACTACCCGCCGGGTTGTCATCTCGCCGCTTTGTCGGTCTTGGGGAAAGACCAGCAGGAGGTTGAAACGGCTGCCAAGCGGTGGCGATCCTGTCTCGAACAATCAGCCGGGACAGAGGGACCACCGTCCATGCTCGGACCGGTGCCGGCCATGGGGAAGCGGCCGAAAGGCCTGCATCGGTTCCAGACCCTCGTGAAAGGGACCGATCATGACGGCCTGTGCCGCCTGATCCAGACGTCAGTCGCCCGGATGGAGCAGGAATACCGACGGAATCGACTCAAGTTCGTCGTCGATATCGACCCGATGGAGTTAGGTTAATGTCCCTTGTTTCGTTTGGCGGGGCGTGAGGGCTTTCCGTCGGATGCGGTATGGCCGGCCGAGTCGGCTGTGGATTTCCATGCCCGCTTGAACAGGCCGTAGGAAAAAGAGATCCAGAAGACGGAGGAGAAGAGGCCCATCACAACAGCCGACAGAATCGTCCCCAGTTCCTCGTCAGAGGGTGTCTCTGATGCGTGCTTGAGCTGAGACATCACCAGGATCGGCCAGAGAAAGCTTTCCAGGCCCAAACCCAGAGTCGCCCAGGCCCACAGCTCCGCAACGGACCGAGCTCTCCACCACAGGAATCCGCCGGCCGCCAGCGCCCACCCGGCGACGACAAGGGGCCAGTCGGCGCCCCAAAGAATCCAGAATCCTACGGTCGTGACAATGACGCAGAGAAACAGATTCAGAAGGATCATATCGTAGTAGCCGGAGGCATCGTCCGGCCAAGTCTGACCGGGACGTGGTGCGATGTCAATCAAGGATTCGGCAAGGATTCGGCGAGGGGAAGGTTAGCCCGCACTATTCATGAGCGCTTCTACTGCAACCGCCGATACGCCGCTGCGACAAGCCTGGCTGCGAGCTTTCTGCAGCCAGCGGGCAGGCTCGCCCTTCGTGACCTCCACATACTGTTTCAAGTATGCGTCGGTCTCTCAGGGCTCCGCGTGCCCGTCTCGCGCTTGCGCACCGGAGCGCTACAGCGCGCAGGCGCGTGGCGTCTTGGCGGTTTCGTCCCTCGACGGAGCTCGGGACCCTGAGCGTGTCGAAGGGTCACGAACCGTCATGAATAATGCGGGCTAGGCGGGCACCTCAGCACCCACGGTATCGAGTAGCGTTTGCAGTTCAAACGGCTTGCGAAGAGTCCTACAGGCCCCCATCATTTTTGCCACATCCAAGAAATTCAGAATGCCGATCATGTCGCTGCCCCCGGTCATCGCAATGACACGAGAGGCGGGAAACTCGCGGCGAAGAATCAAGATGCTCTCCAGCCCATCTTGGTCCGGCATCAACACATCCATGAGGACCACGTCGGCCGGCTTCTCCCGATACCGTTCCAATCCCTCTTTCCCATTGCGGGCCTCCTCCACGGCATACCCGGCCTGCTCCAGGATTTCCCGGATCAGCGAGCGAACCCGGTCGGCGGTAGAGCGCCGTCTGCTTCGCGAGACTTCCCATCATGCGCTCGTAGCAGTGGAGAAGGTACGTGGACGTGAAGGATACCCTGTCTGCTGACTCAGGGTAAAGTCAAAAGGAATGAAGGGCCACATTTTCTACTAAGGTGACACCCGGCGTCAGCTTGAGTAGGGCCCTTGGGCTGGGTTGGAGGACACCCGAAGAAGAATCATTGGTGCCGAAGGCGGGACTTGAACCCGCACGGCTTGCGCCACACGCCCCTCAAACGTGCGTGTCTGCCATTCCACCACTTCGGCCCAAATCGTGAAGCGTGAAGCGTCACTCGTGAAGCGTCGTTCGTATCTCGTCCGAAGAGCAGAGCCTATGGCGTATGGCTTATGGCACGAGACCGGAGGGTGAATCGAAGCGGTCCCATCATCTGATCCAATCACGTGCTATACGCCATCAGCTATACGCTCTTTCCCCAGCGAGATACGATTCACGAACGACGAGCGACGCCTGAGGGAGTGGGCATTATAGAAGTAGGGCAAATTTCTTGTCAACGAAGGGACCCTCCGGTAGAATCGGCCTCTAATTTTACGCCTGCACACGAATGACACACCCGACCATTACCACGAGCCATCTCGCTTCGTCTGTCGCCGCATTCTTCGATGTCGACAACACCCTCTTGCCCGGCGAGGGGAGCGAGCGGCGATTCTTTCGGTGGCTGTGGCGTCGCGGTGTTGTTGGATGGCCCGAAGCGCGCGCAAGCCTCTGGTGGCTGCTCCAGCACCTGCCCAGCCTGTCGTTGAGTCCGCTGCGGGAACGCAAACTGTATCTGGCCGGAAAACCGGCGCAAGTCATTGAACCACTCGGGGAAGAGTTCTGCCGCGAGCATCTATGCCCCTTTGTCTCTCCCGCGGCCATGCGGCGGATGGAAGAGCACCGCCAGGCCGGGCATACGATCGTGCTCTTGAGCGGCTCGCTCGATTTTCTGATCGAGCCCATTGCGACCGCTTTACAAGTCGAACGGTGGTTCGCCGGCCGATTGGAACAGGCCAAGGGCGTCTATACCGGTCATCTCCTCTCTCCCTTTCCGTACGGAGAGGGCAAGCGGCTGGTGATCGAGCAACTGGCACAGGATCTGACGCTGGACCTGTCGCACTGTTACGCCTACGGCGACAGCCCCGGTGACTTTGACCTGTTGGATACAGTCGGATACCCCACGGTCGTCAACCCCATTCGAGGGATGGCTCGCGTGGCCAAGCGGCGGAAGTGGCCGGTCCAGCAATGGCGGTAATAGTGGATGGAGAAGGCGGCGATCAACGCCGGCTCCGAACGAGTTCGGCTGATAGCTGAACGCTGACGGCTGAAAGCCCAAATCGTAGAGATGCGCGTCACCGAAATTTTTCATAGCATTCAAGGGGAGTCCACGTTCGCGGGGCGGCCCTGCGTGTTCGTGCGTCTGACCGGTTGTCCGCTTCGCTGTACCTGGTGCGATACGGAGTACGCCTTTTATGGTGGCTCCGACACGTCGATCGAATCCATCATGGATCGGGTCCGCTCGTACGGCTGTCCCTTGGTGGAAGTCACCGGAGGCGAGCCGCTCGCACAATCGGAGTGCCTGACGTTGCTCGCTCGGCTCTGCGACGACGGATTCACCGTACTGCTTGAAACCAGTGGAGCGCTCGAGACGGCGGGCATCGATCCCCGAGTGCGCATCATTTTGGACGTCAAATGTCCAGGCAGCGGCATGTCGGATCGCATGCACTGGCCGAATGTCGAGCGGCTGCGCGCGCACGACGAAGCCAAATTCGTCATCGCCGATCGAGCCGACTATGAATGGGCGAAGGCGATGGTTGCACGATACCAGCTCGACCGTCGGTGCTCGGTGTTGTTCAGCCCGGTGTTTGGGGCATTGGATCCACGGCACCTGGCCGAATGGGTGCTGGCCGACCGGTTGCCGGTGCGGTATCAGCTGCAATTGCACAAACTGATCTGGTCGCCGGAGATGCGCGGCGTGTGAGGACGTCAACGGTCAATCGTCATACGTCAACCGTGAAGACAACGGGTTTCTGACGATTGACGACTGACGTTTGGCGATTGACGAATACAAGGAGAACAGGATGAAGATCATGCAGGTGAATGTGAAAGTCGGGCGGGTGGATAAGGACGCGACGGACGTACTGGTGCTGTTGCAGTGTGAGGGGGCCGGCCTCTCGCAGGACGACGCGGCGCCGATTGATCATGCACTGGGAGGCGCCCTCACGGAGTTACTCAAGTCCAAGGAGTTCGAAGGCAAGGCGGCGGAAACGGCATTGGTCCACACGCACCGGAAGATTTCCGCGAAGCGGGTGCTGCTCGTCGGTCTGGGGAAGACGACGTCTGTGGGGCTGGACACCATCCGCCAGGCGCTGGGGTATGCCGTCAAACGAGTCCGGCAGGCCAAGGCTGCGACGTTCACCGTGACTGTCCCCGCCATCGTACCGAAGGGCGCTTCTCCCAGTGACGTGGCCCAGGCGATGGTTGAGGGGGCCGTCTTGGGGAGCTACCAATTCAACGACTATCGTAGCGAGCGAGGGGCAGGCCATGACGTGGACTCCATGACGCTCTCAGCTCGGGATAAAGCGGAGTTGCGCGATCTCTCCGAGGGCGTCCGCCGGGGAACCGCGACGGCAGAAGCGACGATCTTCGTCCGGGACCTCTGTAACCATCCGTCCAATGTGATGACGCCGGCCAGGATCGCCCAGGAGGCGAAAGCCATTGCAAAAGACACCGGCGTGACGTTGAAGATTCTCGAGCAAAAGGACATGGAGAAGCTGGGCATGGGCGCGTTGCTCGGGGTGGCGCGAGGCAGCCACGAGCCGCCGAAATTCATCATTCTTGAATATCGCGGCGCCCGCAAGAAAGATGACCGTCCCGTCGTCCTCGTCGGGAAAACGGTCACGTTCGACACCGGCGGCATCTCGCTGAAACCGGCGGAGAACATGGAACACATGAAGGCGGATATGACGGGCGGCGCCGAAGTCCTGGCGGCGATGCGGGCCGCGGCCCGGCTGAAACTGCCGCTTAACTTAGTGAGCATTCTGCCGACGACGGAGAATATGCCCGGCGGCCGGGCGATGAAACCGGGCGACATCGTGACGACGCTCTCCGGAAAAACGGTCGAGGTGCAGAACACCGATGCCGAAGGGCGGCTGATTTTGGCGGACGCGCTGGCCTATGCCGCGCGGTACAAACCAGCCGCGCTGATCGACATCGCGACCCTGACCGGCGCCTGTGTCGTCGCGCTTGGCCAGTTTGCCGTCGGGATGTTCGGCACCGATGACACCCTGAAAGAATCCGTGCGCAAGGCGGGAGTCCGCGCGGGGGAGCGTGTCTGGGAGATGCCGCTCTGGGACGAGTATTTTGAGCAGCTCAAGAGCGATGTGGCCGACATGCGGAACATCGGCGGGCGCGGAGGCGGCATGATTACCGCCGCGCTGTTCCTCAGCAAGTTCGCCGGAGACTGGCCGTGGGTGCATCTCGATATCGCCAGCACCGATTGGAGCGAACGGGAACGGGCCTATCTTCCCAAAGGCCCGACTGGAATCGGCACCAGGTTGCTGATTCAGTATTTGATGGACCGTACGCAGTAGCTGAATATTGACCACGGCAGTGGTGTAGCAAGTTGGTCGGCGACTGTCCCTGAGTGCCTCACGATGTCGCCAGGACTGTTTGAAGCGAACGGGAACGAGGCCGATCGTACCCAAAGGCCGACTGGAATCGGCACCAGGCTGCTGATCCACTATCTCATCGACCGAACACCCTGAGCCACAGGAAGGTTATGCCTACTTCGCGCGAGCAGATCGGTCAGCTCTTCATGGTGGGGTTCGACGGCACAACAGTGTCGTCGGATCTCGCGGCCTTCATCAAGGAATACAAGCCCGGCGGCGTCATTCTGTTCTCGAGAAATCTCGAGTCGGTCGAACAGATCGTCGATCTGACGAATGCGTTGCAACGATGCAGCCCGCATTCGCCGCTGCTGATCTCGATCGACCAAGAAGGGGGCCGAGTTTCACGATTGCCGAAGGAGTTCACGATTTTTCCTCCCTGCGACGTGCTGGGCCGGTGCAATTCGTCCGAGCTGGCCTACGCCGTGGCGGCCACGACGGCCAAAGAGCTGAAGGCCGTCGGCATCAACATGAATATGTCGCCTGTGCTCGACGTGAACAGCAATCCCGCGAATCCGGTGATCGGAGACCGCGCGTTCGGCTCCACACCGGCTCCTGTCTGTGTGTTGGGTGAAGCGACGGTGGGAGGCTTGCAGGACAATGGCGTCGTGGCGTGCGGCAAACATTTTCCCGGCCACGGCGATACCAACACGGACTCGCACAAGGAGTTGCCCGTTGTCTCGGCGCCGCGCGAGCGGTTGGAGCAAGTCGAATTTCCTCCCTTCCGCCATGCGGCGGCGCACGGCGTGGCGACGATGATGACGGCTCATGTCCTGTATCACGCGCTGGACGATCAGCGGCCGGCCACCTTGTCGCCGGCGATCATCGGGAAATTCCTGCGAGAGGAGCTCCGCTACGATGGTGTCGTCCTGACGGACGATCTGGAGATGCACGCCATCATCGATCACTATGGGATCGAAGAGGCTACGGTACAGGCAATCCTGGCCGGATGCGACATGCCGCTGATCTGCAAAGACCGCGACCGAGAGGTGGCGGCGATCGGGGCGGTGGAAAAAGCCGTTGCCGATGGCACGATTTCGATGAAGCGGCTTGAGCAGTCTCTCGCGCGTGTGGCCCGTGTGAAACGGCAGTTTCTGCCTTCCGTTAAGCCGGTCATCCTATCCGATGCGAGACTCATCGTCGGCTGTCGGACTCACCGGACGCTTTTGCATACGATCGACCAAGCCCGAGCGCGGCTTGCCAAAGTCGGGCTGTAATTCTCAGCCTATTTCGCCCGCTCTCCCTCAAGACCCACTCGCCAGGGTGGAACGGACGGGCCGTTCGAACCCGCATACCTTGCCGTCTCCAGACTTCTTATGGCATGATATCCGTTCCTGGAGGCGTATGGCTTCGTTGTTCGAATATGTCGGTTGCGTGCACATCTATCTCGGTCCCTATCGAGGCAATCCGATCGCGCTGTATCTCAAGCGTACGGAGTCCGGATGTCACATCGGTCCCAAAGTGTATCCGTGGAACGACGTACTCGGGACCGGCGAAACCCCCAACAAGGCTGCCGCCGACTTCGAGGAAAAATGGAAGGCCAGAGGCTTGACCCCGGACATGTATTCCGGTCCGTCCTGGGAAGGGGGAATCAAGCCGGAAAAACCGGCACCGCCGAAACCGGCCGCGCCTCCCAAACCCGCCACGCCCACAACTCAAACTGCCGCATCATCAAGCCCCCCGCCGAAACCGGTGGTCCCCTCGCCGAATGCATCGGTGCCGCCGCCGTCCCCAGCTCCAGCGAGTCAGCCCGCTGCCTCGTCTGCCCAGCCGGAACAACCGGTCACCGCCTCGGCAACGAACGATCAGTCACCTGTTGCACCGACTCCTGCTTCTCAGACCTGAGGACAATCGAGTTAATCCCAACAGCGCAGTCGTCGCGATTTGGGAAGGCGATTCAGGAGTTTTCCGTCATGGAAGGGTCATGGCTGGCCGTTCTGCACGGCAAGTTTGCTATGTCTCATCCCGTAGCCGATATAGACCGCGATGCCGATGATCGTCCAGACGATGAAGCGGGTCCATGTCAGCGCGGGGAGTCCGATCATGAGATAGAAGCATGCCGCCATGCCCAAGAGCGGGACAAGGGGCATAAAGGGCAAGCGAAACGGGCGGGGGTGATCCGGCTTCGTATAGCGGAGCAGCATCACGCCGAAGCAGACCAATATGAAGGCGAAGAAGGTTCCGATGTTGGTCATGTCGGCTGCATCGCCGATCCGAAACAAGGAAGCCAGAATCGCCACGGCGACACCGGTGAGAATTGTGGCTCGATGCGGTGTGCCGAATCGCGGATGCACGATCGACAGCCCGGGACTCAACAGCCGGTCGCGCGACATGGCGAAAAAGACGCGGATTTGTCCCAGCATCATCACGACGAGCACGCTGGTAATGCCGGCGACTGCGCCGATCGCCACCAGCGCCGCCCCCCATTTGTATCCCACCAGACTCAGGGCTTCGGCCACCGGGGCGTGGATGTCGATCTGGCTTACGGGGACCAGGCCGGTTAACACTGCAGCTACGGAAATGTAAAGCACCGTACACACGGCCAAGGAGGCCAGGATCCCCAGCGGGACATCCCGTTGAGGATTGCGGGCTTCTTCTGCGGCGGTTGAGACGGCGTCGAAGCCGATATAGGCAAAGAAAATGATGGCCGCGGCCGCCCGCACCCCCTCAAATCCGTTCGGCATAAACGGAGTCCAATTGTCGGCGCTGACGGCGGGAGTTCCCACGGCGATGAAAAACACGATGACGGAGAGTTTGAGGATGACGATCAGTCCGGCGGCCCGCGCGCTTTCTTTGATCCCGATCACCAGGATGACCGTGATCAGC